>JBFZCB010000273.1:0-9709 GCA_041308165.1 Caulobacterales bacterium
ACCCGTTTGCGGGGGGAAGATCGTCGTGCTCCGGGCCAGACGGGCGGACCGGGTCAAGATCATTGCCTGGGATGGCAGTGGTCTGGTGATGTTTTGGAAGGCTCTGGATCAGTGTGCATTCAAGTGGCCGCCGATCTCCGACGGGGTCACGCGACTGTCGTCGGCGCAATTGACGGCCTTGCTGGAAGGGCTTGACCGGAGCCGGGTTCATCTCCCCCCGCAGCGCCGGCCGCAGGCTTTCCCATAGGGTTCGGCAAGGTGAATCAGGCCGACCCGAAGGGCGGCAAAGCCCAAAGTTGGAGGCTTGGCGCAGAGACTACAACGAGGTCCGGCCCCATGGGGCCATAAGCAACAAGCCGCCGATCGCGTTGATGAATCCAGGTGACACAGCCAGCCTGTCACCCTGACTCGGACCGGGAAACTCCATCTCCGGGTGCTCCAGAGAATGGGAGCGGATCACTCAAAATAGCCGCGGCTCGAAGTGCCCGGGCAGGATCTTTTCCATAAGTGGTGGAACTGCAAGTGATTCCAAACGTGTAAATCTCGACGTTTATGCGCTACAATCCGGTCGAAATCGAAAACATGTAGAGACTTGGTTAAGTTGTCGTTTTTGGCAGCCTTGTTGCATGGTTGGGCCCCTGGTACCTCAATCTAACTGAGAATCAATTACAGTGAAAAGGTATGAAATTTTGAACACGCTACCGTCAGAAGATTACACGGCGAGAGTTGAGCAGCAAATAAATCAATATGCCTCAACTCTGGACATACATGTACTACCTGATTCATTTCACTACTGGTCTCATAACTATATAAGGCCAGCACTCGAGAGCGTGTTTAACGTACAATCGGTTGCAGAATTCTATGCAGATGGGTTTGCTAAATCGGCAATGGGCCTACAGCGCCCCAAATTTCTATCTATTGGCTGTGGGGACGGCTGGTTAGAGATAGAAGTTGCAAAAATTTTGAAGGCAAGGGGATTAGAGTTTGATCTAATCGGCGCTGACATAGCCCCAAACATGCTTGAAAGATTTAGTTCAGCTATACCCCCAGAATTAGTAGATAATGTATTTCCAGTAGAACACGACCTAAACTCAATATCTATTGATGGTAGGTTTAATGGTATAATGGCCAATCATTCTTTGCACCATTTTATCGGCCTTGAGCATATATTTGATTTCGTGCGCGAGAGACTAGATGGCGTGTTCATTACAAACGATATGATTGGCAGGAATGGTCATATGAGATGGCCGGAGACCCTTGCTGTCATGAGGGGGTTCTGGCCCCTTTTAAGTAAGGAACAAAAGACAAATTTGCAGCTAAGCAGATATGAAGAGAGGCTTTCAAATCATGATTGCTCCACCGAAGGCTTCGAGGGCATAAGGGCGCAAGACATACTTCCACTGTTAAAGGAAAAGTTTTGTGTGAGAAAGTTTGTTGCTGTTGGCGGATTTATTGACTTACTCGTGGACCGAGGCTTTGGTCACTCTTTCAATATGAAGGATGAATGTGATGTTTCTCTTATAAGGTCTTTGTGCGAACTAAATGACATGATGTTAGATGCTGATATGATTAAGCCTACTATTATGTTTGGCTACTTCGACCTTGTTTCAAAAAATACTGTAAGTTACAGGGATAGGACTCCAGACCGTTCAGTAAGGCGGCCCGATGCAAGGTTGGCCTGGACTCAATATTACGATTCTGAAGACTAGCACCTATTTAGCGGGTTGATTTGTCGCGGTTGGGTTTTGGTGGCAGGTCGGTCGTAAAGTGGACTTCTTACCTGCTGACATGGGCCAGCCTTCTATTGGGGGCGATGCTGTGAGGGAGGGTTTTGCGTTTGTTGGCAGGAGCGTAGGCCTGCTGATGCCGCAAATGCACCTCTGCCAGATCAGGAGTAGTCGAGTGTTTTGGCTGGTAGCGAATAGGATGGCGTTGTTTGCGTCGCCTTGGGGACCTTTCAGTACCGCGCGGGCTTCCTGTCTGTTTTCAGGTCAGTGTCCGGGTTGACGGCGCTTCTTCGCTGGAGTTCTGGCTTGATGGTGGGGGAGCCGTGGGCCTCCCGAAAGGTGGGGTTGTTCGGGCCGGGATCGGTGCGCCGTGTTCTCAAGCTTGATCTTAAGAGCGGCTGTGAAAGCACGCATAAGATCAGATTAGTCAAACCACTCTGATGACGAGTTGACGTGATGGTGTCGACGACCTCCACCCAAAGATCTTTTGTGGTTTGGTGGTCATCCGCAACGTCATGTGTGGACGACCCAGCGGCGCAATAGGGAAAACGACTTTGGCGCTCGGTCGACTGCAGCCCTCTGTTCGGCCTGTAGATGCAACTATGTGCACTGGTGGGCTTGATGAAGTCCGCGGACGGGTCCCCGGATAACGTCAACGCGCAGGAAGCGCTCGGCCTACCAAGGTTTCACCTTTGCCGTACTGCGGCCGGTCCTTTATCACGTCCCACCACTTTATTGCCTACGGCACCGGCCTTTGGGTGAGCGAAGCTTTTCGCCCATATTCGAAGATGCCTGGACTTCCTTAAAAGCGCCGGCTGTAGGCAGCTGATGGTGCACGGTGATTATGATTTTATATCAATAAAACAGAATATTAGTTTCTAAAATATCATGTACTAATTTCTGTATATAGAAAAATCGTGTAAAAAATGGAAGCCTGCAAATACAGATAAGATTTAAAATTGAAAAAATAATCTAATTAGTATTATAAAACTAATGAAATGATTAAAAATTAAACAGATATGGGAGCAGTAAAATTTTTAATCAATCTTCTGGCTCAATTAATCGCATATTCAAAACCAACACCTCAAAAATATGTAAAAACGTCATATTTTCTTGGGGTCACTGTTGTGTCTTCGTCCACAAATGTCTTTACACGTAAAGGTTGACGCGCATAAAATTTTTCTATCTACAGAAATCAGAAGCTAAGTGCAAAAACGAGCGGCAAACAAACAGATGATTATTAGTGGACTTGAGATCATTGCTGCCGACGGACTTCATGATGATGGATGGTGTTGGCCCCAGGTCAAACTGTTTTTGAGGGCTGGTGGCTCTTCCAATGAATTGAGGATTGGCATTTGGTTGAAGCCAGAATCAAGCGGACAAAGTCGAACTCTTTTTACTTATGGCCTAGAGAGTTCAAATATGAAGTCTGAATTTGTGAACCTGGATGTGCCTGTAGAGCTTTGTATACCTGTTTCGACTGTCGAGGGTGATGAGATTTCAGTAAGAATATCAACACCACATCGTGCTTCTCGCGGTGATGATGCGCGAGATCTGTCATTCGTGATGATGAGCGCTGTACTGATGTGATAAGTGCGTTTGAAAGCGCATTTCAATAATACCGTCTTGGTGCGAAAAGTTGCACTCGACTGCATTCATTGACGTGAATAATGCATTTTTTACTAGAGTGATTTCTCATTCTATATAATTAAGTTATGTGTCATCGTCATTTGGCGGAGCCTGGAATGCTTGGCTCACCGGCTTCCTTGACAGCATGGCCTGAAAACTGTCCGTGATGTGAATCCCGTTTCTCACCCAGCCTTAATGAATGTCTCTTGATGATCTGCCCCTGACCCCGATGTTGGGCCGGACTGCGAAGGAATGTCACGGTGGTTGATAGACTAGCGGTCCAGATGTGCCGGTGGCGTTGATGCGCTTGACGTCACTGATGACGATCGATCTAGAAGGCGGGTTGGTACAGGCCGTCCACACCATTACCTCAGGGTTCAGTAAGTCGTAATTCTTCCGCCAATTAACGTACGTCGCCGGACTGATTCCATCTGCCTGAAGATCTCCGCCACGAGTACGCCGTTGGCGCGTTACTTCAGAATGAACGCCTGCTGGTCGTCCGACCAGAGGTGCGGCGCAGCAAAGATGCTGAAGCACTCGTGGATCGTTAGCGCCGCTCAATAATTGGCAAGTGCCCGATAATGGCGAATTCTGGCAATAATTATTGAATTTGAAAAGTAACTGTTCAACATTTCATTTACATATAAAAGTAAATATTGTTCAATTTACGATTCTCTGCACTTTATTATGTACTGTGCCAAAATATGCATAACGGCTTGGTGGGAATCTTCTACAAGCCCGTAGTTACTGGCTTTAATATGGATCGATACATCAACTGAAGACGTCAGTGCTCCGCCTGTAAAGCCGGATAGACCAATCGTCTTCATGCCAATTGATTTTGCTGCTTCGACGGCATTCAGAATGTTCGGACTGTTGCCTGATGACGATATGGCAATAAGCACATCGCCCGGCTTGCCCAGCAATCTCACCTGGGTTGAAAAAACCTTTTCAAAACCAAAGTCATTCGCGATCGCCGAATAGAGTGCCGCGTTGGAAGACATGGACGTCGTGTCAATGTTTGGGAAGTCGCTCACATGGGTTCCCTTTGTCCAGTCGCAGCAGAGGTGATCTGCGATTGCTGCAGATCCTCCGTTGCCGATGGCAAAGATACGTCGACCCTCACTAGCCGCGGTCACAACGGTCTCATGCATGGCCTCTAGAGAGGAAACACTGACCGTAAGGATCGCAGCCCGCAGGCGCTCAGCATAGTCGCCAAGGAACGCGCCCAGTGTTGCGCCTGTTATCGTCTCGTTTCGATGGCGTGGGTCATCGAGCATGGGGGCCTGCAGGCGGAAAGAGGGGCTGTTGGGAAGGTGAGACCTGCATATGCACCCAGGTTCTCATTGGCGACAACCCCGAGACGTTGCGGCCCTGCCGGTATTTCTGGCCCTTGGGACAAAAGCTATCCTCGGCCCTATGTGTGGAGTCCAAAACGTCGACCAATGGATGACCAGGCGTCCAAAAGTCAGACAAACCCTGTTCTGGCCCCTCTGGGTTTCCAGCCTCTATCAATGAGGGACTAAAAGCCTAGCCGGCAGCCTCCAGGGGAGGGGCCGCTTCGCGCACCTTCATCTCGATGATGAGCTTCTGGTTCACCGCGTCCGTGCGCGGGCGGATATCGTAGAAATAACCGGACTCTGAAAAATCTGCGACGAGGCCGCTCGCATCGGAGAGGGCCGCATAGGGGAGTGTTACGCTCAGCCCCTCCTCCGAGGATTCGAGAGCCGTCGGTACAAGATCATAGAGGGCCAGTACGGCGATGGCCGCACCAGCGGAACTCAGCGGACTGGTGCGCTCCTCAATCTGGCGATAGGCCATGAGGGTTCTCTGGTCCTGTTCAAGCCCGGAAAGCGATGTCCCACCGGGAGCCGATGCCCGCAATTGGGCTGTCTCGGCTTCGATCGCTTCGGCATCGGATCTGAGCTTGAGCCCCTGTCCGGCCATAAACAGGGCCATGCAAACAGCAACCAGGGACATCATCAATGCGCCTGCCCCGATCAGCTGCTCACGCGTCACCTCAGTCGTGGACAGCGCGAAGGCCTGTGCATCCCTGTCAACAGGCAGGCGCTGGGGCGCGGGAGGGCTGGAAGGCGCTTCGCTATCCTCACGCTGGGCGCTGGTAAAAGCCCCCCAGGCGGCCGCATCGAACCTGTCCTGCCGCCAGGCTGAGGCCATCAATATGCCGCCTCGCCAGAGTTGGACCTCATAGCCATGACCCAGGGCCACGATACGCCAGTCAGTCCCTGGCGGCTGTGCAAGGGTTTCAGGGCGTATGGACGGGCGCAGCGAGCCCCAGCGTGCCTTTACAAGGGGACTGACACGCTCTGCATCCCACCACCAGATTCCGAGATCCTGGCCGGATGAAACAATGAGACTCGCTGCATCAACGTAGGGAGAGGAGGCTCGGGCTTGCAGCCTGGCGGCCTGGCGCCTGCGCGAGCGGGGAAGGCCAGCAGTATCGAACCGGGAAAATGTCGTCAGGTCGCGGGCCAGCAAAACAACGGGCGTCCTGAAGCGTCCAAGGGCTCCGCCCGCATGTTCAACCGTCCAGACACCGCTGGCGGATAACCGCTCAACGCGGGGTGTAAGGAAACTGGGGGACATCTCTGGTTTCGGCGGCCTTCCTGCGGGGAGCTTCTAGCATATCCGTCTGGTCAATCCACACTGGCCTTTCTCGGCCGGAAGGGGTCAGGATAAGTCGTGCACGGTAAACCCACGGTGAGTTAGAATCCCGTATAGCCAGGATAACGCGGCCAGATGGGAATGTGTAAATCTGTTCCGGGTCCTGTTGGACAAGGGCGCCGGTGGACGCCACGAACTGTTCAAGACTCAGGAATGGAGCCTGCTCCCGGTTGCGAATGGCCGCTGCCGCCTGGGCAGAGCTGAGACCGAACTTGACCTGTAGGGTGGCCTGCGAAGCCGTGTTGAGATTAAAAATCCGGCTGGAGGAGTCCGCGGCCAAATCTTGACGCAAGGCACGCCAGGACCGCGAATCCAGCTCATCACGCAATCCGAGGATAGACAACCATTCATCGACCCTGACCAAGGGTCGGTTTGCTGGCCCCGGCAAGCCAGCGGCGGCGTAATCAGCGCTCTCCGCTCCCCCCGGCTGCCTGAGGGAGTCCGTATCGACATAGTCGTTGTAAAGTGCCCAGATCGTTCTGCTTACGCTGCTGCTCGCCCCAAGGCGATCGGCAAGAGCCTCTATCTGATTGCTTTGAAGATTGGCCAGATTGATCATCCCTGCCTGGTCCCTGAGGCTCAGTACAAGGGGCCTTTCCCTCGCGAACACATATGTCCTGCCGTCCAGCTGGATCTCGGAGGGTACCTGACCGCTGGTCCGAAGGTTTCCAGTCGTTTCGGTAATTCCGAACAGGTCATCCGATTTCCTTGCAGCACCGATGCTTATACTGCGTGTCGAGGTCGGCTCGGTGGCGACCAAATAGGTCACCATCGCCTCTGCAGTCAGGGCCTTCTGGGTGAACTGCACCCGAGACCTAGCTGAAAGCGCCTCATCGTTGAGATTCTGCAGGGCTGTCATGGCCACGAGAAAGATGATTGTGACGATCCCTGTGACGGCCAGAACGGCCGGCAGAGCAAATCCGCGTCTAAGGGGTCTGTTAGAACGCATCCGTAGCCCTCGCCCAGACCTCTGGACGCCCTGACGATGCCATCTCGAGTACATCACTCTGGGGGCCGCCCGAAAAACGGATATAGAGGACTTCTGATTTCACAGAGCCTGGATCCGAAGCGGTCGCTTGGGCATTTGTCGCTGCCTGCGACCAGGATCGTCCGTCTCTGGAATAGGACAGGGTGGCATTGCGCTCCCGGCTCTCAAGCAGCCGTCTTCTGTATGTACCCGCCTGACAGACTAGGACGCTGCCTTCTCCCTGGCGTTCAACGTCCAGGATCACCCTTCCACTCCAGCCCGCAGGGGCACACTGTGTTGCCCGCTCCATGACGACCTGGCCTTCGAACCGATCGGAGGTACCGAAAAAGGGCTGATCGATCTCCGGTCTCAGGGTGCGTGAGGGCTGCACAATGACGCTCCTGAAGATGCTTCGAAGATCAGCTACTGCAATATCCTGATCTGCGGCGGACATGGCACGGCGCCCCAGCGCAAACCCTGAATCACCCGCCCTCACACCGATGGAGAAGATCACGGCCAGGGCCATGCCACTGATCGCCAGCACAACCAGTGCCTCGATCAGCGAAAATCCGGCTCTGTCGAAACGCAGCTTCATAGGTCCCCATATGAGCGCCTGCGGCCTGCCAGGCAATCACCAAGCCCTGTGAAGTCAGACACGCTCCGGGCAAGGCCCTCATCCGAACCGCCCGGTATTCCGGCACAGGGTCCCGCCGCCATGCTTGGCGTAAGGGCCGGGCTTTGCTATCTCGTTCGCCTCATCCATGGATCGCCAGATGCGTGCCCTGCCATATCTCTTAGCCGCAGGCACGTTCGCAGGACTGATCGTGATTACCGGTACCGTTCAGTCTACCCTGGCCCACGCCGATCCGGCACCGGTCCGGCGGGTGAGCCTGCCTTCGAGTAACCCAGCTTTTCAAGGCACGCCCACTGTCACGGATGCCGACCGTCGGGCTCGGCTCGAGGCCAGGGTGCAGGCCATGCTGAAGGCGGGCAAGGGCACGCGTCTGACCGATGCGCAGCCCCCGGCTCGTCCGGTCGGCCCTGGCCCTTACGCCCGCCAGGCAACGGCTGTGCGGCAATCGTCTGGCCGGAGTGGAGCCGTGCAGGTGAGGGCGGAACCCCCATCCACCTTCGCGCCTCCGCCAACTCGAGGCTATTCTCTGGCCAGTCTTGCACGCCCGCGCCTTGATCTCAGGACCCCGCCGGTCGTTCCATCAAACCCTTTGGAATGTCTCACCCAGGCGATCTATTATGAGGCGCGCAGCGAGAGTGAGGAAGGTCAGGCGGCCGTTGCGGCTGTCGTCATGAACCGTGCCCGCTCCGGGCGCTATCCGGCCGATGTTTGCCAGGTCGTATATCAGCGCAATAGCCGCACCTGCCAGTTTACCTTTACCTGTGATGGTTCGATCGGCCGTAGGCCCGTGAACCTGTCACAATGGGCCAGGGCTGAACGCATTGCCCGCGAGGTCCATGAAGGACGTTCGACCATCAGTCTGCCCGCGACGTCGGTCAACTATCATGCCGACTATGTGGCCCCAACATGGGGCTCCAGGCTGGAACGGGTCCGCCAGATCGGGGCCCATATCTTCTACGGGTCTCCATTGAAGGGCTACCGCAATCCGGGTTCAGCGCCCGGCTCATCTTCCATACCCGCTTCCAGGGGCGGCCTGGAGTTTGTTGAACCGGTAACGCATTCAGCTCCGTTCGACCTCACCGAAGCCCGTAAAGAGCGTTAAATGGCTTGCTGATTGCAGAGCTGGATGACCGGACACAGAGCCTCTGGTTCAGGCGTAGTGCTCGATCGTCGCCCCCTCCTGGTCGAGGGTGAACTCAATATGCCTCAAAGCTTCAAGTCGAGACTTTACGGCCTCTTGTCTGTCACGCGGCACATAGAACAGAAAGAACCCGCCGCCACCGGCACCCAGCAGCTTTCCGCCGGTCGCGCCCGCTTGGATGGCCAGGGTGTAGATGTCATCGAACGAAGGGTTTGAGATGCCGCTGGAGAGGGATTTTTTGAGCCTCCAGCCCTCGTCAAGGCAGGCCCCCAAGGCGTCCGGATTCCCGAGGGACAGTTCTGTGCGCAGCTCGCTCGCCATCGCGACAAGTCGATCTGTTGTCCTGCGATTCTCCGGGAAGCTGACGAGCCCTTCAGACTGCTCCTGCAGAAGGCTAGAGGCCGATCTCAGTACCCCGGTATAGAACATCATCATTGAATGTTTGAGGGTCTCAAGGGTCTGGGTCGGCATTGAAACCGGTTCGACATCCACTGTATCGTCCGGATTAAAACGGATGAAGTTCACACCGCCCATGGCCGCGGCATACTGATCCTGTTTGCCGATAGGTTCTCCACAGATATCGATCTCGATCTCGCAGGCTTCTTTGGCCAGTTCCAGCTTGGATTTCCGGACGCCCTTATAGGCATAGACGGCATTAAGCAGCCCAACGGTGAAAGCACTCGATGATCCAAGGCCGCTTCCCCTAGAGGGAATGTCGGCAATCGATGCAATCTCAATGCCTTTCTCAACGCCCAACTTGGTCAGAACCGCCCTAAAGAGCTTGTGATCAAGATCTGCCGCCGTCGCCACTTCCTCGGTTCTGGAATAGGCGACACGTACCCTCTGATCGAAGGCCCGATTGAGACAGAGGTAGACATATTTGTCGATCGAGGAACTGAGTACAGCGCCACCGTTTTCCCTGAAATAGG
>JBFZCB010000274.1:0-21430 GCA_041308165.1 Caulobacterales bacterium
CTATTGGGCCCTGTCCATCTTTTATGGACTGGCTGCCGTCTTCGCCGCTCTGACACCTGGCCGCCAGGCAACATCAAGGGTCATTCGCTCTTACGTGCGTAAAATGGTCCAGGCTATGGAGCATCTGGCCGGAATACGTCTGGAGGTGCGAGGGCGACATCTCCTGCCTGATGGGGCCTTCATAATCGCCTCGAAACACCAGAGCTGGGGGGATGGGTTTGCAACCTATGCCCAGTTTGAAGACCTGGCTTTCGTGACGGGCGACCACCTCGAAAAGTTTCCCTTGCTGGGTGTGGTGCTGAAGAAGCTGGGGGCCATTGTGGTCAATAGCTGCGGCGGGCGCGAAGCCCGTGACGCTCTCAAAAGTCGCGGAGCTGATGCTCATCGGGAAGGCAGGCGTATCCTTATCTACCCAGAGGGCCATCTCGCAAAAGTCGGAGAGAAGTACCGGTACCGATCGGGTGTCTGGCATATGTACCGCGACTTCAACCTGCCGGTCGTTCCCCTGGCCACAAACCTGGGTCTGTTCTGGCCTGGAGAAAGCTTCAGGAAAAACCCAGGAACGGCGACGCTTGAGTTCCTGAGCCCGATATATCCAGGCCTCGAAAAGGAGGCGTTTCTAGAGTGTCTGGAAAACCTGATCGAAGCCCGGACAGCCGCCTTGGTCGCAGAAGCTAGTGGGTCTCCGTTGAAGGCCGCGGTTTTGATGCCGACACCGGAATCTAACCGCGAGCAACGGACAGATCCTAAAGGCTGACCAGCCGTGTGCTGATTCAGACGGTTGGAGACTTGGCGGGCACTATGGTGACACTCTCCCCGCACCCGCAGGCATCGGTCTGATTGGGATTGCGAAATACAAACTTTGACGACAGACGGCTTGTCTCGAAATCGATTTCTGTTCCGATCAGGAAAAGAACGGCCTTAGGATCAATCAGAATTGTAACACCCTGGTCCTGAACAACTTCATCCATGGGCTCAATCGCGTCGGCATAGGCAAAGGTGTATTCCTGGCCTGCACATCCTCCATTCTTGATACCGATCCGCAGGCCAATATAGGCGGACTGTGAATTGGCCAGGATGTCTCTCACACGGTCGCCGGCCCTAGGCGTAAGCGTCACGACCTTGGGACGGGGACGTCGGGCCCGTGGGGTGGTTTGAAGGCCGCTCACCTGTGAAGGCTCATAGTTGGTTCCATCGAGAGAATTGGCCATCAGAACATATTCAAGGCCAGTTTGGCCTCATCGCTCATCTTCGAAGAATCCCATGGCGGATCAAACACGAGATTGGCACGCGCAGACTTTACACCGTCAACCTTCTTGACGGCCTCCTCTACCCAGCCAGGCATTTCTCCTGCCACTGGACAGCCGGGCGCGGTAAGGGTCATTTCAACCAGCACGTCACGGTCGTCTGATACATCAACCTTATAGATCAGGCCCAGTTCATAAATATCGACCGGAATCTCTGGATCATATACAGTCTTGAGCGCTACGACGAGATCGTCAGTCAAACGGTCAAGTTCAGATTGAGAAAGGGCGCTTTTCGAAGGTTCAGACCAGTTTTCGGCAAAGGCATCGCTGTCACTAATCTGACCAATCATATTTTCACTGTCTGACATCGTCACGAAAAGAACTCCCGAGCCTTGACCAAGGCTTCTGCGAAGGCGTCAACCTCTTCAGTTGTATTGTATAGTGCAAAGGATGCTCTTGCACTTGAGGTGATCCCAAACCGTCGTGACAAGGGCTCCGCACAGTGCAATCCCGCCCTTACGGCTATACCGTAGCGATCTAGGATTTGAGCAATATCGTGTGCATGAGCACCTTCGACCGTAAAGGTGAGAATGGCACCCTTTCCGGGGGCTTCCCCAATGATCCGCAGCCAGTCCAGGCCCGCAAGACGTTCAAGCGCATGGTCGTAGAGCCCTCGTTCGTGCGCAGCTATCGCGACCTGATCAAGGCTCATCAACCACTCCAGCGCCGCTCCCAGTCCGATCGCTTCCAGAATGGGTGGGGTGCCCGCCTCGAACCGATGCGGAATCGCGGCATAGGTCACCGCGTCCTCGGTGACCGTCGCCATCATCTCTCCACCACCCTGATAGGGTGGTAAGGCTTCTAATGCTGCGGATTTGCCATAGAGGCCGCCGATACCGGTCGGGCCGTAGAGCTTATGGCCCGTGAAGACGTAGAAGTCGCAGTCCAGGGCCTGGACATCAGGACGGCAGTGGACTGCGCCTTGACAACCGTCCACAAGGACCAGAGCGCCGACGGCATGCGCCATCTTCGAAACAGCCCGCACATCATTCACCGTTCCAAGTACGTTGGACATGTGTGTTACCCCAACGAGACGGGTTCGCGGTCCAATCAGGTCTGCCAGACTTGTCATGTCGAGCGAGCCGTCGTCGTGAACGCTCGCCCACTTCAGGACGATCCCCAAGCGCTCGCGCAACATGGCCCAGGGCACAATATTCGCATGGTGCTCCATCTGGGTGATAACGATCTCATCACCGGCCTTCAGCGACTGACCAAGGCCGGCAGCCACGAGATTGAATGCCTCGGTTCCACCTTTGGTCCATACGATCTGGTCCGCGCTCTCGGCATTCAGATAATGGGCAACAGTCTCCCTCGCAGCCTCAAAGGCGTCGGTCGTCTCATTTGCGAGTGTGTGAAGCCCCCTATGCACATTGGCATAGCTTGTCTCCATCGTACCCATCATGGCGTCAATAACAGCCCTTGGCTTCTGCGCTGAAGCCGCAGAGTCGAGGTAGATCAGAGGCCTATTATTGATCTGGCGCGACAGAATGGGGAACTGCGCACGGACAGCATAGGGGTCGAACCGGCTTGGAGTGATCACAGACGTGCCGTCAGCCATGTCCTCACCACCTCTCTGGCCTCATCGTGCTGGATACGATCGACGACCTCAATCAGAAAGGCCTCGGTCAACACAGCCCTCGCAAGCGGTTCCGGAAGTCCCCGCTGCTGCATATAGAACAGGGCCGCCTCATCAAGGTTGCCAACCGTATTGCCGTGTGCGCACTGGACATCATCAGCAAAAATCTCAAGCTCGGGCTTGGCATTCACCTCGGCCCGCTCACCCAGTATGAGCGCATGATGACCCATTCGGGCATCCGTTCCGTCAGCGCCCCGATCGACTATGATCTTGCCCTGGAAGACCCCACGGGCGGTTTCAGTGACAACGCCTTTGGTCAGCTGCGAGGTCATACCGTCGCGGGTCAGATGACGCACAATAGTCGTCAGATCTACATGGCGGCTAGCCGAGAGGGCATAGACGCCGTCAATGGCAACAGAAGCTCCAAGCCCACCATGCGACAGTTGGGTCTCCTGTCGCTGCAGCCTTGCCCCACTTGAAATCGTCGTCTGGCGATATTGCGAACCCGGCCCCGTCGTAACCCTGGCCAGGGTGATCGAAATCGCATCTGCAGGCTCGTCAACCAGAACAACTCGCTCGACCTGCGCTCCTGGCGGAACGTCCAGCTCGATGAGATTGTTCGCCACATAGGCCTCACCGCGGCCTTCATGGCTCTCGACTAGGGTTAGACGCGCACCAGGCTTGACGGCTATGCGGACACTGGCGGTATGCCCTGTGCCATGCGCATCACTTACGAACCGCAGCCTCAGAACTTGTTCGCCTGAGGCGACGAAAGCATCCGCACCCAGTGGCTTGCCATTAGCGAATGCAAGCTCCTGGCCACCCAGTTGCGCAAATGGCCCACCCGGCTCGATCTCAATGGCTGGCGAGACCGCAGGCGCATCGCGTAGAGCCCGATGCAGATCAGTATATTTCCAAGCCTCGCTGCGCCGCGAGGGATAGGTCGATGGGTCAGTAAGGCGGATAGAACTCACGCTGCAACCGGCAGGTACTTATCATACCCTTCCGCCTCAAGCTGGTGGGCGAGCTCTGGCCCACCGGAGGCAACAATTCTTCCCCCAGCGAGAACGTGCACCCGATCGGGCTTTATATAGTCCAGCAGCCGCTGGTAATGCGTGATGACGAGCATGGCACGTTCTGGACCTCTCAGTGCATTGACACCCTCTGAGACGATCCTCAGGGCATCAATGTCGAGACCGGAATCGGTCTCATCAAGGACAAGAAGGCTTGGCTCGAGGAGAGCCATCTGAAGGATTTCCATCCTCTTTTTCTCACCACCGGAGAACCCGACATTGAGAGGCCTTTTGAGCATCTCGAAATCCATCTTCAGGGCGGTTGCGGCTGCCTTTACACTCTTGAGAAAAGCCGGCGCTGAAACCTCCTCCTCACCGCGGGCGCGTTTCTGTGCATTCAGTGCGGTTCGCACGAAGGTCAATGCAGGAACACCCGGAATTTCTATCGGATACTGAAAGGAAAGGAACACGCCCTGGGCAGCCCGTTCTGCAGGATCAAGACCCAGCAGATCCTGGCCGCGCCAAGCGACTGTGCCGTCTGTCGCCTCGTAGCCTGGCCTTCCGGATAAGGCATAGCCAAGAGTGGACTTGCCAGCCCCGTTCGGCCCCATGATGGCATGGACCTCGCCTGCCGGCACACTGAGTGTGAGCCCTTTGAGGATGGGCTTGTCTGCGACAGTCACATGGAGATTGGAGATGGAAAGCATGACTATTTCTTCTTCAAACACGGTATTTGGTCAGGAAGGTGGACCGATCCGGAACCACAAAGGTCTGCCCTGCCCAGGCACGAAAATTCGGGACCGTTTTCATTCCCACGGAGCTCTGAAAGGCATGAAGGTACAGGTCGCCTGTTCGAACAGCCGATAACAGAGACGCAGGGCTGGACAGACTCGAAGCTGCAGAGTGTCTCACCCGACGCTCCCCTCAAGACTGATCGCCACGAGCTTTTGTGCCTCTACGGCAAACTCCATCGGAAGCTTCTGCATGACCTCACGCACAAATCCATTGACCAGCAGTGCCACCGCTTCCTCTTGCGAGAGCCCACGCTGCTGGGCGTAGAACAGTTGATCGTCCGACAACCGCGTCGTGGTGGCCTCATGCTCCAGCTGAGCTGAACCATTGCGGGCTTCGATATAGGGGATGGTGTGCGAGCCGCAGTCCTTGCCAATCAGCAGGCTGTCACACTGGGTGAAGTTCCTGACACCGGAAGCCTTGGGGTGGACAGAGACCAGCCCTCGATAGGTCGAGTCAGATCGACCCGCAGAGACAGCCTTTGCAATGATCCGAGACCGACTGTTTTTGCCAAGATGGACCATCTTGGTGCCGGTATCGGCCTGCTGATGACCATTGGTGATCGCTATCGAATAGAATTCTCCGGAGCTCTCCTCCCCCCTGAGCACGCAGGACGGATACTTCCAGGTCACCGCTGACCCAGTCTCGACCTGTGTCCAAGAGACCTTCGAGCGCGCACCACGGCAGTCGGCACGCTTGGTCACGAAGTTATAGATTCCACCCTTCCCCTCCGCATCCCCAGGATACCAGTTCTGGACAGTTGAATATTTGATTTCGGCATCATCCAGCGCAACCAGTTCAACGACGGCAGCGTGTAGCTGGTTCTCGTCACGCATCGGTGCCGTGCAGCCTTCCAGATACGAGACGTAACTTTCCCGGTCGGCAATGATCAGTGTGCGCTCAAACTGCCCCGTCTGGCTCGCATTGATCCTGAAGTAGGTCGACAACTCCATTGGACAGCGGACACCGGGAGGAATGTAGACGAACGATCCGTCTGAAAACACAGCGCTATTCAAGGCAGCAAAGTAGTTGTCGGAAACCGGGACTACCGATCCAAGATACTGCCTGACAAGCTCGGGATGCTCACGAAGGGCCTCCGAAATGGGCATAAAGATCACCCCGACCTTGGCCAGCTCCTCCTTGAATGTCGTGACCACAGACACACTGTCGAAGACCGCATCCACAGCATAACGTGGTGCACCCTCCACACCCGCAAGAACTTCCTGCTCTTTCAGGGGGATGCCGAGCTTGGCATAGATGGCCAGTATTTCCGGATCGACCTCATCGAGAGATTTAGGACCCTCCTTGGCCTTGGGAGCGGCGTAGTAGAAGAGTGACTGATAATCCACCGGCTCATACTTGACCGATGCCCAGCTAGGCTCCTCCATGGCCAGCCAGCGCTCATAGGCGGCTAGGCGCCATTCGAGCATCCAATCCGGCTCACCCTTTTTTTCGCTGATGAACCGAACGATATCCGCGCTTAGCCCACGCGGGGCATATTCCGTTTCAATATCGCTGATGAAGCCGTGCTCATACTTCTCCAGAGCGGCTACTGCGTCGATGGTTTCCTGAACAGCGGCCATTACGCGGCCCTTTCCTGTCGTCTAGATCGAAATGCATTTAGGGCCTGGGTCCACGCATCAGCGAACCGAGTCCAATCATCCTGGGTCGTGGCCCAGCCACCCGACGCACGGATACTGACCGCCGCAAGATTATTCAGCCCCATGGCATCCAGTACTGGCGAGCGCAGAACCTTACCCGAAGAACAGGCCGATCCTGCGGAGATCATGACACCCGCCAGATCCAAGGCCATGACCTGCAATGCACTCGGCCAGTCTTCGACGCCTGCTGCGAGCACATTTGGCAATTTCGGTGTATCAGGCGCAATCATCATCGCGCCGGACGCTTTCATCCGCTCCAGAGCCAGATCTCGCCAGGCGCTTTGCTGCAAGACTGACTTCAAGTCCCCCTGAGAGGCCTCAGCAGCGGCTCCGAATCCTGCAATGGCAGCGACATTCTCGGTGCCAGCACGCAGGCCGCGCTCCTGGCCGCCCCCGCGCACATCCGGGGTCAAAGTCCTGCCGCTCAGACTATAGGCCGCACCTACACCCTGAGGTCCACCAATCTTGTGTGCTGAGATCGCCCAGGTGTCACCCCAGTGTTCCCCGTTGTGTCCAATATCGATTTCGATACGCCCCACAGCCTGTACCGCATCGACATGAAGCCAGCTTCCATAGCGCCTGCAAAGCTCAGCGACCTGCTGGATTGGCTGCACTATGCCGGTTTCACTGTTGGCAAACTGAACGACGACTAAGGCAGGAGCGCCTGAGGACAGGCGCTGCTCAATCTCGTCGATACTGACAAGACCATTGTGCGCGACCTCGAGCCACTCAACGGCCTGCCCCGCATGACGAACCGTCTCCAGAACGCTGACATGCTCTGTCGGATTGACGATCAGACGGGTAAATCCAGCGGCGATCGCAGAGTGGATACCAAGCGCATTTGCCTCAGTGCCGGAGCCCGTGAAAATCACATCCTGAGCGGTCAGCCCAACCAGGTCAGCAACCTGCCGCCTCGCCACCTCAACCCGCCCACGGGCCCTTCGTCCAGCCGCATGAATCGAAGACGGATTTCCGGTCTCGGCCAGAACTTCAGTCATAAGCGCAAGCGCCTGGGGCCTGATAGGAGCGGACGCACTGTAGTCGAGATAGACAGACATCAAGCCACTGCGCCCGCATCGAGTTCGCTAGGCTCAGCTAGTCGTTCGGCACGACGCTTTGAAGTGCGGTTCATCACCACATCCTCAAGCGAAACCCCAGCCAGATACCTGTGGATCTCATCCCCAAGATCCTCCCAGAGATGGTGTGTGATGCACCGCTCTCCAGCGGCCATACACCCCTTAGGCGAGCCCTGTGCCGTGCAACGAACAGCCCGAATGGGCTCATCAACGGCAAGAACAATGTCTGCGACCACAGTCTGGGCCGGATGCCTTGCAAGTCGATATCCGCCACCCGGACCGCGCACACTCTTGACCAGTCCCCCCTTCCGCAGCCGCGCGAACAGCTGCTCTAGGTAAGACAGGGAAATTTCCTGCCTTGCTGCAATCTCTGCAAGGGAAACTGCACGTGCAGCCTCACCCTGGCAGGCGCTGTTCTTTGCCAGATCGGCCATCGCCATGACGGCGTATCGTCCCTTGGTGGAGAGTCTCATCAGACGCTTTCAAAAATCTCGCGCTTCAGCGGACCTGTGTGCTATGACCCGCGCCTTCATACGGGCGGCTTCGCATCGGGATGACTTAGAAAGTCCTACCGCTGCAGTCAACTATTAGGTCGCCCCTTATTCTGATTGAATGGATTCCAGAGCCGCCATGCCTGAAGTCATATTGCCCGGAGCCTCGGGCCGCATCGAGGGCCGCTACTCCCCGGGCAAACGCCCGAACGCTCCCATTGCCCTAATCCTGCATCCTCACCCAAAAGCAGGCGGGCATATGAACAATCCGATTGCCGTGACCCTCTATCAACTGTTCGTAAAGCGAGGCTTTGCGACCCTGAGATATAACTCCCGCGGTGTTGGAAAATCGCAAGGGGAGTTCGATTCCGGCATCGGTGAGCTCGCAGACGCCGCAACAGCCCTGGACTGGCTCCAATCCAACAACCCGGCGGCAACCCAGACGTGGGTCGCGGGCTACCAGTTCGGTGCCTATATCGGCATGCAGCTGCTTATGCGCAGGCCAGAAACGGACGGTTTCATCTCCGTATCGCCGCCCTCCAACATGTATGATTTCAGCTTTCTGGCCCCCTGCCCCGCATCCGGGCTCTTCCTGCATGGAACCGCCGATACCATTGTGCCGCCTGTAGAAGTGGAACGTGTGGTCAACAAGTTGCGGACACAAAAGGGCATAGTCATTGACTATGAGCTTGAAGATGGGGCGAGCCATTTCTGGCAGGACCATATCGATGCGGTGGATCGTCGCGTGGGCCTCTACCTCGACAAACGCCTCGAAGCCGAACCGGCCTGAAACCCTTCCCTACCGGCTCAGTTGCGGGGTGTTCCTGCTGACCTTGCTGGCCGGTAGGCCCGCAGGCTCCATGTGACGCTTGTCATCATTAGCAGTATGGCCAGGGCTTCGAGCGGGACTGGCCAACGGCCATCGAGCAAAAAGCCATAGAGAAGCGCAAACAGGGTTTCGAAGACAATCATCTGACCCAGCAAGGTCAACGGCAGCAGTCTACTGGCCTTGTTCCAAAGAGCATTGCCCAGGATCGACGCGCCAAATGCGACCGCAAGACTGATGCCTATGAAACGGGTCCAATCTGATCTCCCCCATTCGACGGGGGGTGAGATCAGACTGAGCGGTACAAGTAGAAGCGCCAGACCGCCCGTCACCAGGCCCGTCAGTAGGGACCAGTCATGTGCCGATACATCGGGAAGCCTTGCCAGCCAGCGGCTGTTGGCCACTGCAAACCCTGACCAACAGATCAGGGCCCCCACCGCACAGATCAGACCTATGCCCACGTGGAAGGCCTCATCCTGCGCAGCTGGGTTCGGATCGTTCATACGGGTAAAGCCGATCAATAGGGCCGCCAGGATGGCAAGCACCACTGGGGGTGCGATCAGACCAAAACCGGGGCCACCAGGCTCACGCAGCCCCATGACCATGACGGCAACAGGTACCATTCCAACAATAAGGGCTGCAGCTGCGATGCCCGCCAGCTGGACCGAGACTACGAGCAAACCATAGTAAACGAGGTTACCCAAAAGACTGAGCCAAACGAGACCGCACCAGGCCGTCAGATTGAGGCGTAAGATAACCGCTCCAAGGCGTGGCGCGATCAGCACCCCAGCCATAAGGCCGTAAGCGAGGTAGCGACCGGCCGCCATAAGTGCCGGGGAGGCACCCGTGACATACTCCGGAGCCAAAAACACACCTCCCCAAAGGGCACCGGCCCCTACTCCGCAGGCAACACCCCAACCTTTTGGGGACAGGAGGGCGCCACTCAATACAGAAGGAACGGGCGTCTGGATTCTATCCAAGCCGCCTCATCCTCCAAGGCCAGCCCGTCCAGATCGGCAGGTGTCGAGGCGGGGTCATCTACCCATGTCCGCAGTGACGGTCCGCCATTTATGACGTCAATCGGCAACTTGCCGAAGGCATACTCATACGGGAAATCACGCCAGAGCTCATAGCCCGGATAAAGCTGCCTGACCGCCTTGAAGGCCAGGGCCTGCAGCCGCCAAGGCCGGAAGCTCTCATGATCGTAGAGTGGATCATCGACATGTATTTGAACGCCATTGCAGAGCTTTCCCACATGTTTGTGGAACGTGGGCTCAAACCACATGTCGCGAAGTCCACAGCCCTTGATCCAGTCTGGTGCCGTTCGCTTCATGAAGGCGATGATCGCACGGGCATCGATATCGGGCGCACCGAAAATCTCTAGGGGTCGGGTGGTACCACGTCCCTCGGACAGGCTCGTGCCTTCCAGCATCACAGTTCCAGCATAGGCACGAGCCATAGACAGGTTTGGTGCATTCGGGCTTGGGTTGATCCAACTGCGTCCACCCAGGGGCCATCCAAATCCGGGACCCTCAGAGGGCTGCCATCCCGTCATCTCGATCACCCTGTATTCAGGGATATCGAGGTGGTAATGCGCGATGAACCAATGACCGAGTTCGCCCAATGTCATGCCGTGCCGCATAGGCATCGGCCCGGCACCGACAAAACTCTCCCAACCCGTCAGAAGTGACGTCCCCTCAACAGGACGGCCTACCGGATTGGGCCTGTCCAGAACCCAGACATCCTTTCCATGCTCGGCTGCAGCCTCAAGGACGTAAAGCAGGGTGGTGATGAAGGTATAGATGCGACAGCCGACGTCTTGCAGATCAATCAGGATCACATCGAAGGTCTGCATTGAGGCTGCAGTGGGCCGCCTGACCTCTCCATAGAGGCTGAACACCGGTATGCCGTGAACCGGATCGGTCTCATCGGGACTTTCCATCATATTGTCCTGCAGATCACCCTTCATTCCGTGTTGAGGACCAAAGGCAGCGGTCAGCTTGATCTCAGGGCAAGCCGAAAGCGCGTCAACGGCATGAATCAAGGTTTGGGTGACCGAGGCAGGATGAGCCAGAAGGGCGACCCTGCGACCCTTAAGGGGGGCTCGCAGCTCCGGATCTGCAAGTAGGCGATCAAGACCAAATTTCATGAGGGCTCCGGCAAAGGCAGGGCAAGGGTGAAGGTGTTCGGGTTGTGAAAATCAGGACTGTCCGACAGATGGGTCAGGGCCCAGTAGCTGAGCCCACCGCTCTGGTCCTCAATGACCGCAGCAAAACCCACTTTGATCGGTTGCAGGTGGGAGCGGCCAACATTGGCCAAGTCGAGCTTCAACCGTGCCGAGGCCGTAAGGCAATCCTCATGACGTTCACGCTGAATCAAGACCGGCTCATCAGCGTTTTTCATCCCCTGGCGGTACCCATCAAACGCATAGCTTGCCCATCCTTGCGTTGGAGAGAGATTGAACTCCCCATAGGCCTGGCTATCACCGACTGCATAAAACGCTTCAAGACAGGTCGTTTTCCACAGACCCTCCCGCCGCCCGGCAACGGGATCCGGCATGGCGATCGAAGCGAGATCACCAGACATCTGCCATTCCAAATCAAGAAACCAGGCCGCAGACCAGACCCGCGCAGCACGCACCTCAATGCGAATGACCGGTGAACGGGCTGACGTAGGATGCCGGATAAGCCTGGCCTTGCAGCTTTGCTCGCTGACGGTTCGTTCTGACATTTGCTCGTGCTACACGCCCCGAACTGTTCAAGCAAAGCCCAGTTCACATGACCGAAGCCGCCTACAAGTCCGCCTTCCTAAGAACGCTTCAAGAGCGTGGCTATATCCATCAGGTGACGCATCCAGCTGAGCTGGACACAGCTGCGGGCGAAGGCGTTCTTTCCGGCTATATCGGATTTGATGCCACCGCCCCCAGTCTTCATGTGGGCAGCCTCATACAGATCATGATGCTGCGCCGCCTCCAGCAGGCTGGCGGCAGGCCCGTTGTCATCATGGGTGGAGGAACAACCAAGGTCGGTGATCCTACCGGCAAGGACGCATCGCGTCCCCAGCTCACCGATGAAACCATCCAGTCCAATATCGCCTCGATCAAGACTGTGTTCGAACGCTTCCTCGTCTTTGGAGATGGCCCAACTGACGCGATCATGATCGACAATGATGAGTGGCTTTCCGGCTACGGATACATTCAGTTTCTGCGTGAATACGGGACCCATTTCACGGTGAACCGGATGCTGGCCTTCGACTCTGTCAAGCTCCGGCTCGAGCGCGAACAGCCAATGACCTTTTTGGAGTTCAACTATATGTTGATGCAGTCTGTAGACTTCCTGGAGCTCAACCGGCGCCAGGGTGTCACACTGCAAATGGGCGGGTCTGACCAATGGGGCAACATCGTCTCAGGCGTCGACCTCGTTCGCCGGGTTGATCAGAAGGCAGCCTTTGGCCTGACCACCCCGCTTCTGACGACGGCATCTGGCGGAAAGATGGGCAAGACAGCGCAAGGTGCAGTTTGGCTAAACGCGGAGCAACTCAGTCCCTATGACTACTGGCAGTTTTGGCGCAATGCCGAGGACGCGGATGTGGGCCGGTTCTTGCGCCTCTTTACCGATCTGCCCCTTGATGAGGTTGTCAGACTGGAAGCCCTGCCAGGTGCCCAGATAAATGACGCCAAAAAAGCCCTCGCTGATGCAGCAACGACAATGCTGCATGGCTCACAGGCCGCGCTCAGTGCTCGAAATGCCGCTGAATCCGCTTTCGAGCAGGGCAAGCTATCGGTCGACCTGCCAACGGTTGAACTGGCAGCTGACGAGGTGATCGGTGCCATGATCGCAACCGTAACCACCTGGTCAGGCCTGACCTCTTCGAATGGAGAGGCCAGGCGGCTGGCTCAGGGCGGAGGCCTGCGCCTGAACGATGAACCGGTTCTGGACGGAGCCAGGCTCATTTCGGCTGGCGATATAAACGCCGATGGCGTTTTCAAACTGGCGGCGGGTAAGAAAAAAATTGTTCTCGTAAAACCCGTTTAGTTCGAACGCGCGTATCACCCTGGAAGTGACAACAGGATATCGGCAATGACAGAGATAGTCGGCGGACAGCCAGCCCCAGACTTCGATATGCCCACCCATAACAATGGGAGGGTTTCATCTGAGGCGCTCAAAGGAAAATCTTACGTACTCTATTTCTATCCAAAGGCTGACACACCAGGCTGCACCACAGAGGCTCAGGATTTTTCAGCCCTGCTTTCGCAGTTCGAGGCCGCAGAGACGACGGTCATCGGCGTTTCACGCGATCCCGCAAAGACGCTTGCCCGATTCGCCGAAAAGCGCGGTCTGGCTGTAACGCTTGCATCCGATGAAGCCGGGCCGGTCACTGAAGCCTTTGGCGTCTGGGTTGAGAAAAGCATGTACGGAAAGACCTATATGGGGATTGAACGCGCGACCTTCCTGATTGGACCTGAAGGTGTCGTGCATACGGTCTGGAGAAAAGTGTCAGTGAAGGGACATGCTGAAGCTGTGCTGGCGGTCGCCCGCTCGCAGCTTCAGGGTTCCAAGGCCTGAGCTTTAAAGGCCCCGCTTGTCTGATCCTCAGTGAGTCCAATGCCTGGGCATCGCCAAGCCTTGCTCTCCTTAGCCGCGAAATCAGATCGCCTTTTGCCGCCGAAGGGGGGAAGTTCCAAAGCAACTCGGCTACACAGTGCTATTGGGGACAATGAGACAGGTGTGGGGGCCGTTCCTGGGTCGCTCGTCGCTATTTTTGGGGCGTTTGAGACTATCTTGTGAACTATCGAGATAACGGTAGCACAGGAAACTTGAGCGCCTGCATCCTAGCGAAAAGCGCATATCCATTAAGCGTCCAACCCCCTCTGAAAACTGGGAGTTAACTTTGTTCGGCAAGACAACGAAATCCTCATATAGGCCAGACACCCGAGACCTGCGCCCTGTTGAAGAGCCAGCAGAACACCCCTCCCATGCACCCGTGGCAGCGCCGGCTCCAACACCACCCCGCAATCTCTCCACACTCGCATCCGACCTTCGGATCGACGGAAGTTTATCTGGACAGTGCGATCTTCAGATCGAAGGCACGATCAAGGGCAATGTTCACGTCGGCAGGCTGATTGTTGGAGAGAGCGGCGTCATTGATGGCAATGTCTCCGCCGACTACCTTGAGATACGAGGCCGCGTCGTAGGGACGGTGACGGGCAAACAGGTCAAGTTGATCGCGACCGCCTATGTCGAGGGAGACATTACGGCTGAGCAGCTTTCGATCGACATAGGAGCCTATTTCCAGGGCCGAGTGCTGCAGAGCCGGCGCGAAACGGTTGTGGCAAGCCAAGGCGCGACCGATCAGGGTTCGGGATCTGTAGTCCACTCCGACAGTCTGCCTGCGCCAACCACAGCAAACGCCCTACCCGTTCAACCCCAGGAATAGAGCGTCACCTCTTACCCCTGGGCTACAAGGCATCCCACCTGACTGGCCAGGCCTCCTGCCACCGGCCAGCAAGGACGGTGCAAAAGACTCTGGCCAATGCTCTGGCCTGAAGCGGCAATCGACTGCAGCAACAAGATCAGTCGACAGTGGACCCGCGAGTTTCGCCAACTCGCGCTGCCAGTGCGGCTCCCATGAACTGGTCAAGATCGCCATCCAGAACGCCCTGCGTATCGGAGGTTTCAACCTCGGTGCGCAGGTCCTTCACCATCTGATACGGCTGCAGCACATAGGAACGTATCTGGTGGCCCCAACCGATATCGGTCTTGGCGTCAGCCAGGGCTTGAGCGGCGGCCTCGCGCCGTTGCAGCTCAAGCTCATAGAGCCTGGCCCGTAGCATTTTCCAGGCTTGCTCACGGTTCTGGTG
This sequence comes from Caulobacterales bacterium, assembly GCA_041308165.1. Taxonomy (GTDB): domain Bacteria; phylum Pseudomonadota; class Alphaproteobacteria; order Caulobacterales; family Caulobacteraceae; genus Brevundimonas. The sequence continues at coordinate 14,603 of JBFZCB010000274.1, forward strand.
CTGGGAACGCCCCGCCTGACAGGCGACGACCGTATTCGTTGGAATGTGCGTCAGGCGAACGGCAGAGTCCGTCTTGTTGATATGCTGTCCACCGGCACCCGAGGCCCGATAGGTATCGGTACGGACGTCTGACGGATTGATATCGATCTCAATCGTATCATCCACAACCGGAGAAACACCGATCGAGGCAAAAGACGTGTGCCGCTTTGCTGCTGCATCATATGGACTGATGCGCACCAAACGATGCACGCCGGATTCCGACTTGAGCCAGCCATAGGCGTTAGGACCAGAGATCAAGATCGTGGCGGACTTGATTCCCGCCTGCTCACCCGATTCCTCGGCTTCCAACTGCACCTCATAGCCGTGAGCCCTTGCCCAACGCGAATACATGCGTAGCAGCATGCCGGCCCAGTCATTCGATTCAGTTCCGCCGGCTCCCGAGTTCACCTCAAGATAGGCATCGTTGCCGTCCGCCTCGCCGGAAAGCAGGGCTTCCAGTTCAGCACGGCCAGCCCGCTCCCTTACGCTCCGCAGACCTGCCCTTGCCTCTTCAAGGACCGACTCATCACCTTCCTCATCGGCCATCTCCGAAAGCATCACGCCTTCTTCAAGAGCCGCTTCCATTTCCAGAACGGTATCGATCTGCGCCTTCAGGCGCGAACGATCCCTGGTCACGATCTGCGCCGCTGCAGCATCATTCCAGAGGGTAGGGTCTTCGACCCTAGCATTCAGCTCATCAAGCTTTCTTAGAGCGACATCCCAGTCAAAGACGCCTCCTGAGCAGAGCGACGCTCTGCTCGATGTCGGCCTTCAAGGCCTCGACATCCGGTCTCATCGCATACTCCCGCGAAACATGGACCCACCTGGATTCGGCAATCTGACTACAGACCCGAACAGACGGGATCGATTGGTTGAAACCCGGATCTGACCTTGGCGAAGTGGCTGAATCGCGACCGATCTAAACCCGAGAAAGGTCGACATAGGCCCCAACGACCTAAAGGGAAAGGCCGGAGTATCCATCCGGCCTTCACCAAAAGGTCAGTAAAGCCCGCTCAGGTCCTCCGCAGGTGGCCGCTGTGGTTGCGGCGGAGGCGGAGCCGTAAGCTGAACGGGATTGCCCTGTTGTGCCGCCCCGGCTTCCTGCTCGCGTCTCACAACCGTATTGTAGTCCTGAGGGCCAACGGCAACGACGGGATTGACCTCGCCCTGCTCTTCACGTTGGCGCTCTGTTCCTGGACGAAACGCTTCTTCCATCCCATTCACAGTGCGGAAGATTGCATTGCGCGGACGTACGAACGGGCGGGCGGGTCTCTGCTTCAAGGCCTGCTGCATGAACTGAGTGAAGATGGGCACCGCTGCAGAAGCCCCGGCTTCTCCGGATCCTAGAGAGCGGTTATCGTCAAAGCCTATGAATACGCCAACGACAATGTCGGTCGAAAAGCCGACAAACCAGGCCGAGCGATATTCATTCGTGGTTCCAGTCTTGCCACCGATCCAGCGGCCCAGACCTCGCGCGCTCGCGGCGGTGCCTCGCTGGACCACGCCCTCCAGCATTGAACTGATCTGATAGGCGGTTATGGGATCGATGACCTGCGTACCAGGAGCTGCTAGCCGCGGTGACGACTGTCCACTGAAGCTTCGGCTACAGTCACGACAGCTACGCCCGTCTCCGCGGAAAACGGTCTCACCGTTCCGGTCCTGCACATAGTCAATGAGATAGGGCTCGACCCGTCGTCCACCATTCACAAAGGCCGAATAGGCCGCCGTAAGCTGGTAGGGCGTGACCTCACCCGCGCCCAGGGAAACGGACAGATTTGGCAAAAGACCAGGCAGGCCCATCTTTGCTGACTGTTCAACGATCCGCCGCATCCCGACAGCCTGAGCCAGTCGCACCGTCATCACATTGCGTGACAGCTCAAGACCGCGACGCAGGCTCTGAGGTCCATAATAGGCCCGGCTGTAGTTTTCAGGCGTCCAGCGCTGCCCACTGCCCCCAGCTGGAAAGCTGATGGGCGCATCAAGCACGATCGAAGCTGGCGTGTACTCCCCTTCCAAAGCCGCAGCATAAACAAACGGCTTGAATGCCGAACCCGGCTGACGGCGTGCTTGGGTTGCCCGGTTGAAGCTTGAAAGCGCATAGGAATAGCCACCAACCATGGCCAGAACACGCCCCGACTGCGGCTCGATCGCCACCATCGCCCCATTCACGTTGGGGACTTGTTTGAGCGTGAACTGGTCCCCCGTTTTCTCGACAAAGATGAGATCACCGCGCTCAAGGCCCCGCCCTGCATTGGCCCAGGACACATCAGCGCGTGCGAGACTACCGGCAACGCCATCTCGTGCCGTGATGATCTGCACACCCGTCCCTGATACGGCCGTAACGGCAGCGGCCTGCCAGGCTCTGCGTTCGGGAGGCACTGTCCTTTTCAGTGCCGCCGCCTGCCAGCCCTCCGAAAGGTCCGTCTGTCCCCAGGCCCCGCGCCAGCCATGCCTGCGATCATAGCGCTCAAGACCGGTCATGAGCGCGTCCCGCGCGGCACTCTGAAGGGCCGGATCCAGCGTCGTGCGCATATAATAGCCGCCGGCATTGAGGGTCTCGCCAATGTCCTTATTGGCCATGGCTTGGCGGCGTGCTTCTTCAACGAAGAAATCCGCATCACGGTAAGCTGCGCGCCGTGGTGCATCCTGGGCTCCCAGGGGCCGGGCAATGGCTGCGGAAAGCTCTTCATCAGATAGCCACCCATTGTCGGCCATTTCCGCCAACACCCAGTCACGACGCCCCTTGGCGGCTCCGGGGTGGCGCTTGGGGTGGTAGTTATTGGGGCCCTTGGGAAGGGCTGCGAGAAAGGCCGCCTGATCAGGCGTCAGCTGGTTCAGAGACTTTCCGAAATAATTATAGGCCGCCGAGGCCACCCCATAGGAGCGATAGCCCAGGAAGATCTCGTTCAGATAGAGTTCGAGAATCTGCTCCTTGGATAGAGTGGCTTCGAGACGGCTGGAAAGAATGGCCTCCTTCAGCTTGCGGCCGAGGGTCGATTCGTTGGTGAGCAGAACGTTCTTGGCCACCTGCTGGGTAATCGTCGATCCCCCCTCAAGGCGTCGCCCAGACACAAAGTTGAAGACATTCTTGAACATCGCCCGGCCAACGCCTGAAACGTCTATGCCTCCGTGGCGGAAAAAATTCTTGTCCTCTGCAGCCAGAAAGGCCCGAATCAATGGCTCGGGTATCTGGTCATAGGTGACATAGATTCTTCGCTCATCGGAGAACTCCCCGATAAGTGTGCCGTCGCCCGCATACACACGCGTGGCCGTCGGCGGACGATAGTCTGAAAGCTCCGAGGCGTCGGGCAAATCATGGAAAAGCCAAGCCGCATATACAGCCACCACAAGCCCAGCCAGGGCAATCGCACCCAGTAGGCCAATACCCGCCATAACGAACCAGCGTTCGGCAATCTTCACCGCGGCCTCCAGACCAACCTACCCGACCGTTGCCGAGGGAACGATCGCAGGGCTCGGTTTAGACCGCCCCGTTCATCGCGGCTAGACAGCTTTTTATCTCAAACGGGTATCAGCAAACCCGCGAGGGCAGAAGTCATGTGACAGCTCTGCCTGAACGCCGGACTTCAAGTGCCGTTGCGTGACCCGTTGGAAGCCAGCTGTATCGGCGCCGAAGGATCGCGGAAGTAGCGATCAATGCCTGCGGCTACGGCTCGGATCAAACGGTTCCGACGACGCGTGTCTGCAAGGAGCTGTTCGTCATCAGGATTGGTCATAAACCCCATCTCGAGCAACACGGCTGGAACATCTGGAGCCAGGAGTACAGCAAGGCCGGCGTCCCGGTGACTCCGCCTGAGCATGGGGTGATCTGAAGCCTCAATATGGCTGAGCAAGACCCGGGCGAACTGCGCTGAACGGTTCTGAGTGGCTCGCTGGGTCAGATCCAGAAGAATCCGATCGACTGAAGGATCCCTGCCCGGCAGATGCAGATCTCTGTGCCAGTCATTCCCACGGGTCACCTCACGCACGGCGCGCGTCGCGCCCTGTTCTGACAATGTATAGACGCTGGCCCCCCTGACAGCAGGGTCGCTGCCGGCATCTGCATGCAGAGAGATAAAGAGATCCGCATCGGCTCGCCTGGCGATACGGACCCGCTGATTGAGATCGACAAACGCATCGGTCTCGCGCGTCATGATTATGCGATAGCGGCCGGTTCTTTCGAGCTCGCTCCTCAGAGCCAGGGCTGCAGCCAGGTTGATGTCGCTTTCCCGGTTGTGCGCACCGAGCGCACCAGGGTCACGGCCTCCGTGGCCGGCATCGATCACAATAAGTGGCTTTGCAGTTCTCGCCGGGGCCACAGCCGTGGGCCGCAGATTAGCAACGGCTGGCAGGATCGCAGTGGCCGCACCTCCGACCTTCGCCTTGAGGTCAACTACATAGCGATAGTTGGCGATGCCATCTCCTGGAGGGAGAAGAAAGCGTCTCTCGATCTCAGCCGCCTGGGACAGCTCAAGCTGGACCCGCGAGGCTGAACCCGAGGCGGCAACGCGATAGCCACGGACCAGGCCGGATCCGCTTCCGGATATACCCTGCCCGGCCACAGCACCCGCCAGGGTTAGAACCACTCGGCCACGGTCTCCGGATTCAACGACTGCGCCCCGCACAGAGGTCCCCAAATCCAGAACAACGCGCGTTCTTTCTTGGTCACCGCCAAAGCGAACGCCAAACACATCTCCACTGACACCGCCGGCAACGCCCCGACCACCAAGGAACAAGGCAAGGCAGATCGAGAGCAGGGCTAGAGCGGTCATCGCCCATTCCCGTGTCCCCCAAAGGGCGGTTCTGGATAACATGCTGCCAATCATTCTGATGGGAGACCCAAATTCAGTAGGCCCGACTATCTCAGACGGGAGTTGGCATAGAGTTAAGCGGCTAAACCTTTTCTTTCGTGATTTGCATGCCTATGCTTGTATCCGCTCAAGGAGTGTTCTCGCCTGTCGATCTGTTCGGCTTCCGGCGCGTGATCTCCACCAGCATTGACTTTCACATATCCTAGAAAGCGCCGGGCCTGCTCCGCGCTTTCGAAGACCGACCCCCCCGGCCACACCGCAAAAGGTACGCCTGGGTCGAGGACCGACCAGACCCCATGGGCCATTTCGCCTGCGTTCCTACCCGGCTTTACCGGGATTTCGATCCGGCAACCGCCGCGATTGCCGTCGGGAAGACGCATGCCCTGACCCTTCATCCCATTCGGCGAGCCGCCCAGTACCTGAAATCAGGTTGGGCTAGAGCGCGCCAGAGAGAGACCCTCAATGTCAAAAACCATGCTGATCGATGCTGCGCATCCGGAAGAAACGCGCGTAGCGATTGTCGACGGACGCCAGGTTGAAGAGTTCGACTTCGAATCAAAAACCAAGCGTCAGCTCCGCGGCAATATCTATCTGGCCAAGGTCACACGCGTAGAACCCAGCCTGCAGGCCGCCTTCGTCGAATACGGCGGCAATCGTCACGGGTTTCTCGCCTTCAACGAAATCCACCCTGACTATTATCAGATCCCGGTTGCCGACCGGGACGCCATCATGGCCGAGGCACCGTCGGATGAAGACGAGCAGGATGATCTCGGGCGTGAAAGCGACGATGGCGAATCTGAAGGCGGACTGGCCGACGAGGAACGTCTGAAGCGCCGACTGATGCGGCGCTACAAGATCCAGGACGTCATCAAGAGACGCCAGATTCTGCTCATTCAGGTGGTCAAGGACGAGCGCGGAGCCAAGGGAGCAGCCCTAACCACTTGGTTGTCTCTGGCTGGACGCTACTGCGTCCTGATGCCCAACACTGGCAAGGGCGGTGGAATTTCTCGCAAGATCACCAATACCTCTGACCGTCGTCGCCTCAAGTCTGCCGCCGCGGCTCTTGATGTACCGAAAGGCATGGGCCTCATCATTCGAACAGCCGGGGCAAAGCGCACGAAGGCAGAGATCAAGCGCGACTACGAATATCTGCTGCGCCTTTGGGAAACCATCCGCGAAACAACCCTCGCAAGCCACGCCCCCTCCCTCATCTATGAGGAGGAGAATCTCGTCCGCCGGGCCGTGCGAGACATGTTCGACAAGGATTTCGAGGGAATTCAGGTTCAGGGCGTCGAAGGCTTCAGGGAAGCACGAGACTTCATGAGGGTCTTGATGCCCTCACAGGCCAGGAAGGTGCATCTCTACCAGGGATCAAAACCACTCTTTGCCGCCAATGGCATCGAAGAAGTGCTGACAGGTATTCATCAGCCCGTCGTTACACTCAAGTCTGGCGGCTACCTCGTCATCAACCAGACTGAGGCCCTTGTTGCCATTGATGTTAACTCCGGCCGCGCAACCAAAGAGCGTAATGTCGAACAGACTGCGTTCAAGACAAACTGCGAAGCTGCCGTAGAGGCCGCACGCCAGTTGCGGCTGCGCGACCTTGCCGGTCTCGTCGTTATTGATTTCATCGACATGGATGAACCCAAGAACAACCGGACTGTGGAGCGTATTCTCAAGGATGCGCTTGCAGAGGACCGTGCCCGCATTCAGATGGGCAAGATCTCTGCATTCGGCCTCATGGAAATCAGCCGCCAACGTCGCCGGCTGGGTGTTCTCGAAGGAGCCACAGAGGTCTGTCCGCATTGCCAGGGTGCCGGCCGTATACGTTCCGCTGAATCCGCGGCACTCATGGTGCTTCGCAGTCTGGATATAGAGGCCGGTAAGAACGGCGCGGGGGCCGTGAACCTGCGCGTTTCAACGGCCGTTGCACTCTACATTCTGAACCACAAGAGGTCCTATCTTCAGGCGCTTTTGGAAC
>JBFZCB010000275.1:0-3096 GCA_041308165.1 Caulobacterales bacterium
CGGCTGGAAAAGGAGGTCATCGAGCTTGCCGACTTCGACGATCTGCCAATGGTCATGTATGCGCCAGAGGGTGCCGGCTACTTTCACAACATGCTGGCTGCCATGCTTGATGCAGCCGGTGTGTCTCCGGTCCATGTGCAGCACATGAGCCAGATTCATTCCATACTGGCCCTTGTACACGCCAAGATCGGGGCAGCCGCAGTTCCCCAGGCCGCCATGCGTCTACAGTTCGAGGGCGTTCACTTCCGTCCGTTGAACACCCCCCTGAAGCGTCCGGTAGAACTGTTTGTGGCCTGGCGCAGGGACAACGACAATCCCAGTCTCAAGCCCCTTCTTGATCTCATTACACGTCAGGTCGCACTGGAAGGCGATGGTGGGTGATCCCACACCTCTCTAAAGCCATTCCCAAAAGGCGAAATCTCAGACGTCCCAGCCCAAGGATGGCCATAAGGCGCGGCAATGGGGAGAGTCAGCCAGGATTGTGATCACGCCAAGGGTCCTGTGTCCGCTCAAGGCTCGATCGCAGTTTGGGCTTCTAGCGGTTCCAGGGAAATTTGAGGCTGGGGGGGTTCACGTATCGGCTCATGGACAGTGTCAGTCGTGCACCCGCTCCGGGTGAGATGTCGATGGTCACATGGGACTTATCGATTGGCCTTGTGCGTCCATCGACTGTCAGACTTCGGAACTGGTGTTCGCCATATCCACCAGCCTGGATCAGAACCTGACGGGATCGCGTCTGTGACAGGTTTACAATCGTCACAGTTGTTTCGTCCGCGGTCATCCTGTCCACCAGGGCGGCCACATCGTCCGGGACACCAGCCCTTCGCGTGGCCGGGTCGAAATAGCGCAAACGGGCATAGAGTGGTGAGCCGCCTGCCGGGGCTGAGGTTGGTCCCCAGGGTGGACGGGCGATATGGAGGGCGCCCATCATCTGGTGCATCAGCGCGGTGACGCTGGCCGGGTTCTGGTCCAGGACCGCATCGGCCAGGCGGGTGTCGGGCGTGGTCGTGTCTTCTCGTTGTGCCCGGGCCCGATCCGCCACGCGTTTCAGATCAGCGCGCAGCGATGTTTCTGGCCAATCAGGATTATTACCCTCCAGAAAGTCGACCCAGGGATGGCTGGGAGCGCGGGCACGGTCTGCTGGCTTCATGGAGATCCACCAGATATCAAGTCTGTTGGCCTGGTTGAGCCCGTCGCGCCAGCCATACCAGCCTTCTGGACCGAACATGGTCGGTGTCTGGACGGTGGTCCCTTGTGTCCGTTTCTGGGCGTTGATGCGGTCTGTCTGGCGCCTCCAGGTTTCAAGATATTTGTCATCTCCGGTGAGGAGGTAGGCGTTGAAAAAGCCAAGGATGGTGCGCGGCACGCGGTTGCGGTTCTCACGCAGTCCGGTAACGGGATTAACGGGTGAGAATCCCCACCCGTAGGCACCCCCCCACCACTTGCCGTCTGCAGCAGATCCCGTGACCCCGTCCAGTCCGACATTGGAGGGCAGGATATCGTCATTGGAGCGCGCTCTCTGAGCCCAGGCGTCGACATAACCGAGTAGCCAGTCGCGGTACTTGGTCTCATGCTCCAGCATGAAGGCGTTGAGGGCCAGGGTGGTAGAAAACAGGTTCAGCGGATGATCGCCGACCACGTCTGTGTATTCTTCGTAATGGGCCAGGAATTCCTCATAGGAATCTTCCCCGTGAGCCAGGTAAAAGCCTCGCGTGTCAAAGGGCTCTCCAGCCCAGTCCAGGGCCGTGGCCTTGCGCAGCATCGGCCCCCTTGATCCATTCATTAGGCTGCGGATGATCCTGTGCTCGGGATCATAGTTCGCAGCGTCTGGGTCTTCACCCATGTAGAGGCCAGCATAGCGCCTGGCGCGGTCGCGAAACCGGGGGCTGTCGGGATCGGACAGGCCCTGGACGTTGAACAACGTCATCTCTTCGGCATGGTGCTGCCAGTCGTTTTGAACCGAGAATTCCTTGTAAAACATGCCCTGACGTCCGATTTCGATCTCGGTTGTCCTGGCTTCGGTGAACTGGCGAAGATGTCCTTCCCAGGCCTGGGTATACATGGACTTGATGCGGTCCGGTGCGCCGAGGGCGTGCAGGAGCGGCCAGTCGTTTACGTTCTCGATGGTGTCGTCAGGACCATCGTTGGCTCCCCATCTGACGAAGTGCAAGAAGTAGCCGCGCTCGTCAAAATAGCGCGAATAGAAGGCCTCGCAGGCCTCGGTATTGGCCCTTAAAAGCTCACGCTGTAGCAGGGCCCAGTTCGGTGCCAACATGGGCGAGCTGACCTGGACCACATCTCTTGCGTAGGCATGGCCAGGAAGCCCGATCGGTGTGAGTGCTGCAGCAAGGGCAGCAAGGCCTGACCCGCCCAGGAATGACCGCCGGTTCCCTCGTATCATGAGGCCGCTCCGGTTGGCTTGAGCGTCAGACGCTCGATCTTGCCCGTGATCAGGAAGTAGGCGGCGATGACCAGTACACAGTGCAGGCCTACAAACCAGAGGGCACCATCGAATGATCCGGTGGCATGAACGATGTAGCCGATGACGATGGGCGTCACGATGCCGGCTGAGTTTCCGAAAGTGTTGAAGATGCCGCCTGTGACGCCGACAAACTCCCGAGGTGAGGTATCAGAAATGACCGCCCAGCCCAGAGAGGCGATACCTTTGCCGAAGAATGCCACCGCCATCATGACCACGATAAGCCATTCCTGCTGAATGTAGACGCAGGTGATGATCAGGGCTGACAGGATCATTCCGATCAGCAAAGGGGTCTTTCGGGCCAGGGTCAGTGAGCCGGTGCGCTTGAGGATCTGGTCGGAGATCACGCCTCCTAGGACTCCGCCGATAAACCCGCACAATGCCGGAGCGGCAGCCGCGAACCCGGCCTCCATGATGTTAAGCCCCCGTTCGCGCACGAGATAGATGGGAAACCAGGTCACAAAGAAGTAGGTCAGCACATTGATGCCGTACTGCCCAATGAAGACCCCCATGAGCATGCGGCTGCCCAGGACCTGTTTGACATTGGCCCATGTGAAGGCGGCCGATTTGGCGGCACCCTTGCTTTCCATATTCACGAGGCCGCCACCGGCGGCGAT
>JBFZCB010000276.1:0-12204 GCA_041308165.1 Caulobacterales bacterium
ACCTGGCTCAGAACTACAACTCTGCGGACCCTGTCTGCGGAGTCACCGTTCAGTTCACGGCCGTTCCGAACGACGCGGGCAACTACGTCATCGGCACCACCGGCATCATGTGCGACGACAACATCGTCACCAATGCTGGCATCAGCGAGGCCACTCCGGCCGCGTTGGTCGCCGCGTTGCAGACGATCTGGGATGCCGAGTTCGGCACCGCGTCCGGCACCTGGAGCGTCGTGTCTGGCAACCTGATCCAGCTGGCGAGCAGCGCGCTCGGCACCACCACCGAGGTTGTGCCCTGCACGAACGTCACGTTGGAGTTCGCGATCTAAGCAATCAATCAACGGGGACTCTCCTTCGGGAGGGTCCCCCTTTGAGGTGCTGGCAGCCGCCCGGAGCGTCCGGGATGCTGGCAGCCTCTCACCAAGGAAAGGATTTTACGATGTACGGACAAATGATGCGGAAACGAAAAATGGACGGCATGGGCCGTATGGGCGCCGAAGTCGAGACGGTCGAGTTTACTCCGCCCCAGGAACTGCGGCTTGAAGGTGACTCTGGCACCGCCATGGTTGACTGGCGCACCACGCCGCGTGGCACCATCGAGATCATTGGATTCGACGGCATCACGCTTGGCTCGGTCGGCAAACAGGACATGGAAGAGGTTGAAGGCGCCGAGATGGAGATGGACGAAATGGAAGAGGAGGAAGCCTAATATGCCTGCATTGACGCCTCAAGAATTGGCCACGCTCGGTGGCTGCTTCGACTGCATGGAGCCTGGTTTGCAGCAGACGATGATCATCACGCTGCTTCAGCAGATTCAGGCCGCTTCGCCAGGTGCCCCTCTAACCACGACCAGCCTGGGTGGACTGCGGACTGCGACGGCCACCTCTGCGGCTAACCCGGCGCGGAAGAAATTCACGCTCCAGAACCAGAAGAACGAAGAGTTGTTTGTGAAGTTCGGAACCGGGGCCACTACTTCCGATTACCACATCGTGCTTCCGGCTCACAACACCGGTTCAAAACACTCTGACGCTTTAATGCTGGACGGATACATCGGCGCCATCAGCGTCGCTGCAAACGCCGGTTCCCCCTCCTACACGTTCGCTGAATTTGTCTGACCTATGGCTACTCCCGCAATTCAAACCTTGATGACGGACGCCCAACAGGTGCTGAACCTGAAGTCCGTTTCCGAGATTCACGCCACGCTCGCCGCCGTTCTTGCCAACGCAAACGTCGGCACGCCGCTCAATCCGAACCTGACCACGCAACAGCTGTGGGATGAGTTCTACGAGATCGTTCGGCAGACGCCGACCGATATCGAGTCGATCATCGTCTATCAGATGATGAAGTTCGTGTATGCCCCGCCCGCTCCGGGTGGCGCGGGTGCGGACAAGCAGGTGATCTTCAATGATGGCGGCGCGCTGGCGGGTAACGCTGGGCTGCTTTTTGACAAAGCTACCGGCAAGCTGACCGTTGACGGAAACATTCCGATCTGGCGCGGTCTCAACAACACCAACACCAACATCGCTGTTGGTTTTGATGCGTTGAAGAGCACCATTGCTGGTGCCGGTGCCAACACCGTTGTTGGTTTTGATGCTGGCGAATCTGTCACGACTGGCGCCAACAACTCATTTTTTGGCCATCAGGCTGGGTTTGGGACTGCGACTGGTGCATCCAATGTTGCTGTTGGGTCTGCTGCATTGTTTGTTTCATCTGCTGGCTCTAATAACGTAGCCGTTGGGTTGTCTGCATTGGGATCCGCTACTGGAAGCGGCAATGTTGCTGTTGGAGCGAATTCTGGTCTTGCTATTACGACTGGCGGTTCAAATACGGCAATCGGAAATGCTGCGTTTTATGCTGTTACTGCGGGTTCCACTGGCAGTTACAATATCGCGGTTGGTGAAAATGCGTTGCGGTCTTCAAACAACATCACAGGAGACGACAACGTCGGCATTGGCCGAGATGTACTGCGCGGTCTGTCTTCAGGTCTTCTCAATGTCGCGATTGGAACTAGCTCTGGCAGATCAATCACGACTGCCCAATCGTCCATCGCAATCGGAAACAATACGATGGGCAATGCTGCGGCATCTGCTGTCACGGGCGGTTACAACATCGCCATCGGTGACGCATCGATGTTCTCTAGTGGCAATATCACTGGCAACGACAACATCGGCGTTGGTCGGGATACGTTCCGGAATCTGACCTCTGGGGAGGACAATGTTGGCGTTGGCCGAGGCGCACTGAATTCTGCAACAACCAATGCGTACTGCGTGGCAGTTGGTCACTTGGCACTACAAAGCTGCACTCAAAGTGATGCTGTTGCTGTCGGTGTTGCTGCTCTTGCAACCAACAGCACTGGCAATTACAACACTGCTATTGGTCGCGCTGCTCTTTCTGCAAACGTCACTTCTAACAGCAATACCGCTGTCGGTCACTTTGCTCTTGCTCTCTCCACCAGCGCATCCAACGTCGCTGTCGGAACGTTCTCGTCACGCATTCAGACAACTGGCGCACAGAACGTGTCAGTGGGCGATGCTACGCTTTACAACAATGTCACCGGAACCAACAACGTCGCTCTTGGATTTGCTGCGCTGTACACGGCTAATTCCGCATCTGGAAATACTGGCGTAGGATCGCTCGCCCTGAATCTGGCGACTGGAAGCTCAAACACCGCCATCGGATCAAGTGCCGGCAGCAACATCATTTCAGGAGCCGGAAACACTTGTATCGGCGTCGATGCAAAACCCGTATCTGCAACTGACAGCAATCAGTTGTGTATCGGTTCCGCAGCCGTCTACGTCGGCACCAACGGAGCCGCCAACACCTACTACGCCACTGCTGGCGCCTCTCTTGGCTACTGGCGCGTGATCATCAACGGCACTGCTCGAAAGATTCAAGTCTTCGCTGACGCTTAATCTCAGCACACAACACTATTATGACCTACACCTGGACCATCACCAACCTGATCGGCTACCCTCAGTATGAGGGTCAGACCGATGTCATCACCACTGCCTTCTACACCGTCCTCGCAGACGATGGCGCTGGCCACACCGCTTCGATTCAGGGCATTCAGCAGACTCCCCTGGATCCTGCTGCGCCGTTCATCCCGTATCCTGACCTGACCAACGACATCGTTGTGGGTTGGGTGCAGAGCGGACTCGGGCCGAACGGAGTTGCCAGCATTGAGGCCAACCTCGTTGGCCAGATCGACGCGCAGATCAACCCGCCGGTTTCGCCGATGGCGTTTCCGCTGCCGTGGGCTCCGTCTGAGCCGCAGGTTGCCCCGAAGTTGCAGTCACTGTGACATCGTCAAGCGATAGCTTGACAGAGTCACCGGTCGTGATCGAGCCTCCTGCTCCGGAAACTTCCGAACCGGTGAACTGATAACTACCATGAATCAAATCCTGACACTAAACCTCGACCCCGCCACAGCTAACGCTCTGATCGCTGCCCTTGAGGTCGCCAGACGGCAGGGTGACTTCCAGGTCGCCCGCACTGCGGTGGCTGTCATCAGCGAACTCATCCGTCAGGATGAAGAGTTCAAGAAATCCCAACCCGCCCCCGCCAATGCCGGAGGAGAGCCTACACAACCTTGAGGTACGTATCGTGAGACTGGAGACCATCATCGGTGATAAAGACGCTGGGATGGTCTCCGACATCCACGGAATTAAAGCCACCCTCGAAGGCCTCAAGCAGTTCCAATGGAAGCTGTTTGGTGGCCTCGGGGTTTTGGTTGTGCTGGCACAACTCATTGGTAGGATCGGACTGAAATGAACGACTCCATCAAATCTATCGTCCGCCACGGCCTTTCATTCGGGGGCGGGTTCCTTGTTGCCAAGGGTATCGTCACCGTTGACCAGGCCAACGAATTGGCAGGTGCCGTGATCACAGTCATCGCCGTCGCTTGGTCTGCCTGGAACAACCGGAAGTCCAAGACTCCGCCGGCTCCTTGAACTGGATCTACCAACTGGCAAAGGCGTTCCTGGACTGGATCCGGGAAACGCCTGCGCCGACAGTCCAAGACGGAAATGCACCACAAGCTCTCAAGTCTGATCTGGCTGATCGCATTGCCCATCTTCCTGGGCTGCCAGACCAAGGTGATCCTGGTCCCAAACGGTGATCCGGTGATGCTAGCAGAGCCCGTCCGTGCTCGTGTGTACGCGTTCGACAAGGACGGGAAGCTCTCAGGCCCGGATAAGGTCACTCTTCCAGCTGGGTGGTACGTGCTGCCCAAAACCAAATGATCACCTACCGAGGCCAGAAGTTCGCCGGCTACAACAAGCCCAAGTCAACCCCGGGCGCGTCCAAGAAGTCGGCTGTGCTGGCAAAGGAAGACGGCAAGGTGCGACTGGTTCGCTTCGGCGACCCCAAGATGCCGATTAAGAAGCACATCGCGAAAAACCGGAAGAGATTCCATGCGCGGTTTAACTGCGACACCCCGGGAACGAAGCTGTCTGCCAAGTATTGGTCCTGCCGGGCCTGGAAGTGACTCTATGCAAACGAAATACGCCAAACTGGTCCGCAAGCTGAAGAATCAAGGTGCGGATGATCCTCGCGCTCTCGCAGCATCCATTGGCAGAAAAAAGCTCGGCGCGGAAGAGTTCCAACGCCGAGCCGCTGCTGGTAGGCGCAAGGCCGCCCGTTAGTACGCTGAGGGCAGTTCGTCGATCGCGTCCTCCGCGTTCTTTGGCGACACCCGGGTAGCGGTCGAGGTGCCTTCGCCCTGGCCGGGTTCAGACGACCGGACCTTGCCGACCTTCTTTTCAAGTTCGGCCACCTTTTGCTGGAGGCGGATCACCCGCAGGCGCTCGCGCCCGTAGGCCCGCGCCCGCAGAGCAACCTGGGCCTGAGCCTTCGTGATGAGGTCAACCTTGTCGTCGTAGCCCATGTCGGCGTCGATGCCCTCGCCCTTGAGTGCGATACGTACCAGGCGGTCGCTTTCGTCCAGGAGCTTGTTGCCTTCTTCATCGCTGTCGTCACGGCCGAACAGCTGAGCGTGGGCCTTCTCGTAGTCGGCAAACTGCGACTCAAACAGGTCACGCGAGCGCGTCTGGCGACTCTCCAGCTGCTTCTTTGATTCGACCTCGCGCTGGGCGCCCTTCTCTTTCCACTCGGCGATGGACTTGTCCCGCGCCTGGGTCAACTCGATGAGCCGGCGGCGGTGCGCCATGATCTCGGGCGCTGCCGGGCCAAACGTCTCCTGAGCAATGATAGCCGCCTTGGCCACCGGCACGTTCAAGAGCACCATGATGTCCTGGTGATTGGCGTCGCGCTCAGTGCCGTCTTCATCGGTGACGCGGATACCTTCGATATCCCCCAGGGCCGTCTGCCAGGCATCGCGCAAGGGCGTCTCGTACTTCTGCTTGTAATCGCTGGAACGCGTGTAGTTCAGGTAGCGGACCTCGGTATCGAGTTCCTCGGCGTTCTTGCGGATCGCATCCATCTCCGCCTTGAGAGACTTCGTGGCTTCCTCAACCTCCTTACGGGTGCCGTCAGCCTTGGCGCGCTCAAGCTCCTGGATCTTGGAGGCCAGATCGTCGCGCTCCTTCTTGGTCATCTCGTACTGCTCGCGAAACTGCTTCAACGAGGCAGGCTCATTCTTCGGGGCCGGATCCGGCGTTTTGGCAGGTGTAGCAACCTCGGTCTTGGGGGAGACCAACTTGTCGAGGTTGAACAGGTCTTCGTTCTTCTGAGGGGCAGCCGGTGTGACCGCCTGCGGTTCTGGCGTGGCGACCGGTTCTGGCGCTTGTGGCGCGACAGGAGCGACAGGCGCCGGTGACCCCATCGGGTTTTCAAGCGCGTTGCCTTCGAGCGCGTCGATGCCGGCGAAGGCTTCAGTGTAATCTGCGCCCCGTTCAGTTGGCGCGTCAGGTGATAGCAGCAAGTTCATTCAAGGTTCTGTTTTACGGTCGGTTTTTCTCTCTGCGTGGTCACCAACCCATGAAGCTCCTCGATCAACGCCTTGGCGCCCTGCCGGCGGCAGTTAGCGTTCCAGCCGTGTTGAGGGTTTTCGGATGCTGGCAGGTTCCAGCAGAGATTGTTGAAGGCAGCCAACAGCGCGGCTTGGAAGTTGGCGTTGTCCAGTAGGCGCTCAAGCTCCATCACGCGATCCTTGTCGCGCTGAAACTCTTGCTTAGGGGTTTGAATCATTGGTTGAGGATGTTTGCCTGAGTCTTGAGATCCATGGCCGCGATGTCCGCCCGAGTCATGGCGCCCTTGCGCTGAGCTTCAGCGATCGTGCTGGCGTTCTTGCGCTGCTGGTCCTGATCGAAGGCGACCTGCTTCTGGATGCGCTTCTGCTCGGCGTTCGCAGCGGCGATCTCGGACTTCGACTGCGCGGTGATGAGCATCGCTTGGACCTTGGCCGCTGTCTGGGCGTCCATACCGTTGCCAGCTGCGCCGGCTTCGGCCTGAGCCTGAGCCTGCTCCTGGAGACGCTGCACGTAGCCCTTGATGTAGTTTGATGCCTGGCTGATGCCGTCGTTGTAGAGCTTCATGTTCTGCTCCTGGCCGGGGTCTTGGGAAATCAGCTGCATCTGCTCCTGGATATGCTGAATCACGTTCGCCAAGCCCATCACACGTTCCATGGTCGGCATACCACCAGCCTGCTCGATCTTGCCGATCGACGCGCCGAGCATTTGCAGGAGCGTCTGGATGTACTCGGGCCGGTTGATCGCGCTGGCGATAACCACCGGCTGACCGTCGATGAGTGTGCCCCAAGCCAGCGTAGCGCGCTCGACGGCCGGGGAGACCGGCTTGTTGTCCACCGGTGCCAGCCGGTTCGCCAGGAGAGGATCGTCGGTGTTGGCCTCGACGTACATGTGAACCACCTCGGCCTGGGAATCCGGTGCCAGCAGCGGCCGTATGGCCATGAGGCGATCGGCTTGGGCGATCTCAAGCATCTTGTTGCCGGAGCCCATAACGCGCTCAGGCATGATGTCCCAGCTGTCCAGGTTGTTCCAGACGGATGGGTCAACGCCTTCGACCTCGCACTTGCGGCGAAACTGAACGCAGTCGGGATGATCAATCGTGCAGAACCGGCGAGCGATCTCGCGGTACTGGAAGGTCTGCTGGGTGTAGGCGCGGGTCAGCATCGAGCCCATCAGCGCGTTGGCGTTGTTTACGCGGGCCATCACCTCGGTCGCTGTCAGTTCCTTCGAGGAACCGTCGTTGACGTCCTGCGTGTAGGCCGCGCTGGATTCGGCCATGATCTGCCGGTGCATAGTCATGGCCCCCGACAGCATCGTGTAATCCACGACGTGGCGCTCAGACTGCGGAACCCATGAGAGCCCCTCGGGAATCACACCCATGTTGAACAGGTCGATCTTCTCCATCCGCTCAGCGTCACCCTCGGCGACGTTGCGGAAGAGCCAGAGCATCTGCTCGAACACAGAGTCCGTGAATTTGCAGCGTAGCCGGTTCTGGAGATGGCAGACCGCGTAAAGCAGGTAGCCCAGTGAACGCACCGAGTGCCAGCGGAACGGAGGCACGACAGCGCCGTCGGCAAACTGGACGTGCATCAATTCAAATATATCACGGCCGTAGCACCGGTCGCCGGCATCGAAGAGCCACTGGCCGGCGGTCTGCATATTGCCGATGCCGCTGTTGTACTGGTCCACGATGATCCGGCGGCGCCAGGAGGGGTCGTCGCTGGTCGTGTCCAGGAAGTAGAAATCGTAGCAGCGCAGCACCGGCGTCGCGTCGGAACCCCAGTAGCCAGAGTTCTCCTTGAAATCTTCCTCAACCTTCTCGGGGAAGTATTGGCCGGACCAATCGTTCACCTGGAGACTGGTCGCCTCGTTCTGGATCATGTTGGCCAGCAACTGGTTCACGAGCTTCAGATTCCAGCCGGGGTCCACGTTCTCGCCCCGGGTCATTCGGATGAGGTCCGCTGCCGTGAAGGACGTGTAGATCGCGAAGTGCGACAGGTTCTCCATCGTGGTCAGCGTGTTCGTCGGGACCAGGATGTCCTCGGTACCGCGAGCCGATGGGCACCAGTCGCGATCACGAAGCCAGGTGACGGGTCCGATACCGTGAAGCACGGTGGCCGCAAACTGAGACTCCAAGACCGTGGAGTATTTCGGAGACCGCTTCATTATGCGGTTCAACTGCTTCGTGATGATGTTGCCCCACTGGGTGCGCTTGTCGCGGGGGCCGATATCGAGACCAACCGAGAAGTAATTCTGCGGTTTCAGGAACGCGTTGGTGAACTGCTGGCGGGAGGCATGGATGATCCGAGTGCCTTCCAGGAAGTTCACGTTGGTCTGGATGCGGTTGTCCCGGGCCTCCTCATCGCTGTACGGAGGGTTGCCGTTGAACGTCGCGTTGATGCGGGCGCGGTTGCGAGATCGAGGCTGTTCTGCCTCAAGCATAGCGCTCACCACATTCCAGACTTTACTCGGTTCTTTGAAACTCATATTGACCTCAGATTGCTTTCCGTTCGTGCGAAATCCAGCATTTATCAGGCATTTCCGTGTCTCCGAGGTAGTTGAGCGGCACCCAAACTTTCAGCTTCAGGTAGCAGCCACAGACGTCACAGGTGCCCGCAAGGCCCTCGCCGTGTAGAAACATGGCCATATCGTTGCGAGCTTGCTCCTGCTCCAGAATCACCTCGGCAACGGTCTTGGTAATCGACCGCGCATCCGTGGGTTTGTTGTGCAGGCAGCGGTTGCAGGTATCAATGCGGTCCTGCGCCTTCTGGCGATCGACAGGCGTGCCACCCTCACCTAGCCATTCTGCCAGGATCCGCGCTCCCTGAGCCGTCTGGCGCAATTTAGCGGCCGCACGAGCGACAGCCTGAAGTCCTTGGTTGTACATTCGTCGTGTGGGATGGAGTGGCCGCCATTTGGGGGAACCGCGCCCGAGTGTAAGCCTCCAGGTCAGAGATTGCCTGGTCGATTGTGGACGGAATACTGTTCGCAACCCGATGCTGGTGAATCAGGTTGGCCATTTCGTAGAAACCGTAGTTTATGACATCCTTCGGGCTCCAGTTGGTCTTGGGCTCGTAGAATTGCCACCCGCCCGGAGGAAACGTCAGTCGGTTCATGGGTGAGGTTTAGAACGGCAGGTCGTCCGCGTCCAGATCAGGCTTCGGGGCAGCAGCGGTCGGTGCAGTCTCACGTCGCGGGGCTGGCGCGGCACCTTCATCGCGTCCCTTCAGGAACTGGAAGGTCTCGATCATAATTCGAGTGGTAGAGCGCTTCTCGCCGGTCTTCTTGTCGTCCCACTCTTCACGGGTCAGGCGCCCCTCAACCATCAGCGGGTGACCCTTCTTGACGTACTGAGCGATCGTTTCAGCCTGCTTCCCGAACGCCTTGCACTCAGCAAAGTAAACATCCTCCTTCTCCTCGCCGGATTCAGTCTTCCAGCGGCGATTCACCGCCAAGCTCAGGTTGCAGACCGCCGTCCCCTTCGGGAGGTACTTGAGTTCGATGTCTCGGGTGAGGTTGCCGATCAGGATGACTTTGTTGAATGAGGCCATAAGGTTATGAATAGGTTAGCGAATGTTCAGACGCCATCGTGCGCCGCTTGTCTGACAGACGTGTCAGCCACTTTGGTGTCTGTCGCTTGACAATACCAACCCCCTGACCGCCTGCAATCTCAAAACCGTTTCGGCGCGCCATTTCGAGTGCGACCACGAACGAATCCCAGAGGTCAGGCGACCGGCCCATGCGCTCCTTGGTCTTGTTCTTGGGCTCAACGTCGATCAACCCGGTGCGGGCGATACCCCACTCGCGCATCGAGCCTTCCTCGGCCACTTCGCGGGGCAGTTTCCGCAGCTGCTTGGATTCGATCAACAGGCGCGACGAATACCACAACGCGGTGACCATCTTGCCGTAGGCCTCTCGTTCAGTCTTGGGATCTCCCTTTCGCACCGGGCGCTCGCTTGGCCGGCCACCGAACTCGATCGGAACAACCTCAGGGGACCACAACCGAGCAAACGCAGACATGAGCGTGCCGCGCCCCGTGGAGTCAAACCCAACACGCTCCGGTGAGATATTGCGCTGCTTGCAGTACAGCAAGACGTACTCAGCAATCTGCTCTTCGGCCTGCTGCGCCTTGACTGCGGTAACCGGGATAACAATCGGTGCCTCACTGAATGCTAGCACGATGCGCCCCGATGAATCCGGCCCGAACGTAAGGTCTGTCATTACGCAGCGATCGCCGCCGACGCCCGAGTACGCAGCGTCGATGCCGATGATTCTTGTCAGCTTGTCGGCACGTTCCCAGATTGGTTCGTCGAACGCCTGGTTCTGCTCGCACAAGGACATCGTGACCACGCGCCTGGTGCCGCCGTCCCGGGGCAGCACACCAAGGTTCATCATCGAGAACTGCAACGAGTCGCGGCCGTAGTAATCGAGATCCGCCTGAATCTGCTCCGGCGTGATGATGCCCTTGTACGGGTTGGTGCCCTTGGGAAACTTCGCATTCGGCGTGTCGTACCCACACAGCTGGACGGCCACACCGCCGGGCGCCCGCGTTCTCCAGGTGCGAGTCTTTTCGAGGTACTCAAGCCCCTCCCAGCCACCGATGGTAGGGTGTGGCTCGCAGACCACGCCTAGCGCGTCGTTGCGGTCTTTCGGGTTACCCATCGCGATCAGCTTGAACACCGGGTTCTTGCGGAGGTTGGCGACTGAATCCAGAAAGCCGCGCCCCATCAGCGACGCTTCATCCGCGATCAGCATGACCCGGTCGTTCTTGAGGCCGACATAGTTTGAGAGACCGACGAACGTGCCGCCCACCTTGCACGCAACACCGATGATGCCATCACGAAAATCCTGTGCCTCGGCATCTTCATCCGAACTGGTCAGGATAAATCTGCTTTCAATCACGCGCCCCGGGAGCCACTCGCGCTTCGACTTGGCCTTGTTATGAAGCTCCTTGATCGAGCCCCAGATTCGCAGCTGGAGACCCTCACGCGTCGTTGACGACATGATGATCGAGGTGCCGGTCGGATAGATGTAGAACGTGCAGAGTCCGAACGCTGCTGAATTGTATGTCTTGCCAGATGACCCAGGACCCATGATGCCGACTTCCTGGTTCTCGACGAATGTCTGGATCAGGAGATCAGACCAGTCGTGCCAGTCGAAGTGCGGCCAGAGCGCAGTCATGGCTTGGCGGAAGTGGTAGTATTTGCCGCGCCCGTACTTCACGCCTCCGTTTTGGATGTAGCCGCCGCGACGCACCATCTCAGCCTCGATCAGGAAACGGTCTTTTGTACGCCACGGTATAGACAAGTAATCGGGGCTTTCATTCATCTTGCGGGAATCATGGGTTGGCCTTTCAATGGCTTCAAGCGTCATGGTCGCCGAAAAAAATCGCATCGTTGATGGCCTCCTCACCGCTGAAGGCGGGGTGGATAGCGGTTTTTCGCCCTCACTCATTCAGCCCAACCAGCTGGCGTGGGCGGTCAACACGACGGTGCGCGGCGGGTTTCCGAAAGCGCGGCCGGGAATCTGGGTGAAGAATCTGACGTTCGATGATCCGACCGTCGTTTACAACGGTGGGTACTACAATGCGGCGGTGGAATCCGCGTTCAAAACCGGCTATTTCCAAGGCTGCGGCGCCTACACCAACGATCAGGGGGAGCCATACCTGTACGTTGCGATCAGTGGGAAAATCTTCCAGATCGACATTGGGAACAACTTCCGGGTGACGGATCGGACCCCTCAGACTGGAACATTCCAGGTGAACACACGTGGAAGGGTGTCCAATGTAGCAACCTACGTGACCGCTGGGGCTCACGGTTTGTTTCCAGGTATGGTTGTCAGACTCCCAGAGCCAGTGGGCGCCCTATACCCTGAGGGTTTCTTTGGCGATTTCGTGGTGCAGACAATCCCGTCTCCCACGACATTCACAACGTACTCGCCCGGCATCGACGCTGGACCCCTTCTTGGCCCTAGCTTCACCGCCTACATCCTGGCAGCCAATAACCCGAATGCGGATCATGTCTACTTTCAGCAGGCGGAAAACTGGTTGATCATTCAGGATCAACAAAACGCTCCGTACCTTTACGACGGCACGTCGTTCCGAAGAGCGGCAAGTGATGAAGTGCCTGTAGGCGGCCCAATGGCCTACGGCAAGGGGCGCCTCTGGGTTGCCAAAGGATCCGAATACTACGGCGGCGACCTTGTCTACGGCGACCCCGCATACGGCCGCAATTCAGTCATTCGATTCACCGAAAACACGTTCCTAAATGAAGGTGGCGCG
>JBFZCB010000277.1:0-17499 GCA_041308165.1 Caulobacterales bacterium
CTGCCCAGTTTGCTACGCCCGACCAGATCAACTTCATGGCCCGTCACGCCCGGGGACTGATCTGTCTGGCGATTACGGCAGAGCGCGCTAGACAGCTCAGGCTTCCGCCCATGACGGCGGAAAACCGCACGAGCATGGGAACAGCCTTTACCGTTTCGATAGAGGCTCGCGACGGCGTCACGACAGGCATCTCTGCAGCCGATAGGGCCCGCACCGTTCAGGCTGCCGTTGATCCAAACAAGGGTGCGGATGACATTGTCTCACCCGGGCATGTCTTCCCACTCATCGCCAGAGACGGTGGGGTTTTGGTGCGCACAGGCCATACTGAGGCTGCGGTTGATATCAGCCGCATGGCCGGTCTCACGCCTGCAGGCGTCATCTGCGAGGTTATGAACGAGGATGGCACGATGGCCCGGTTGCCGGACCTGACTGCCTTTGCTCAGCTTCACGGCCTCAAGATCGGTACGATCGCCGATCTGATTGCCTATCGACGCCGCACCGAGCGTCATGTCCAGCGCGTCCTAGAGAAGCCGTTCGAGAGTGTCCATGGCGGACCCTTCCAGCTGATCCTCTATAGCAATGTCATTGAGGGGTCTGAACATGTTGCCCTCGTTTACGGACAGATAGAACCGGACAAGCCTACGCTGGTCAGGATGCATCAGGTTGATTTTGCTGCGGACCTTCTTGGACACGTTCCCCACCGCAAGAACCATATCCCCGCCGGGATGAAGGCGATCTCGGAGGCTGACGGTCCCGGGGTTATGGTGCTGCTCAGGGATCCTGCTTTGCAGGGCCTTGCGGATCGATTGGCAGGCGGTGCGAAGCCGAGGGTGTCTGATCGCGCAATCAAGGCCTACGGTGTTGGTGCACAGATTCTTCTGGATCTTGGTGTCCGCGACATGATCATGATGAGCTCGACACGTCCCGAGCCGACTGCACTGGATGGCTACGGCCTGCGGATCGTCGGGTGGCGTGATATGGAAGGAGAAGACTAATCATCACCAGTCCCTTGCGCGTGCTCATTGTTGAGGCACGCTTCTATGATGAGTTGGCCGACGCCCTCCTTCAGGGTGCGAGCGATGTGTTGAGGTCACAGGGGGTGGACTTCGACGTTATTACTGTGCCTGGAGCCCTCGAGGTGCCAACCGCAATCGCCATGGCTGATGAGGCTGGCAAGTATCCAACAGCGCCGCGTTATGATGGGTTTGTGGCTCTCGGCTGTATAATCCGGGGCGAGACCTATCATTTCGAAATCGTTGCGGATCAATCCGCTGCCGGGCTTCGTCAGCTTGGTATCAGGGGCCTTGCTATCGGAAACGGCATTCTTACAACCGAAGATGAGGCCCAGGCCTGGGCCCGCGCACGCCAGAGCGAGGCAGATAAGGGGGGCGGTGCGGCTCGTGCCTGTATGGATTTGATTGCATTGCGCAAGCGTCTGAGGCACGGGCTCGGCGGATGACCGAACCCAATAGCCTCAAGTCCGTGCTCGAACAGCTTGCCCAAGCCGAAGAAGCGCGCGCTGAACCCCATCTAAACAGTCGACAGCGCCGTGCACGCACCGTTGCGCGTCTGGCCGCGGTGCAGGCACTCTATCAGATGGAGCTGGCCGGCGAGGGTGTTGAAACCGTCATCAGCGAGTTTTCGAACCATCGGTTCGACACCGATATCGAAGGCGAGGCTATGGCTGAGGCCGATGAGGACTGGTTTGCCGATGTGGTCAGAGGCGTGGTCGCCGACCAGCGCGGGGTTGACGCTATGATCACACGCCGTTTGGCCTCAAACTGGCGTCTCGACCGGCTAGATGCCACCCTGAGGGCTCTGTTGAGGTCTGGAGCGTGGGAACTGGCCTTTAAGCCAGAGGCACCGCGTGAGGTGATCCTTAACGAGTATGTTGAGCTGGCCAAGGCGTTCTTTGACGATGCAGAGGCCCGGTTCGTCAATGCGGCCCTTGATGGTGTGGCTCGCGATGTTCGCACGGCGTCCTGAGCGATCCGGTTATCGGCGTCTTCGTCCATGACGGGCGAGTTCCAGACCATAGCCGAACTCCTGGCCCCGCTTGCCCACCCCGAGTGGGCCAGGGGGCTCAGTGATGATGTCGCCGTTCTGCCGTCACGCCCAGGTCACGATCTGGTCCTAACCAAGGATGCGCTGGTGGAAGGCGTGCATTTTCTCCCTGGCGATCCGCTTGATACAGTGGCCCAGAAGCTGCTTAGGGTGAACCTCTCGGATCTGGCCGCCAAAGGCGCAGATCCTTTCGGATATCTACTGGCCTGCGCCTGGTCAGCGCGCTGTGGCTGGTCCGAGCGCGAGGCCTTTGTCCTGGGACTGGCTCGCGACCAGTCAGCGTTCAATGTGATGCTGTTGGGTGGCGATACAGTCTCGACGCCGGGACCGGTGTCGTTTTCTGCAACGATGCTGGGTTGGGCCCCCAGGGGCTCAGTTGTTGGACGAGGCGGAGCGCGCGCCGGCGACCGCATATTCGTTACAGGCAGGATTGGCGATGGCTATCTGGGCCTTCAGGCTGCGATCGGAAAGCTCAGACTGGATCCTCTGAGGTTGGACACGCTCATCGAGCACTACAGGCGGCCGCAGCCCCAACTCGCCTTTTCGAGCACCATTCGAGAGTTTGCCACGGCATCGGTTGATGTTTCGGATGGGCTGGTTGCTGATCTGGGGCATATAGCGGCAACCAGTGCGGCTCGCATTGTCATCGATCTGGAACGTTTGCCCGTATCCATGGCGGCGCAAACATGGCTCGACGATAGGGTCGATCTACAGGATAGCCTGTTGCAGCTGGCAACCGGAGGCGATGACTATGAGATCGCATTCTCTGTACGTCAGGCTGATGAGGCAAGGCTGCGCCAACGTGCCGAGCAGGCTCGGGTGCGGGTTACGGCCATTGGTGAGGTGGTTCAGGGAGACGGTGTCGAGGTGAGGTTTAATGCTGTCCCAATGCATGTCGGCACGTCCGGCTGGAGCCATGACTGAGACAACGATTTGCTAAGCCAAAGGTGCGATCGTGGTAGCATGGACAGACGACAGCTCATTACAGCCGCTGGTGCAGCAGGCCTCGCCTCGGCGGCTACATCCGCGCTTGCGGCTCCAGACACCGATGAGGCTCCAGAGGTGGGAACAGACATAGACGTCGCTGGCGTCGTTCTGCCTGTCCTTATTGATGGCAGGGCCAGGAACTATATCTTTGTGGCCGTAAAGCTTCGTCTTGTTCCGGGAAAGCCTGCTGAGCCTGTTCGCATCAAGGAGGCCTACTACCGTGATGCCCTGGTGCGGGCCGCACACCGTGTGTCTTTGGCCGTGCCACAAGACTGGAACCGGTTGAGCGAAGCCGGGATAAAAGGGGCCGTGATGGCCATAGCCGCCGTCGTCTCTGGGCCTGGCGTTGTTCAGAGCTGTGAGGTCATCAGTCAGATGCCACGACGTCGCATAAGGATGCCTTCAGCCTAGTCTGGTTGGATCTTCGCTTTAGCGCTTCAGTCGGGTCTTGCGGTTTCATAGGGCAATGGCGTTGCCGCAAAGGCTCATCGATGTTACAGCCCGCCGCTTGATCGGCGGATCTGCCCGCCCACATGTAAGCGGCCATGCTCCAGACCATTCTCCTTGTTGTAATGATCCTGATCTCGATTGCCCTTACAGGCATCGTGCTCCTCCAGAAGTCAGAAGGCGGAGCCCTGGGTATGGGGGGAGGGCCTTCGGGCTTCATGACGGCCCGTGGAGCTGGAAACCTGCTGACAACTCTGACCTGGTGGTTGGGGGCAGCCTTCGGTCTCTGTGCCATCCTGCTCACGATTGTGGGCAACATAGAGCGCAGCAACACCTCCATCATTGATGCCGATTCCGTCGGATCCATTGCCGTTGACTCGGCACCGGCCGCTCCACCGGCGCCCGCGCCGACGGTGCCTGTACGGCCGGCAGCACCCTCACTGGATGATCTAGAAGCGAGCCTGCCCACAGCCGGTGCCGTGGCGCCCGCATCAGGCCCGGTGTCCGGTCAGCCCGAGTAGGTTTTCAATCCGACCGCGTTTTCAGGTCATCGCCCTAGTCGATCCTTTAAGCCCGGGCTTTCCGGTAATCGGTCTCCATTATCTGTTATCAACAAGAGAGACGCCGAGACCGCGCTGTGTGTGGGCGAATCGGCGCTAAGGTGTCTTCCCATGCCTCGTTATGTGTTCATCACCGGCGGCGTGGTTTCCTCGCTCGGTAAAGGTCTTGCCTCGGCAGCGCTTGGTGCCTTGCTGCAGGCGCGTGGCTATACGGTGAGGCTGCGTAAGCTCGACCCCTATCTGAATGTCGATCCGGGGACCATGAGCCCCTATCAGCACGGCGAAGTCTTCGTGACTGACGATGGTGCCGAGACAGATCTTGATCTGGGCCACTATGAGCGGTTCACGGGTGTGTCGGCTGCCCGGTCCGATAATGTGACGACCGGGAGAATCTATTCGACGATCCTGGAGAAGGAGCGCCGGGGAGATTATCTGGGTGCCACGGTTCAGGTCATTCCCCATGTCACGGACCAGATAAAATCCTTTTGTCTGACACCCGCCCTGGACGATGCCGGTGGTGACGTTGACTTTGTGCTCGTCGAAATCGGTGGAACGGTCGGCGATATTGAAGGTCTGCCGTTCTTTGAGGCGATCCGGCAGTTGGGCCAGGATCTGCCACGGCGTAGCTCCTGCTTTGTGCACCTGACACTCCTGCCGTTCATCAAGACAGCCGGAGAAATGAAAACCAAGCCAACGCAGCATTCAGTCAAGGAACTGCGTTCGATTGGGATCCAGCCGGACATACTGCTTTGCCGGTGCGAGCAGCCGATCCCGGCCGATGAAAAGCGTAAGATCGGGCTGTTCTGCAATGTGCGCCCCACCGGGGTCATTCAGGCCATGGATTCGGAAGATATCTATGCTGTTCCGCTCGACTATCATCGAGAAGGTCTTGATGCGGAGGTGTTGGCGCATTTTGGGATTGATGATGCACCCGAACCAGATCTCACGCGCTGGGAAGAGATAGCCCGTCGGCGACAGTTTCCCGATGGTGAGGTCACGGTGGCTGTCGTCGGCAAATACACTGTGCTCAAGGATGCCTACAAATCGCTGATTGAGGCCCTTCAACATGGTGGCGTCGCCAATAATGTGAAGGTCAGGATCGACTGGGTGGAGGCCGATACCTTTGAGGGCGACAGGGAAGCCTGTGAGCAGAGGCTGCAGTCCGCGCATGCGGTGCTTGTACCCGGAGGATTTGGCGAGCGGGGAGCCGAAGGCAAGATCGAAGCCGCTCGTTTCGCCCGTGAGCGGAACATACCCTATTTTGGAATCTGTTTTGGAATGCAGATGGCGGTGATCGAAGCCGCGAGAAACCAGGCCGGTCTTGCCAGGGCATCGTCTACCGAGTTCGGGCCTACGGATGAGCCTGTTGTGGGGCTGATGACGGAGTGGACACAGGGCAATCAGAGGGTCCTGCGACAGCAGGGTGGAGATCTGGGGGGGACTATGCGTTTGGGGGCCTATGAATCGACCCTGACGGAAGGTTCAAGGATTGCAGAAATCTACGGCAGGACCACGATCAGCGAGCGTCATCGTCACAGGTACGAGGTCAATATCAACTATCGTGAGGCCATCGAAGCCAGTGGTCTGATGTTTTCTGGCCTTTCACCAGATGGTGTTCTTCCCGAGACTGTGGAGAGAAGGGACCATCCTTGGTTCATAGGTGTCCAGTATCATCCTGAGCTTAAAAGCCGCCCGTTTGCCCCCCATCCCCTGTTTGCCAGCTTCATTGGTGCGGCGATTGTGCAGAGCCGGCTAGTGTGAAGGGGGATTGACACAGATCCCAACCCTTACAAGTATCTTCCGGTTCTATCCAAAGGGACTTCATCGCAGAGTTGCACAGGCAACCACCACGCGGTGCAAGGGAAGCGAGATGGTTGGCGAGATACTCTACTTTCTGCACCGTCATGTCCGGATTGCCGGACCGGTCGCACTTGCGCTTTGTATCGCGGCGATTTTTGGGACTTTGAGCATGCTGGCCAGCGTTGCCTCTTCGCTGTTTGGCTAGGACGGATCGGCCTTAATCCGTCCGGCTTTCAGATCCAGAACATAGAGGCCATTCCGGTTTACATCCCTTCAGCCTGCGCCGGCTCAGACATGCAGCTGTTCAAGAGGTGGCCTTGATCCCGGGCTGATTGAATTCGGGCCGGCTTGATTGGGTACTGGTCCCGTCGCCCTTTGGGATACTGCTGTGTGATGAAACTGGCCAAGGTAAGGCTTTATCCACAGACTTGCGTCTACCATTGGGGCCCTGCATGGATGTTGGAGCCAATATGTTACGCAAGCGCGTCCAACCTGCCCCGGACATCTTTCGGCCCGATGGGCTGGCAGGCGATCGGATGGACCTGGTAACGCTCGCCGGTATCGTGGCTATCGTCGGCAGTGTTGTGACCCTGGTTGCGGTTGCCTACCGGGCTCCACAGGCCTTTCCAGTTGTTCCCATTGTCCTAGCGGGTCTGGTCGGTGGCGCACTCGTTCTGGTCCGCCAGTGGAAAAAGGCCGTTCGACTGGCGCAGACTTCCGCAGCCCGCTCACAATATCTTCTCACCCATGATCCAGTTACGCGTCTGCCGAACCTGACCGGTATGACCGGCCTTCTGGAGCAGCAGCGTCGGCGTTGTCTCATTGAAGGTGAAGATCCCACATTCGGTGCCATAATCTGCGTGGGTCTGACGCGTCTTGACGAAATCTACGATAATCTGGGCCGCGACTGTGGGGATGCGGTTCTGGTCGAGATTGCCTCGCGCCTTCAGGGTGTCTTCGACGATATAGACAAGGTTGCGCGTATCGGGGAGGACGTCTTTGTGGTTGCGGTTGAATCCCTGACCCGGGCCAAGCTCGCGGTCTTGAGTGGACAGCTGAACCGGTTGATGGACATGCCGGTGGCGACCCCGGCAGGGACGGTTGTGATCGGCAGTGCTGTCGGGGTCAGCTTTCCGGATGCGAACTGCATTGAACCTCAAGAAGCTATTCGCCAGGCCAAGCTGGCACTTTCAGCAGCCCGCAATGCGCGCGGTGCCATGGCCTTCTTTGAGCCCGAGTTTGATCGATCGAGCAAACTCAGGCTCGAGCTTGCCCGCGAGCTCAGGGCTGCGATCGTCGATGGAACCCTTGGTATGGTCTATCAGCCCCAGGTGGACGAACGGGGTGACCTTGTCGGCGTCGAGGCCTTAATGCGCTGGAACAGCCCGGTCCGGGGCGAAGTGCCGCCTTCCGTCTTTATTCCCATTGGCGAAGAAGCCGGTCTTGGCGAAGTCCTGGGCTTGTACGCCCTAGGGGCTGCCTTCAAGGACTCGCTTCGCTGGAATGGTCTAAAGGTGGCTGTGAATGTGTCGCCCATACAGCTGAGATCGAAGGAGTTTGTACCGGCGATCAAACGGTTGATCGCCCATCATGACGTCAAACCTTGCAACTTTGAGCTTGAGATTACGGAACGGGTCTTGCTCGATCCGGATCCGGTTGCAACGGCAAGCCTGGCCTCTCTGCGAGCACTCGGGTTTTCCATTGCCTTGGATGATTTCGGGACTGGCTATTCAAGTCTGGGTTATCTCAGCCAGTTCGAGATCGACAAAATCAAGATCGATCGATCCTTCGTGGCCAATCTTGGTGTGCGATCGGACGCGACGGCCATAATCAAGGCCATTACTGAGCTAGCGGCTGCTCTCGGCGTCAAGGTTCTCGCCGAGGGTGTTGAGAACGGCATGCAGTTACGTCTGCTTCGCGGCGAGGGCTGCAAGCTTGCCCAGGGCTATTTTGTCGGTGAGCCCGGGGCCGTTGAAATGATTGATGCCGCAATCCAAGTTCCCTGCAGGAAGGCTGCCGCCTAAGGATTGGCTTGCCCCATAGGAGCGGACGGGCCCTTATGCAGGACCCGTCCCCAGTCTCGTCCGCCGGTTATACCCCTCAGTTCAGGCGGCCTCACCAAACTGGTTCATCGTATTGTGGGCCCCGCCCGCTTTCAGGGCCGCTTCGCCTGCAAAATACTCCTTGTGATCATCCCCAATGTCGGAACCGGACATGTTCTGATGTTTCACACAGGCGATACCTTGACGGATTTCCTGGCGCTGGACGTTCAGGACGTAACCGAGCATGCCAGCCTCGCCAAAGTACTCGCGAGCCAGATTGTCGGTTGAAAGGGCGGCTGTGTGATAGGTCGGCAGGGTGATCAGGTGGTGAAAAATTCCTGCACGCCTTGCGCTATCGGCCTGGAAGGTGCGGATCCGCTCATCGGCCTCATCCGCCAAATCTGAGCCATCATAGTCCTTACCCATGAGCCTGGAACGGTCATACGCTGAGACATCACGCCCCTCTGCCATCCAGGCGTCATAGACCTGCTGGCGGAAGTTCAATGTCCAATTGAACGAGGGTGAGTTGTTGTAGACAAGCTTGGCATTGGGCACGACAGCCCGGATTCGATCCACCATACCCGCGATCTGCTCAATGTGGGGCTTCTCGGTTTCGATCCAGAGTAGATCAGCACCGTTCTGGAGTGAGGTTATGCTGTCGAGGACGCAACGATCCTCACCCGTTCCAGCCCGGAACTGGAACAGGTTCGACGCCAGGCGCTTCGGACGCAGGAGTTTGCCGTCCCGGTTGAGGATGACGTCGCCATTTCGCGCCGTAGCGGGATCGATCTCTTCGCAATCGAGGAAGCTGTTGTACTGGTCCCCGATGTCACCGGGCTGATGGCTCACGGCGATCTGCTTGGTGAGACCGGCACCTAGGCTGTCGGTGCGCGTAACGATGATACCGTCTTCAACCCCGAGCTCGAGGAAGGCGTATCGGCAGGCGCGGACCTTGGCGAGGAAGTCTTCATGGGGAACCGTAACCTTGCCGTCCTGGTGACCGCACTGTTTCTCGTCCGACACCTGGTTTTCGATCTGAAGGGCACAGGCTCCTGCCTCAATCATCTTGCGGGCAAGTAGGTAGGTCGCCTCGGCATTGCCAAAGCCGGCATCAATGTCAGCAATGATAGGTACAACGTGCGTCTGATGGGTGTCGATGGCATCCTGTAGCTGCCTTTCGCGGACCTGGTCGCCAGCGGCCCTGGCGGCGTCAAGGTCTCGGTAAAGGCCACCGAGCTCGCGGGCATCGGCCTGCCTCAGGAATGTGTATAGCTCCTCGATTAGAGCGGGCACGGACGTTTTTTCATGCATTGACTGGTCTGGCAGTGGGCCGAAGTCAGAGCGCAGGGCGGCAATCATCCAGCCTGACAGATACAGGTACTTCCGGCTTGTTGATCCGAAATGCTTTTTGATGGCAATCATCTTTTGCTGGCCGATAAAGCCATGCCAGCAGCCAAGAGACTGGGTGTACTGGCCTGGGTCTGCATCATAGGCAGCCATGTCCCGACGCATGATGGCAGCGGTATAGCGGGCGATGTCCAATCCGGTCTGAAACCGGTTTTGAAGGCGCATGCGCGCCACGGCTTCGGCACTGATGCCATCCCAGGAGCCTGATTTCGAAGCGATCAGGCTACCAACCTGGGCGATGTGATCCTGGTACGTCATTGAGCTTGTCCTGAAGGGCAGGGAAGAATGACTGGGGCCTAGCGCAGGCCTCTGGCGGGTTGAAAGCAATCCGAGGTGAAGCTGTCAAACTTTACAAACTTTTTTTGTAATGATGTAAGGACGGAGACATCTGTCAAAACGGGTCAGCTGTAATGTCCGTACCAAAACGTCTCTATGTCGGGCCTAGCCTTCGCAGGCTGCGTCGGGATCTTGGGCTGACACAGGCCGACATGGCGTCTGACCTGGAGGTGTCTGCCTCCTATGTGGCGCTTCTTGAGCGCAATCACCGGCCGCTCAGTGCCGAAATGCTGCTCAGGCTGGCCCAGACCTACAAGCTGGATATGGCGAGCCTGGCCGGGGACGCGTCGAGCGATATCGCCGCGCGTGTCCAGACAGTGCTCAAGGACCCGATGTTTGCTGACATCGATCTGCCGCCCCTGGAGAATGCAGATCTGACCACTAACTTTCCCGGCATAACCGAAGCGTTCCTGAGACTTTATACCGCCTATCAACAGGAACATCTGGCCCTTGCAGATGCGAGCGCAGATGCCCACGCTTCGGACACGGGTGAGGCTGGCGACCCCGTGGCTGAATCTCGCCGTTTCCTTGCGGCCAGAAGAAACTGCTTTCCGGCTCTGGACGAGGCCGCTGAAGCCCTTTCCGCAGGAGTGGCCGAGACCGGTGGCCTTATCCGTTATCTCCAGGACCGCCACGGGCTGAGAACGCGGCGCATGCCCGCCCATGTCATGGTGGGTTCGATACGCCGCTATGACCTGCATCGTCGTGAAATCCTGCTCGTTGACACCCTCGATGCCGCGGGTCAGCAGTTTCAGTTGGCTTTACAGACGGCCTATCTGGATCTGAAGGGCCCGATAGAAGAGGCCATGACGGACGGGAGTTTTGCGACCGAGGGTGGCGAACGGCTGACCCGTAGAGCTCTGGCCAGCTATGCGGCGGCGGCCTTGCTTATGCCCTATGGTGCATTCTCCAAGGCCGCCGAGACGAGGCGCTATGATGTGGAAGGCTTGGCGCGTCAGTTCGGGACAAGCTTTGAACAGGCGGCCCATAGACTTACGACCTTGCAAAAGCCTGGTCAGGCCTGTGTTCCTTTCTTCTTCATCCGGGTCGACCCCGCTGGGAATGTATCAAAGCGGTTGGATGGTGCGGGTTTCTCGTTTGCGCGTCATGGAGGCGGATGCCCCCTTTGGTCGGTCCATCAGGTTTTCCGCACCCCCCGGGAGATCGTGACACAATGGCTGGAGTTGCCTGACGGGCAGCGCTTCTTCTCTATCGCCAGAACGGTTACAGCGGGTGGCGGAGCGTTTGGTGCACCTCGGGTCGAACGGGCCATTGCCCTGGGTTGCGCCGCTGAACACGCGCAGCGTCTTGTCTATACGACGCAACAGCCTGGGCCAGAAACCGCTACACCGATCGGCGTCACCTGCCGGCTCTGTCACAGGACCGAGTGCACCGCCCGCTCTTCGCCCCCAATCGGCCGACAGCTCCTTGTCGATGATATCCGTCGTCCCGGAACGCCGTTTGGCTTCTCAGATGGCTAGTTAATCTTCAGTCCGGAATGGCAGAACCAAGGGGCCATCGCAGCCGTGATATGTCCTTTTTCGCCTTTCGAGATCTCAGAAGTTGGGTCAGTCCTATCTCACAATAGTGGAGGTCGGAAGTGAGTGGGACAGGCACACCCAAGCGTGGGGATTTTCAATGGCTCGGCATGTCGGGTGCGTTCGAACCCTCAGTCGAAGCGGCATCGGACACGCGTGGCTATTTCGGCTTGGTACCTGAAGCCACCTATGTCTGGGGCACGTTCCGGGACGCAAACGGTCGCGTTTCAATCTTCATGCGGCGACTACCTTTTGACGGGCTCACCGAGCCACCCAAGGAGACCGGCACCCGCAGTACGATAGGCCGGCGCGCTGTGCTCTTCACCCAGAACGAGGCCGGTGAGCTTGAGGTAAATCTGGCGTCCCTGGCGACCGGCTACAACACAGACGTCAAGGAAACCATCCTTGATGACCATTTGGTCTGGGAAGCTCAAACGGCCGGGGAGAAGAGACGCGGCCTAAAGGGCGTTTATCGGTCTGACAGCCTTGAGTATCGCGAGGATGGACTGATCGATGTCAGCGGCCCCTCCCTCAAGCCGGGGCTGCAGTGGTATCTGCCGGGCCGCAATGAGGGCTTGTATTACACCTCCCAGACCTTTGCCTGTGATGGGACGATCCTGGGTGTTCCGGTCAGCGGGTTCCTCTTTATCGAACAGGCCTATATGAAGCCTGACAGTGTTCTCTACATGGTGAACGACGTTCTGGTCGGTGCTGAGACCCATCTGACCTGGTACAGTTTTGCCACCGAGTACGAGGGCGGTGAGTTCGAGTTTGGACATTTCATCGTCGGTCACGACAGACTGGGGATCGGGGTGGTTTCCGATCAATCGGGCCTGGTTGTGCAGTCATCAACGGTCTCAGCCAAGGTCACGCGGACGCAGGACGGCTGGTCCGAGCGAGTGGATCTGGACGTCGATGGGCACGCCTGGGAGATCATTCAGCCTGAAGAGCTGCGTATCCTGCCCACGGCCCATACGCCCAATCGTCAGCAGGAAGGCATAATCCGTCGTGTCGGTGAGACCCGCAGGCCTGTTCGCTGGCAGGCCTGGGGCGAGACTGCACACGGTGCAGAGAGGACCTACCGGTTTAACCCACAGTACAGGCCGCTTTCGGATAAGGATCGGTGAAACCCGGCTTGGATCAGGGGGGCGACCAGGGCGGGAATGATCTTCGCTACCGGTTCGCCCGCTGGTGGGAAAGCCAGCATCCGAGTGCGCGTCACGTCGAGGTTTTTGGGCTTGAGTTGGCCCCTTCGGGCTTTTCGAATGAAACCTGGTTTGTAGATATCCGGTGGCTCGAGGGCGAACGCATCGAGGCTCAGCGGCTCGTCCTGCGTCGTGAGCCCGAGGGGGCCGCATTCTTCGATGATTATGACCTGAACCTGCAGTTCGATGTGATGGAGGCGCTGCGGGCTGGTGGGCTTGCCGTACCTCGGACCTTCGCAATAGAGGACGACAAAGGTCATCTAGGGTCAGCCTTTTTCACGATGGAGTTCGTGGAGGGACGTGTGGCATCCGGTCGTCGCCCGGGCTTTCATGGCCATGGATTGTTCTTTGAGGCGTCTCACTCAGAACGCAGAACGATGTGGCTGGCGGCCATTGAAGCCATGGCTAGCGTTCATCGCTTTGACTGGCAGGGGAGTGCGCTATGCGAGCGACTGGGCAGTCCTCAGACCAGTACCGAGGCAATCAACAGGCAGTTGAGCCAGGTCAAGGGATGGCTTGGCCAGGCGGCGTCTCTGGGGCCATTTCCAGCCATCGAGGCTGGACTGTTGTGGCTGGATAACAATGTACCTGCAGCTTCAAGCACGAGCCTGACCTGGGGAGACGCGCGGCCAGGCAACCTGATCTACCAAGGGACATCTGTCGCTGCGATCATTGACTGGGAAATGGCCGGACTGGGTCCGGGTGAGTTCGATCTGTTTTACTTCCTGCTGGCCGATGAGGTCGTCTCCGAGCTCAATGCCGTGCCGCGTCTTGCCGGGCTACCGGATCGCCACGAGACAATAGAAGCCTGGGAACAGGCCGTCGGGCGCACTGTCGAGCATGGTCTCTTCGCAGAGATCTTTGCCGCCACCCGCTTTGCAGCTCTGATGGCGCTCGTTGTGCGCCTGTCGCCGGCCGGGCTGGATAATCCTCGAGCGTTTCTCACTGACAATGTGCCCACGCGCAGGCTCCAGTCTCTCCTAGCCCAAGCTTGAAGGACCCCGTGCCATGACCGATCGCCTGACCCTGACTGCGGCCGATGAGTATTTCAGTCACCAGACCGTCCAGACCTTTGATGAGGTTGCCTCAACAGACCGTAACTGGACTGAAAAAAGCTACTGCGTGGCCTTCGATGACACGGCCAGTGTCATGGTTACCTTTGGCCTGGGTAAGTACACCAACCGGGATGTCATGGATGGGTTTGCCGGCGTGGCTCTACCCGGGCGACAGATCAACGTGCGGGCTTCACGTGTTCTCAGACCGGATTGGGACGCTTTAAAAGTTGGTCCACTGGAGTGGCAGATCATCGAGCCACCCATGCGCAACCGGATCTTCTGTGGTGACAACGATCAGAATGTCACCTTCGATGTCGAGTTCATAAGTGACTATCTGCCCATTGTGGGAAATGCTGGAAAGCGCCGCGTCAATGGCATCACGGACAACCACACCATTCGCTATTTCCAGCCGGGGGTAGCCCAAGGAACGGTCACGGTCGAAGGCAAGACCTACAGCTTCACACCCAAAAAGAGCTGGGCATACAAGGACCGCTCCTGGGGCATACGCACCATGACTGGTGTGCCCAGAGCGGGCTCGTTTTTCTTTAACGAGGCCAGTAGTGCCCCTGAGACAGGTCTGGCTCCTCTAGGGTCGCAGGGTGGGGGGATCCTGCACGGATACCTAAACCTAGGGTTCGAAACCTTCTCGATAAGCTGCCTCTACACCCAGGGACCTGATGGGAAGTCCATTCCATCAGCCACGGGGGCAGGAGAGGGGTTCGTGATATTCCCGGTGGCAACCGGAAAACAGCCGATCCGGATTATACGCGCTGATCTTGCCTTTCAGTTCTGGCCTGGGTCGCGAAGGGGTCGCTCAATGCAGGGCCGCTTCCACCTGGAAGACGGGAGCGTCAAGGACGTAACGACCCAGTGGCGCGATCTGGTATGGTACTTCCGCGGCGGCGGTTATTTTGGATTCCGGGGCTGGTGGCAGGGACAACACATGGGCCCTATCGCCCTGGCGGGAGAAACCCTCGATCTGCGCGACAAAGCCACGCGGGATGAACTCTATGGATGCGAAGAGATTGCTGTCTCCTGCCAATGTGAGGGCGAGACCGGGTTCGGGGTACTTGAGCCCTGGGCGATTGGAGCACTGCCGGGATACGGCATTGCGGCTGATGATCTGGGATGAGCGTCAAGGCTTTGAATCTGAAGCTTTCAAGCCTGGCCCATGAACTGGCCAACGCTGTCAGAACCAGTGAAGTGCCATCCGAGATAGCACAGGGCGTAAAGACTCAGCTGGAGGCCCTGATCGCCGAGCTTGATCCCTTTCGGCACGCGGGGCCTTTTGCATGCGAACAGTTGCGTCCTCCAGGCGATGGTTTCCATTTCGATGAATCTGATCCTGGCGGTGCAATCCCCTATGCGCCTATTACAGGGCCCCTCAGTCCGTTCTCTGCGGAGGGGGAGCTGAGCATCGTGGAAGGCAAAGTGTCGGGTGGATTGTTGTTTTCCCCGGTGCATGCCGGACCGATGGGCCTTGTTCATGGCGGTGTGCTCGCTGCGGCATTTGATGAGGTTATGGCGCTGGCTACACTGGCCGCAGGTCTAGTTGGTTACACACGCCAGATGAACGTGGACTACCTGTTACCCGTGAAACTCGACAGACCAGTTCGGTTTGAGGCAATTGTGACGGTGGCAGAAGGCCGCGACATTGAAGTCCGCTCAGACGCGCAGCAGGCGGACCGAACGGTCGCCAGGGCCCACGCTCGGTTCCGAAAAATCTCCGACCTTGATGAGGATTTCTACGCCAGCGCTGGTAGGCCCAAGATCAGTTAAGTCGCCAAATGCCCAGGCGCGAAATACCAGAAGGCCGCACGCTCGCTAAGGAGACAAGGGTCCTGCATTGGTGTCTCTACCTTGCGGACACCGCGCCCTTTTGGTGCGGGGCCAGACGACACAAGCTCCGGACCGGGCTTGGGGCGGGTAAATCGCCGTTTCGCCTGCCAGGTCAGCGATGGCGGGGTCGGTCGGGGCCAGGACCAGCAGGCTGCTCAGGCTAGCCTTTCCTCCTCGCCAGAAGGCTTCCGGCTGACGCTATTGCAGCAGGCCAGCAGCTTCGCGGTCTGGGCCATCTGGCCCGAGTGGATTATCGGTCGGAACTCATAACCAATACCCGCTCCTAACCTGCCCAGAGATTGGGAGAATGCAGGCCAAAGAGTTAGCTCAACCTAGAATGCGTAAGAGATTCCAAGCTGGAACGAACGCTTGTTGCCCGGCAGGATGCCGCGCGAGCGGTCAACGATATAGACCTCGTCACTCAGGTTACGACCGGTGATGAAGACGCTCAGGGGAGTGCCCTTGATGTCAGCGTTCAGGGTCGCGTTCCAGATCAGCGCGTCCTTGATGAGGCCGCGTTGTCCATTGGCCGTGACAGCTACAGTGTTCAAATCGTCAGTGAACATCTGATCTGTATACTGGGCCTCGATCTCGGCCTGAAGCCAGCCCCCCAGCTCGTATCCGACTGCTGCCGAAAGGAGCCACTCTGGTGCATAGGGCAGGCGATTGCCGGTCACGCTTGTGGTGCTGAATCCACCGACCCCTGAGAAGCGCCGCCCTTCAAAGGAGGCATCAGCGACATGGGTCAGGCTTAGGCGAACATAGGCATCGTCACCAGAAGTCATCCAGCCTGCCTCACGAGCTGAACCTCGGGCCAGCAACTCAAATCCCTGGTGAAGAGTATCTCCGGCTGAAGTCAGTGTGGAGCCAACGCCGCCCGCGACGCTTTGCGGTATGATCTGGTTGTCAAACTCCATGCGGAAGAGGGCGGCATCGAGATAGAGGCCGGGGGCAAGGTCCCCGCGGATGCCGAGCTCCCAGTTCACGCTTTCCTCGGCGTCGAGGTCAACGGAGCCACCGGTCGTATTGTTGATGATGTCCTCGACACGCGGGGGGGCAAACCCCTTGTGAACGCCTGCATAGACGACGGATTTCTGTCCAAGCCGGTAGATCAGACCCAGACCCGGAACGATAACATCAAGGTCTGTGTTGCCTCTTGCGCCATTCAGGCGATTCAAGCGCTCATACTGGACCTTCTCAAGACGGATCCCAGGCTCGACGATCCAGTGTCCTGTCTCCAGACGCGCACTGACAAAGCCTGAGTAGGCTTGCAGCCGTCTTTCATTGTTCTCCAAGACGCCGGCGTTCGCT
Source organism: Caulobacterales bacterium (assembly GCA_041308165.1). Lineage (GTDB taxonomy): Bacteria > Pseudomonadota > Alphaproteobacteria > Caulobacterales > Caulobacteraceae > Brevundimonas. The sequence goes on from JBFZCB010000277.1 coordinate 16,592, forward strand.
GAGCGGCCGGGAGTGCGAGCGGTGGGTGTGTCGCCATTCCACTGGATCCGTTGCTGGTCTTCGTTGTGGTAGCGAAGACCCGCCTCGAGGCGGATGTCGGCTCCAAGGAACGCGGTCTCGTGCGTAAGCCGGCTTTCAAGGCCAAAAGTCCAGTACTCCCGAAGTCGACCTTCGTTTCCACAGGTCGTGTCCAGGTTTGCAAGCCCGCCACATGTGGGGTCAGAGGCATCATTCGGACGTTGTCCGGAGTTTGAGGACTGACGCCACCAGTCTCGTTCGAAATGGGAGCCATAGAGACTTGTTTTCAGTGTTGTGGCTGTATCTATGGCCCAGGCATGGGTAAGGGCTCCGCCCCAGCGAGCGATATCGAACGTGTCATTCCTGAAGACATTCCCGTAGGGATTGGCGTTGAACTCGGCGAGGGTGAGGCCTGAATAGGTGACCTGGGAATCCTCCTTGTTGCGACTGATACGGGCCCCGACGGTGTGATCAAGACCCAGATCCCACTCCATCTTCCCAAAAAAATCGTTGTATTTCAGGTTCTGGTTGTCGCGGCTGCTGTCTGTCTCACGGCTCTGAAAATGTATGAGGCCTCGGCCTCCTAGCAGGGGGCCACCGATGAGGCCATCGCCCTCCAGATAGCCAAGAGAGCCGCCCGCCAGCTTGAAGCGCCCAGCGAATTCACTGGGGGCTGGAGGGGTTATATAGTTGATGACCCCGCCAACTGTCTGAGGGCCAAATCGGACCTGAGACGCGCCCTTCAAGACCTCAATACGCTCATAGCGTCCAAGGGGAGGGTGGAAGTAGCTGGCATTATCTCCATAGGGCGCATAGGCCAATGGAATCCCGTCTTCGAGTAACAGCACCTTTGTAGAGCGTGTTGGGTTCAAACCACGGATGCCGATGTT
>JBFZCB010000278.1:0-9987 GCA_041308165.1 Caulobacterales bacterium
GGACTGGCGTCTATCGGATGTTTTCGGGCTCGATCGTGGCCAGGTGTCCGTCTTTGGCCAGGAGGCCAAGACCCGTCAGTTGACGCTTGAGGATCGGGTTGGCGTCGATCGTATCCGGGATAACCAGTTCAACAACAGGATGTTGGGGGTTTCGGTTGAAGCTGTCCGAACCTTCAGTCTGGGCTCGACCCAACACCGGCTGACCTTTGGTGGGGACAGCTCGCGCACCACCCAGGAGGGTATCCGCGACGGGACAGTGCCACCTGTGGGGGAGGTCTTTCCCTCCAGCCCCTTCCCAAAGACAGACTACAGCCTATCCGGTCTCTATCTCCAGAATGAGATTTCGTTGCTTGAGGGACAGCTGAGGGTCATCCCGGCCTTGCGTCTGGATGCCTATGCTCTGTCTACGGACAATGACCCGCTCTACGCCGGCGATCGTGCGGATCAGGATGCGGATCACATCTCGCCCAAGCTGGGTCTGGTATGGCAGCTCACCCCGCAGGTGCAGGTGTTTGGGAACTATGGTGCCGGCTTCAAGGCCCCCACACCCAGTCAGGTGAACAACTTCTTCTCGAATCTGGCTTTTGGGTACACCTCGGACCCCAATCCGGATCTGAAGCCGGAGACCAGCAAAAGTGCCGAGCTGGGTCTGCGGCTGACACGGCTGGAGGCCCTGAACGGCATCCTGAACACGCAAATCGTAGGCTTCCATGCCGACTACAGCGACTTTATCTCACAGCAGGTTGTCTCCGGTGCCTTCACCCCCTCGAACCCGGCCGTCTATCAGTTCGTCAACCTGACCACAGTCGAGGTCAAGGGCCTGGAAGCCCGTGCGCAGCTGACCTGGGACAATGGCGTGAGCTTCCGGTTTGCCGGGGCCTTTGCCGAAGGCGAGCAGACAACCCGCGCTGTCAGTGCGGCCTTGCCCACTATCGATCCCCTCAAGCTGGTCTGGGGACTGGGCTATGACGAGGCAGGCGGCCGCTGGGGAGGAGAGGCCGTATTGACCTGGTCGGGGAGAACAGCCCATGCCGATACCGATGCTCTGGAGTGCTACAATCCGGCTCCCTCTGTCGGATGTTATACGGGACGCGCCTTCGCCGTCATCGATGTGATGGCCTACTGGCAGTTGACCGATCAGGTTGTGGCCCGTGCGGGGCTGTTCAACGCCACAGACGAAAAATACGGGTGGTGGAGCGACATCAGGGGCGTGGCCTCGGCATCACCGGTGATCGATGCCTTCACCCAGCCCGGCCGTAACCTTGGCCTCTCGCTGGCCTGGCGGCGATAGCCCGTGCTGGTCAACATTTCCCTGAAATCAAAGGCTCCTTCCATGCGCGCCATCATGCTTGCTGCAGCTCTTTTGACCCCCACGTCGGTCACGGCCCAGGCGTCTATGCCAGATCCCCAGGCCCCCCTGGCGGCGGCTCGTTCGTCCACACCCGACTTCGAGCGCGATCGCACAGCCATCCTGGCCCAGGCAGGCCAGTTCCATGTGCGTTTCGAGATGCGCGAAACGGTCAGCTTCCAGGCAGACTACGAACCTCTGGAAGAAAAATTGTCAGGAGGATCGGAGATCGTGCGCGTCATCCGCGACGAGGGCGACCAGATCAGTCTGCAGCATATTCTGGTCATGGAACATGAGGGCAGGACAGTCGTGGTCAAGCATTGGCGCCAGGACTGGGTCTATCAGCCACGGGAGGTCCTAACCTATGCCGGGCCAGACACCTGGCGGCTGGTCGAGGTCCCTGAAGTCGATCGTACCGGGGCCTGGTCCCAGACCGTCTGGCAGACAGACGATTCTCCCCGCTATGGCGGTGTTGGCCGCTGGAGCTATCAGAACGGTCTGGTCGCGTGGACCTCCGGCCCAACCTGGCGGCCGCTGGCCCGACGCGATGCGGTCCGCAATCCGGTTTATGACCGTTATCTGGGCACCAACCGCCATGTCCTCACGCCGTCCGGGTGGGTTCACATCCAGGACAACATCAAGATGGCTGGGCCTTCCGGCTCTGGCGATGAGCCTCGAGCGGTCGTCCAGGAAGATGTGGTCAATACCTATGAGCGTTCCTCCTCATGGTCGGCCAGGCCTGGCGATGACTACTGGGCCGCAACCCGGGACTACTGGGCCGAAGTCCGCGGTCTCTGGGAGGCGGCCATTGCCGCTCGGCGGGGTGTGACACTTGAGGAACAGGCCAGTGCGGGTTCTGTAACCGGCACTCCCCTCATGGATCTGGCCGCTCGGATAGAATCCGGTGAGCTGACAACGCCCGACGCTGTTGATCAGGCACAGGCCATCGTTTCACAAGCCACGGCTGTACGCTGAGGTTGGGCCTGGGGGATCGGACAGAGGCTCCCCGGGTCAATCTCTGACTACTGCCTGGCGGCTTCGCTCTCGGCCCGGATTCGTCCGAACTCGGCCGTTGGCTTCCATTGCGGCCATGCGTTTCCATCGGCAAGCTCACGCCCCAGACGGTAGAGAAGCTCGAGGTTCTGGATAGCAGCCGAGAAGTCGTAGTCGGCCCGCCATTCGTCTTCGAGATTATGATAGTGGGCAGCCATCTGCGCCTGGTAGAAGGGACGCCCTACAGCCTCTCCCCCCTCAACGAAGTCAACGCCTGTCCAGGGCATCAGGGCCGGAACACCGCCCGTCGCGAAACTGAAGTGATCGGAGCGATAGTAGAAACCCTGTTCGGGCTCGCCGTCGCCGACCACGCCCCCATCACGGCCCTGAGACGCAGCCAGCCGGGCAAGGTCATCTTCCAGCGTCGACTTACCGGGGCCGAAGATCGCTACTGAACGGGTAGCCGGGGTCAGGGGGAGCATGTCTATGTTGATATTGGCTGCCGTAGTCGCGAGCGGATAGACCGGATTGTTGGCGTACCATTTGGAGCCAAGAAGTCCCTGCTCCTCGGCGGTCACATGCAGGAAGACCACGGTCCGGCCCGGTCTGCTGTCCTCGGTAAAGGCCCTGGCCATTTCCAGGACACCAGCGGTTCCGGAGGCATTGTCCCAGGCCCCGTTGTAGATGGTGTCGCCGGCCGCATTGGGCCTGGCTGCGGTGCCGACATGATCCCAGTGTGCCGAATAGACAATGTATTCGTCGGGACGCTCGGTGCCTGTGATCTTGGCAAGCAGGTTGTAGGACCGGGTGGTTTCGCCTGTTTCGCTGATATCGACACTGATCCTCACACCTGTATCGCGGGCTTTGAAGTCACCACCGGTGAGGGCCGCTGCCAGGGCTTCAGTCATCTGGCCGCCGGTCGATGAGTCCATGGCCTCGGCGATCTCTTCGCTCATGACGCCGCTGAACCGGGCTTCGGGTGCGCCCACAATGGTCGTCCTTGAACGCACACTGCCGCGCATGCCACGAGCGTTGGGATTTTCGGTCAGCGTGAGAACGCCGAGCGCTCCGCGCTTGAGCGCTTCGGAGGTCTTGTGTGCTCCGGAGCCATAGAAGTTTGGATACTCTCCAAAGCTCTCAGGCTGTCCAGCCAGAATGATCACGACCTTTCCCGTGAGATCCATCTGGCCGTAATCGTCCCAGCCGCGCTCCGGGGCAACGATGCCGTAGCCGGCGAATAAAAGGGGCAGGTCGTTCAGCTTGACGTCCGCATTCGTCATGCCCGGCCCCAATGCCCCTGCACGAAGGGACAATCCGGTCTCAATCGTCTGGACCACACCATCAGGACCTGTCCAGCTTGCCGTGGCCGGACGGCTTGGGGTCATTCTGAGCAGGTCCACGGCCTGCAGCCAGGTCCCGTTCTCGGCTCCAGGTTCCAGACCCATCTCCTCGTAGCGGGCCTGAAGATAGGCGAGGGTTTTTTCCTCGCCGATCGTCCCGGGCAGGCGCCCCTCGAAACTGTCGTCGGCCAGGACCCGGATGTGCTCAGACAGTCTGGGTGCCACAAAATCCTGCGCAAGTGCCGGTCCGGTAGCGGCAAGGAGCGCCAGGCTCGAAACGGCGGGTGCGACCAGACGGCGGATCAGACGAAGGAACATGAGGAACTCCTGAGAACAGCAGGACTTCCATAAAGGCGGCGATGGTTGGCGTTCATTAAAGTTTCGTCATGGGCGGACCGGGGCCTGGGAGACCCCTTGCGTCTGTCCGTCCGGCAAGTCGACGGCAGAGGTCGGATCGCGCTCAGGACCGGGTCACAGCCTTGCCTTCAAGAAACAGCCGGATAGCGGGATTGTCGGTTTCGTCGACATAAGGGTAGCCAAGGACCCCCAGGGCCAGGGCCAGGGCTTCGAGCTCGGAAGGGTCGACCGAAATGCCGGCCAGCACCCGGCCCACATCGTCGCCATGATTGCGATAGTGGAACAAGGTCAGGGTCCAGGCGGGCTGCAGACTGGCCAGAAATCTCAGGAAGGCTCCGGGGCGTTCGGGAAATTCAAAGCGCAGCAGTCGCTCATGCTTCAGTCCTGTTGCCCTGCCGCCGACCATGTGTCGGACATGGAGGCGGGCGGCTTCATTATCGGTCATGTCCTCGACAGCATAGCCTGCCGTGCGAAGCCGCAGGATGAGGTCATCCTTCTCGCCCTGACCGTCCCGCAAGGCCACGCCAACAAAGAATCGAGCCTTTCCAATATCAGACCAACGGTAGTTGAACTCAGTGACGGACCGTCCATCCAACAGGGTGAGAAAGCGACTGTAATCGTCGCGGCTTTCCTCGAGGGTCACGGCCAGGAGCGCTTCGGCTCCTTCCCCGATTTCTGCGCGCTCGGCAACGTGACGCAGTCGGTCAAAATTGACATTGGCTCCGGAGTTTATCGCGATCAGGGAGTCGTTACCTGGGTTGGCTGCCGCCCAGGCCTTGAGTCCGGCAAGAGCGAGTGCACCCGACGGCTCAGCGATCGCGCGCACGTCATCGAAAATGTCCTTCACGGCGGCACAGATGGCGTCGGTATCGACCAGAACAATATCGTCGAGTAGGTCACGACAGAGGCTGAAGGTGTGGTTTCCCGCACGCCGGACGGCAACCCCGTCGGCAAACAGCCCGACCTCGTTGAGGGTCGTGACCTCCCCCCGTTCGATAGCAGTCTTCATCGTCGCGGCGTCGACCGGCTCCACCCCAATGATCATGGCCTCCGGACGAAGGAAGCGCACGATGGCCGCCACGCCGGCAGCCAGTCCGCCTCCGCCGATCGGAATGAATATGGCTTTGATGGCATCTGGGTGCTGGCGCAGGATCTCAAGTCCAACGGTGCCCTGACCGGCAATGACATCAGGGTCATCGAAGGGATGAATGAAGACGGCACCGGTTTTGGCCTCAAGCTCGCGCGCGTGGGCCGAAGCCTGATCGAATTCGTCACCATAAAGAACGACGACACCTCCTCTGGCACGGACTGCCGCGACCTTGATGGCGGGTGTGGTAGTGGGCATCACGATCGTTGCCCGGGTCCCCCGCCGGGCTGCAGCCAGGGCGACCCCTTGCGCGTGATTACCGGCCGAGGCGCAGATCACGCCCCTGGCAAGTTCATCTTCGCTGAGTTGGGCGATCTTGTTATAGGCCCCCCGGATCTTGAAACTGAAGACGGGCTGTAGATCCTCACGCTTCAACCAGACCGGTCTGCCCAGTCTGGATGACATCCGCTGCATGGTATCCAGCGGCGTCTCTTCTGCCACGTCATAAACGCGTGCGGTCAGGATGCGGCGGATGGTATCTTGCACGAAAGTCTCTGGAACGCGATCAAAAGAGAAATGAAGATGTCGCATAGGACGCAAGTCCTGCGCGGTCGAGCATAAATCCGCTCTCGGTCAAAGATCGCCGGCCTCCGAACGCCCTCGGGATTCCGGTCGGCGTCACTTCACTGGCACTTGCAATGAGGCTTAACGGGTCTACATTAAGGCCAGATATGTTCACATTGAGCATAAGTGGGGCGTGCGGCCCTCAGGGAGATGATGAAATGGCTGACGGCCAGAACCCGCATCTGTTCGGTTTGTCCGAGGACACAGCCCGGGCAACAGCGCCGATCTGGGAGAAGGTCAAGGACCATGTCACCCCGATTGAATGGCCAGCCCAGGCTGAACTGATCACAGAGATCAACCGGCTCAAAAAGGAGCGGGATGCGGTCATCCTGGCCCACAATTACATGACACCCGAAATCTTTCACGGCGTCGGCGATTACGTTGGAGATAGCCTGGGTCTAGCCAAGGAGGCCGCGCGCTCCGATGCGACGGTCATAGTGCAGGCCGGGGTGCATTTTATGGCCGAGACCTCAAAGATTCTCTCGCCATCCAAAATGGTCCTGATACCCGACCTGCGGGCTGGATGCTCACTGGCCGCTTCGATCACGGGTGCAGATGTGCGACTGATCAAGCAGCGCTATCCGGGTCTGCCGGTCGTCACCTATGTGAACACGACCGCTGATGTGAAGGCCGAGACCGATATCTGCTGCACATCGGCCAATGCCGTTCAGATCGTCGAGTGGGCGGCAAGGGAATGGGGCGTGGACCGCGTTATCCTGATCCCCGATGAGTTTCTGGCACGAAATGTCGCGGCTCAGACCACAGTCGGGATCATTGCCTGGAAGGGGCGCTGCGAGGTGCACGAACGCTTCACGGCCGCTGACGTGGCCGATATGCGAGCGGCCTATCCCGGTGCAGAAATCCTGGCTCACCCGGAATGTCCCCAAGATGTGCTCTCGGCAGCCGACTTTGCAGGGTCTACAGCGGCGATGACGGACTATGTGACCCTTAAGAAGCCCCGGCAGGTCGTACTCATTACCGAGTGTTCCATGGCTTCGAACATCAAGGGCGATGTTCCTGAAGTTGATTTCATCGGCCCGTGCAACATGTGTCCGCACATGAAGCGCATTACCCTTGAGAACATTCGCGACTGTCTGCTGCTCCTTCGCTATGAGGTTACGGTTCCAGAGGAGATCGCCTCGCGTGCACGCCTGGCCGTTCAGCGGATGGTGGACCTGCCGCCACCCGAGCGGCCGTCCCGTTATGATTTGGTCAAGGCCCGTCATCATGTCGCGGTGGAGTTGATCTGATGGCAAACGAGCCGCTTTCGCGCCCGCGCGGCCCCTGGGACCCAAGACCCGAGGATGAGAAGGCCGCCGCCGCGCGCGCGGAGCCGGGCTCGGGTGGCTTCCGTCTGGGACAGGCCCGGTCGGCACCCGATCCGACAGGGCGAGCCGGGGTTCTGGACAAGGGTCAGAGCCCATTCTGGGCCATATTCTCGACTCTGCTGCTTGGTGGCCTGCTCTGGTGGATGACCGGCAGTCTTATTGTCGTGTTTGCCGCCCTCTTTGGTCTTCTGGTGCATGAATACGGTCATGTCCTGGCCATGAACCGCTATGGAATGGGGCCGGCCAGAATCTATATAATTCCATTCCTCGGGGGCCTCGCAAAGGGACAGCGGGCCCCAGCCAGTGAGTGGCACGGCGTCCTTGTTTCCTTGGCCGGCCCCGCCGTTGGTCTTCTTGCAGTCATTCCCCTTGTTGGCGTCTGGGCGGCGACAGGACAACAGGAGTGGTTGATCGGTGCCTTCTTTGTCGCCCTTATCAATCTAGTAAACATGGCCCCCGCGCCGCCGCTCGATGGCTCTCATGCTCTCGGGCCTGTGCTGGCCCGTGTGCACCCCATGCTGGAAAAGGTAGCGCTTATAGTCATCGGCGCTACCGTAGTTGTATGGGGGTTTTCGACCGGACGTTACATCCTGGCCGTGTTCCTGGCCCTTGCACTTCTGGGCCAGCTCCAGCGCGGCAATGGTCGATCAGGAGAAGTTCCTCTTTCGGGTCGTGAGGCGCTACTCAGCCTTGGACTTTATCTTCTGACTGCAGCAGCCTGCATACTGGTCGCTCTCGGTACGCTCTGGCCGATGTCCAATGACGGCGTTTTCGGAGCGGTTCAGTCGGGTCTGCGGGTGCTCGGCCTCGATCGGCTATGAGTGATCCCCCTATTCGCCTTGAACATGATGGGCCGCTCGTCATTGGGGGGGGGCTGGCCGGACTTTCGACCGCGCTGACGGCGAGCCTGTATGACCTGTCCTTAAGGGTGCTTGTGGTCAGTCCGGCCCCGCTCCTGAAGTCAGCTTCGAGTGCGTGGGCACAGGGCGGCCTGGCAGCGGCCCTGTCCCTTGAGGATACCCCAGGCCTGCATCTGAAGGATACCATAGCCGCTGGTGCCGGTCTTGTTGATCAGGCCGCAGCACTGGCCTTGACCGCTGATGGACGGGAAACCGTTGAATGGCTGGCCGACCTCGGGGCCCCGTTTGATCGCAATGCGGATGGGAGCTTTAGCGTAAGCCGCGAGGCCGCCCATTCGCTTGCCCGGGTCGCGCGCGTTGGGGGCGATGGTGCCGGGCGGGCCATTCTGTCCGCACTAGTCTTGGCGACGCGATCAGCGGCCAACATTGAAGTCTGGGAGGATGGTCGTCTTCGGGCCCTGATCCGGGACGTGACGGGCCGGGTGGTCGGTGCTCGCATCGAGCGTAAGGGCGGTGTAACGGTCGATGTCATGGCCACGGGGGTCGTTCTGGCCACGGGTGGTGCAGGTGGTCTTTTCGGGCAGACGACGACGCCAGCGGCACTCCTCGGCGAGGGCATGGCCCTGGCCTGGCTTGCCGGGGCGGAAATACTTGATCCCGAGTTTGTCCAGTTTCACCCTACCGCGATTGACGTAGGCCTTGATCCAATGCCCCTGGCCACCGAAGCGCTGCGGGGTGAAGGGGCCCGCCTGATCGATCGCTCTGGCACATTCATACTGGGTGAGGACCCAAACTCAGACCTTGCGTCCAGGGATATTGTGGCCCGGGCAGTCCACAGTGCCCGTGCTGAAGGGCGAGGGGCATTTCTTGACGCCCGTGTCGCGATTGGCCAGCATTTTCCGTCAGAATTCCCTGCGGTTTACGCCTCATGCAGGGCTGCAGGCCTGGACCCCCGCACCACACCCATACCGGTAGCGCCCGCGGCCCATTACCATATGGGGGGCATTACCGCTGATACAGAAGGCCGCACGTCCCTTGCGGGCTTGTTTGCAGTGGGTGAGTGCGCTGCAACAGGCGTACATGGTGCCAATCGCCTGGCGTCGAACTCACTGCTGGAAGCGGCAGCCTTTGGCCGTCGAACCGGCAGGGCTGTCGTTGCCGAGCCCGGGCGGCACGGGCCTTCGGTGCCCACAGAGATACCGGCGGATCATCTTCCCTTTGAAGCCCTCCAGGGACTTCGAGCGGCCATGAGTGCCCATTGCGGGGTCATTCGAACAGCGGAGGGGCTCTTACGACTTCTGGACCTGATCGAGGGAATGGAGACGGCGTATGGTCAGGCCCTGCCCCTGGTGTCCGCGCGCCTTGTCAGCGAGGCGGCACTTCGGCGAAGGGAGAGCCGGGGCGGGCACTACCGCGAAGACTATCCAACGACGTCCGATAAAGCCGAACACAGTCGTATAAGGCGGGCCATGACCGAGGCTGACGAGCAGGCTGAAGTCTCCTTGTCGATCCTTGAGGGGGGCTGCAACCCTTCAACTGGCCAGACTTCGGATGTGCCTGTCCTTGTCCATGCCTCCTGTTGAGTCTTCCATGAGCCTGATCCGCACCCTGCCTGACCTGTTGATCGAGCCGATCGTGCGCGCTGGCCTTATTGAGGATCTCGGTCGGGCGGGAGATGTCACGGGTGAGGCCTGCATTCCGGTTGATGCCATCCTGCGGGCCCAGTTCCGGGCGCGAGAGCCTGGCGTCCTTGCAGGAGCCGCCTGTGTCCGACTTTCGATCCTGGCCATGGATCCGCAGGCGATCATCAGGACCCAACTGGACGATGGGGCAGAGCTCGCTGCCGGCGCGGTGATTGCGGAGGTAGAGGCCAATGCACGCGCCCTACTGGCGGCGGAGCGCACATCCCTCAATCTTCTGGGACGCTTGAGCGGGGTCGCCACCCTGACGCGGGCCTATGTTGAGGCGGTCGCGGGGACGGGTGCACGTATTGCGGATACGCGCAAAACCACTCCAGGTCTGCGCGCCCTTGAAAAACATGCAGTGGCCT
>JBFZCB010000279.1:0-16889 GCA_041308165.1 Caulobacterales bacterium
GCTGGACAGCCAGAACACAGGTGAGAACAAGGCCCGAGCCGAAGCGGCCTGGAAGCGGAATTGGCCCTCTCTGGCGACCGATATCTCACTTGGACTTCTGTTCTTTTTCGTAGCGCGCGAGTTCGGTCTCGTCACAGCCGCGGTTGGCGGTGCGGCTGCAGGCCTTGGACTTTGGGTCGCTCAGAAGTTGACGAAGATCGACCTTCTGGGAGGCCTTGCCGTCTTTGGTATCGTCATGAGTTTGCTGTCAGCAGCCTTTGCACTCATCTTTCAGGATGAACGTATCGTCCAGCAACGCGGCACCATCATGGGAATCCTGGCCGCCCTGCCCTTTCTGGCCGACGGCCTGTTTGCCAAGGGACAGAAACTGGCCCGCCGGCTGGCGCGCTATTTTGCCTTTGATGTCGATGCGGCACGACTGGGGATCGGGATGGGGCTGATCAGCCTTTCCGCGGCCGGCATGAATGCCATTGCCGTGGCCCTCCTGAGCCGTGATGCCTGGCTCGTCTATACAACCTTCCTGGACATGCCGGTCGTGATCTTCCTTTTCCTGGGCTGTCTCGTTTGGGCCCGTAAAGGACCCGACGCCCGAACCTATTGAGGGTTCCAGAGCGGGGTGCCCGCCAAGGCGCCCTCGATGGAGCGAGCCGGTAGAGGTGACCGGATGGCGACGGCAATGATTTCTAGGACTGTGGGCAATCAAGTCAGGGCCATAGGCGCCAGACCACGGACGCCAGCCCCGCAAGATCTAGGCCGGCCCGTTTCCAGAATAAGGTCGACCCTGACCTCCCGTTTGTCGCTGAAGCCCCCGACACCAGGCGGGCAAGACTGTCCGCTACCGCACCTCCGAAGCGTACGAGCCCGATCACAGCCACGCTGTTTGATTTGATTCTCCGAGGTCTAGCCAACGATCGGGCGCTCCAATGGATAACCATGGGGAGTATGCCGGAAAACTCAGGCAAGGACGGGCGATGGACCGCCCTTCACCCAGGCCAGCCTCTCTATGGGACTCTTCGCCGCGCACGATCAAATTCACTGGACTTCCACCGGAAGGCTGCAACTGTCCAACGCCTGACAGCGCTGTCATCTCGGAGGTTCGACATATTGCTCCATAGGGTTTTTCTCAATCTGGCCGTCAGTATAGCGGCGCTCCTCATTGCCAACTCAGCTCTTGCACAGACCCCGGTGGAGCGTCACGGCGCACTTCGAGTGGAGAACGGCCGGGTGGTCGACCAAAACGGGTCGCCTGTTATCCTGAGGGGCATGTCCCTATTCTGGAGCCAATGGGGCCATCGCTACTACAACGCCGATGTTGTCCGGCACCTAAAGTCGGATTGGAACGTGACGGTCGTGCGTGCCGCAATCGGGGTCGATGCCGGCGGGTATCTCAGCAACCCCGAGGTCGAAATGGCCAGGGCGGAAACCATCATCGACGCCGCAATCGCTGAAGGGCTCTACGTGGTCGTCGACTGGCACGCTCATGAGCCACATCCCGAGGCAGCAGCCGCTTTCTTCACCCGCATCGCCCATCGGTATGGCCAGCACCCCAACCTGATCTATGAAGTCTACAATGAACCGCTCGATACCCATGGCTGGGCAGACGTCGTTAAACCCTTCCATATGGCCGTGGTTCCCGCCATCCGCGCCATCGACCCTCAGAACCTGATCATTGCTGGCACGCCGACCTGGTCCCAGGACGTGGACATAGCGGCCGCTGACCCCCTGCCCTTCAGCAACATCGCCTATACCTTGCACTTCTATGCGGGAACCCACCGCGACGAGCTGCGACGTAAGGCGTTGAAGGCCATGGAGCTGGGGGCGGCACTGTTTGTGACGGAATGGGGAACCAGCGAGGCTGACGGCGATGGACTGTTCGACGAGGCCGAAACCCGGCTGTGGTGGGATTTCATGGAAACCCACGGGATCAGCCACCTCAACTGGTCAATCATAGACAAGGATGAGACATCTGCAGCGCTTAGACCAGGCGCGTCGAGACGGGGAGGCTGGCGTAATGAAATGCTGAGCCCCTCAGGTCGTCTGGTGCGACAACGACTTCGCGACATGAACCCCTAGAGGTCTCGCCCCTGCGACAGACCCCCAGCCGCTCGCCCGCTGCCGGACCTGGTGGCTCGCCGTGCTGCAGCCCCCTGCCTGCCCGATGCCTAAACCCTTAGCGCACGGGTTCCATGGCACAGGTGCGTGCAATGAAATCGGAATGGGCCGGCATCTGCGCCAGGCAGGTATCATAGACACTGCGCGCACCCGCCAGGCGCTTCAGGGTCTCAGCCTCATTCAGGACGTCAGCAACAGGGTCGTAGGTCTCGGGCCATACGTTCTGACCTGACAGCACCGAAAACCAACTCGTTTCGCTGAACAGTTCATCGTTCTCGCGAAAGATCCGGCCTCGGGAACCATAAAGCTCGTATTTCTCGGCCAGACCCTCGGGGATTTCCATATCACGCATCTGCCTCCAGAAATCTCCAGGACGCTGGTTCGCGTGGTAATGGAGGACAAGGAAATCCCGGATGCGAATATATTCTTCTCCGATCACACGGTTGTAACGGGCCCGTTCGACGGGATCGAAACTCAGATCAGGGAACATCGCCAGCAGGTGAGCAATCCCGCTCTGGATCATGTGAATACTGGTCGACTCCAGCGGCTCCATAAAGCCTGACGCCAGACCCAAGGCGACGACATTGCGGTTCCAGAAGGCCTTGCGGCGACCGGTCGTAAAGCGGATTGACCTCGGATCGGCCAGTGGCCGACCGTCAAGGTTTTCGAGCAGGGCCTGGGCAGCCGCGTCATCGGACAGATGACCGCTGCAGTAGACATAACCGTTTCCGATCCTGTGCTGCAGTGGGATCCGCCACTGCCATCCGGCCTCGCGCGCCGTTGAACGGGTATAGGGCGTCAGTTCACCGGCGCTTTCGCACGGCACAGCCATGGCGCGGTCGCAAGGCAGCCATCGTGACCAGTCCTCATAGCCTGTCTCCAAAGCCTGCTCGATCAACAGGCCTCGGAAACCGGAACAGTCAATGAAGAGATCCGCCTCGATCCGCTGCCCGTCCTGAAGGGTCACGCTCTCGACAAACCCGTCGGCGGCCCTCAGGGCCACATCCACAATACGCCCCTCGACCCGGCGCACGCCGCGCTTGCCGGCATAGTCACGCAGGAAGAGGGCATAGAGGCCCGCATCGAAATGATAGGCGTGCGCGATATTGGACAGGGGAGACTTGCCTGCATCGATGGATCGCATGAACCGGTTCGCGCGCGCGGCAGAAGCCTCCAGAGAATAGCGCGCCAGGTCATGGGTTTCGCCCAGCATCCGTCCCTTCAGGTAGAAGGCGTGAAAGGACACGCCCGCCATGTCTATGCCATAGCGACCAAAGGGGTGGATGTAGCGATCCCCCGGCTTGCCCCAGTCGACAAACTCAATACCGAGTTTGAAACTGCCATGTGTGCGGCGCACAAACTCGTCGTCATCCAGTCCCAGCATCTGATTGAACAGCCGGATCTGGGGGATGGTCGCCTCTCCCACACCGACGATGCCGATCTCGTCGGATTCGACCAGGCTTATCTCTGCGTAGCCCGGGCCCAGAACCTTGGCCAGGGCAGACGCGGCCATCCAGCCGGCCGTGCCACCACCGACGATGCAGATCCTGCGAATGCGAGCGGGGTGTCCACTGGGAAGTGGGCTCATAGGGCCTCCACAGTTCGATAGTCACAATGGTTGGCGATAAAGGCATCCTGGCTCGGCAACCGCGCGGCAGCGGCAGCGACGGTCTGGCGCAGTCGATCCAGGGCCGGGATCAGCTGGGCGGTCTCACGCCGATCCGCCAGCGGATGCCAGCGCTTGGGCCTGACCCTCTGACCCAGCAGTACAGCCACCCAGCTGGGATGGAGGAACAGGCCATCCCGATACTCCTGTACCACGCCCCCTTCACGCCAAAGTTCCAGCCTGCCCAGAAGGCTGTCAGGAAGTGGCATGGTCCGGACATGGTTCCAGAGTTCGGTGTCGTCGCGTTCGGTGGCGCAATAATGCAGGACGATAAAGTCGCGGATACGCTCGAATTCGAGATCAATCAGACGATTATAGGCCTCAATGGCCTTGGGCGCGAAGTCACGGTCCGGCCAGAGTGCGATCAGCTCGGTGATGCCCTGCTGGATGAGATAGAGACTGGTCGATTCCAGCGGTTCGATAAAGCCACCTGAAAGTCCGATGGCGACACAGTTGCCGACCCAGGTTGCCTGTCTTTGGCCGGCTGTGAACCGCAGGTGATTGGGAGGGGTCAGAGCGGGGCCCTCCAGCAGTCCACTCAATCGCTGGGTGGCGGCGTCCTGGTCGATAAAGGCGCTGCAGTAGACATAGCCATTTCCGACCCGGTGTTGCAGCGGAATGCGGAACTGCCAGCCGGCTTCCAGCGCCCGGGCCCGGGTGAAGGGGACCGTCGGCTGATCGGTGGAACAGGCCATGGCAACAGCCCGGTCGCACGGAAGCCAGTGGGACCAGTCCCTGAACCCTGCACCCATAACCTGTTCGATCAGAAGACCCCGGAAACCAGAGCAGTCGATGAAGAGGTCGCCCTCAATAACCGCACCGCTCTGCATCTCCACGCCCGTGATATAGCCCGTCTCGCCATCGCGTCGGGTGTCTACAATCCGACCCTCCAGCCGTTCAACGCCTTCGGCCTCGCACAGGGTGCGCAGGAAACGGGCATAGAGAGTGGCGTCCAGTTGATAGGCGTAGCCATAGGTCGACATGAGCGAACGGGCATCCTCCGAAGGAGGCGCGAACCGGCCCTCACGTGCCGCCACGACCGGAAGGGAATAGTCGTCGATCGGCCCGATATCGGCCTCAGCACTGGCCTTGAGCCAGTAATGATGAAACTTGGCCTCGCCGCCTGGCATGCCGTAATCGCCAAACGGATGAATGTAGCGGTCCCCGACCCTGCCCCAGTCCTGGAACTGAATCCCAAGCTTGAACGTCGCCCGCGTCGCCTTCATGAACTCGGCTTCATCGATTCCGAGCCGTTCATTGAAGGCCCTGATGTGCGGCAGGGTCGATTCACCCACCCCCACCGTACCGATCTCGGCCGATTCAATAAGCCGGATTGAAACCTCGGGCGTCTTGACCAGGCGCGCAAGGGCCGCGGCCGTCATCCAGCCCGCGGTCCCTCCCCCGACTATGACAACTCGCCGGATGCTTCGGTCGCTCATCTCACCCTCCGGATACGCATTATCAACACCGCTCCGACCAGGGCAAAGGCGGCCGATATGGCAAAAACCCAACGCAACTCGCCCTCAAAGGCAATCAGCACGCCAAGCCCCATCAGCGGGGCCATGATCTGGGGCAGGGTGATGGCCAGGTTCATGACCCCCAGGTCTCGGCCAGTTCCCGAGGGATCAGGCAAAACCTCGGCCACAAGGGCAATATCGACCGTGGAATAGAGGCCAAGCCCCATCCCGAACACGATCTGGGCCAGCAAGGGTGCAGGCCAGGCGGGCTGGGCGACCATGAGAACCGCGCCCAGGGCCATGAGCAGTCCACCCCCCATGACAAGGATTCGGCGCCGTCTCGTTCGATCCGACAGCAGTCCCCCCGCGAAACCCAAGACCAGCCCGCCTACCGTGCCCGCAGCCAGAAGCCAGCCAAAGGCCTTATCCGGCTCAGCCGCCAGAGGGTCAGGCAGGTGTGCCACATCCTGAAGGTAGAACAGCAGGTAGAGGACGTTGAGCGTGATGCTGACCTGCACCAGTAACCGGGAGAAAAAGGCCAGGCGGAAATCACGGTCGGCCAGGACCCGCAGACTGAACCGAGGCCTTGCGACCGGTGGGCCGGGTTCACTGTGGTCTGGCACGAACAGGGCGAATGGAAGGATCAGCAAAGGGATGGCCAGAGCGGTCAGAAGGAAGCGATCGGCCAGTCCAGTGATCCCCATAGCCAGGACCACGGCCGAGAACAGTCCCGCAATGGGCAGTGCCAGGCCCTGAAGCGCACCCACTGTGCCTTTCTGTCGATCCGGAACACGGTCGGCCAGCACAGCATTGAGGGGACAAAACATCAGATTGAGAGCGATCTGGAACGCCACGATCGCGCCGAGCAGGCTCCACAGGCTGTCTGAAAGATAGACAAGCCCGTGAGCGGCTGCGACCGCAATGGCACCGCCAACAATCCAGGGACGCCTTCGTCCCCACGGTCCCCGTGTCGCGTCGCTCAGAACACCGGCACTGAGGTTGGCAAGGCCGGCCACAACGGCTCCCAGGACCGTAATCTGACTGAGCAGTATGGCCTTACCGGTGCTGTCAACAGCCTCTGCCTTCAGGGGCAAAAGCAGGTTCAGCATGGGGATGAAGGCAATAAAGGCCCCGATCTGGGCCAGGGTATAGAGGGCGATGAAACCGGCGCTGACCGCAGCAGACGAAGACTTGGGGAGCGTATCAGAGGGCATTGCAGCGAGCACTCTCGGCCCCGGAAGGACACCATGCCAACTTCAATCGCCTGTGGGCAGAGTGTGGCACCCCGACCCCGGCCGGGTGGGCATGCCCGGGCGACTGATCAATATCAGGAAAGGTGGCCTTGAACCGGCCTGACCCAAGCCAACCAAAGGGACTGGCCAATAAAGGGTGTTCACGGCTGAGCGTCCCGCCCCCTAGACCTGTCCTACCCGCGCGCAGGCGTTGATACATGGGATCGCTCCGGCTCGGCGCGCCTTGAGGCTCAGTCAACAACGCTACCCGGGCTCCAAATAGCCCGGGTAGCGCCTGTGTCGACACTAGAACGTCGCTCGTACCACAAAGGAGAAGCGACGGTCGTTCTTAAACCAGGACCGCGGAGCCAGAAGAAGGCTGTCGTTGAGCACCTGGAAGGTCTTCGTTGTTTCATCCAGCAGATTCACACCCTGGACGCCGACCTTGAACGTTGGACGGACCGAATAGAAGAAGGAAGCATCCAACTGTCCGGTATCGTCTGAAAAGATCGGCGCGAAGGGCACGATCTCGTCTCGCGTCGTCAGCAGATATTGCGACCGCCAGCTATAGGCCAGTCGCGCCGAGATCTTGTCGTTCTCATAGATCATGGCGAAGTTGGCGTTGTGTTCGGACAGGGATTCCAACGGCAACAGACTGGTATCTATGGTCGGCTCGCGCCCGCCGGGAATAGCCTGGTCGGCCGAAAGGTTCTCCTGGGGAACGCCGGAGCTGTCGATATAGGTATAGTTGGCCTGGATACCGAAGCCGGACAGCCAGCCTGGCAGGAAGTCATAGAACTGCTGATAGGCAAGCTCGAAGCCCTGGATCTCGCCCTTGTCTGGCGAGTTCGTTGGCCCTCGCACGAAAACGTCAAAGTTTGAGCCTCCGTTTGCCAGGGGACGATTGGAGAAGCCGTTGGTGATCACCCCATCAAGCGACTTGTGGAACAGCGACAGCGTCAGGGAGCCGGTCGGTGCATAATACCACTCAGCGGAGAGGTCGAACTGCTGTGAACGTATCGGCTCAAGGAAGGTATTGCCGGCCTGGGCTTCAAAACCGAGAAACTGGTTGTCGATCACGCGCGGCAAGATCTGCAACTGGTTTCGGGTCAAGCCGAGGTCAGACCTGCGGATGGCCTCCGTATAGCCGAACCGAAGCAGCAGCTCGGGTGTTAGACCGACCTTGATATTCACGCTTGGCAGCCAGTTGTCATAGGTATGCTTGGCGTCGTTGGCGACCGAGCCCCCTGTGGCAAAGGCCAGGGCGCGGGCCTGATCGGCTGCCGAAAGCCGGCAGAAGGCCGGTATCGAGCCACCTGGAACGGGAGGTGTGTTGCAGTTGCCGTTAAAGACCTGTGATCTCGTCGGAAAGCTGAGGGCACCGGCGGCCGTAATCGTCGTTTCGACATAGCGCAGGCCAGCATTACCACTGATCGACAGGCTCTTGCCCCAGACCGGTTCAGCGTCGTTGCTGAACTTGACCAAGGCATAGGCTGCAAGCGTCTGCTCGTTGGTCTGGTTGATCTCGCCGGGTGTGAACTCCGTACCGGGAATGACATTGGAGCGCTGGGCCAGAGGCACCCATCCACCACCACCCCAGATCTGATTGATGCCCCGCGCAAAGGCGACAGTGGCGTCATAGTTGCGAGCGGGATTACCGGCGTAGCCAAAGGCCGCGACGGGAACACCCAAGGACGTGAAATCAAACAGGGCTGCGCTGGAGCGTCCGCCCGTCCGGCGAGGCGTGGAGACCCTGCCCTGATCAAGCCATACCGGGCCGGTCGAGCCGTTCCAGACTTCCGACAACACACCCCAGTTATAAAGCGAGCTTCGGGTCGTCTGGTCACGCTCGGCAGACCTCACACCCACCTTGACCGAATCCAGCCAGCCTGTGTCGAGATCGTATTCCGCGTCAGCGCGGAAGGCATACTCTTCCCCCTCACTGTCCTGGCGGTGATCCATGGCATTGCGCCAGTAATAGTTTGAAGGGTCGGCCAGGAAGGTCCCGATACTGCCCGTCCCTGTCGCATTGGGTGGCAGAAGGTCAAGTTTCGGCACGTCCCCCGTCAGGTCGATACTGTCGATCGCAAAGAAGGAATTCGCCAGCTGGAAGTCGGTATTCTCAACCGTTGAACTTACATACTGGGCATCGAAGTTCAGACGCAGGCGGTCCGTGGGCGACCATTTGAAGTTAAAGCCCAGGTCGCTGGTGACGTAGCGCTGATCGACACCGCGCTTGATGAAGCTGTGCTGTATGCCGTCCAGAGGTACCGACGGGTCGGCCGAGCGCCATCCGGCATTGGAGGTGATGATACCACGGGTGAAGATCCCGTCGTCGTCATACTCCCATGTCGACCCAGGCAAAGGGACCCGGTTACCCGTATCGTCAACGATGGCCTCGATGGCGTTCTCGGTCCAGGCCTGGGTGGAATCCGATCTCAGGAACTGAAGCGTCGCCTCCATGGTCCGGTCGTTCGAGCGCCACTGGCCGGCTGCCGCCAGACCCGAACGCTCGCGATCAAACGACTGCGTCCGGAAGGCCAGACCAGATGGGGTCCAGAGGTCACGGCCCGTCGACTGACTGAGCCGGTAGTTCAGAGCCTGAAGCCCGTTGGATCGTGACTGAAGCTGGGAATAGACGCCGCTCAGCAGCAGGCCAAACTCACCCACCTCGGTCTCCCAGCGGTCGCTGACCAGAGCGGATACCGTTGGCGTAAGGGACTGCTCGAGATCGCCGTAGTTCCCCTCAAAGGACATGGCCACCTGGCGCCCGGCGCTATCGAAGGGCTTTCGCGTGTTGAGGTTGACGGTACCGGCAATCCCGCCCTCGATCATATCGGCAGAGACGTTCTTGAAGACCTCGACACTGCCGAGGAGTTCAGGGGGCACGTCTGCAAAGGACAGGTCGCGCCCGTTGTTTGCGGAAAACGTGTCGCGGCCATTCAGTTCCGAACGGACAAAGTTCAGGCCGCGAACGACCACACCGGACCCCTCGACCGAGAAGTGGTCTGGATCGTTGGCACCGGCAAAGCGGCTGATGGACACGCCTGGAACGCGCTGCAGGGCTTCTGTGACCGAGCGATCAGGAAGGGCACCGATGTCCTCCGCGCTGATGGCATCCACAAAGACGTCGGAGTTTTCCTTGATGGATTGAGCACTGCGGATACTGGAACGGATGCCGGTGACGATGACCTCATCAACCTCCACCGGATCCACATCCTGCGCCGGTGCACTCTGGGCCTGGGCGGGCGTCGCCAGCAACGCAGCGCCAAGAGCAAGGCCCGAGGCCCCGCTGAGCAACAAAAGCAGACGCGCAGGTGCAAGCGCACTCTCGCCCGTTCGAGAAACAGTCACGATTTTCCCCCCTCGGAGTTATCTATCTTATTTGACAACTGACAGCGCTGTCATTTCGGGACGCTATCATGCAGAATGGATAAGATCAACGCACGGTTATCTGCGCTAGGTTTGGACCAAGATGACACCCGCAACCTCTCCGCCCGGCACCGGCCGCCGCCCGCTTCGCCGCATTCTCATCGTGGGCGGCGGCACCGCCGGATGGATGGCGGCCGTGGCCCTCGCCCGCGCTGCGGGCAATGGCTTGACCAAGGTTGACCTGATCGAATCAGACCAGATTGGAACGGTTGGAGTGGGCGAGGCGACCATCCCGCCCATTCTCGCGTTCAATGCCCTGGCGGGCATTGACGAGACCGAGTTCATGAAGCGAACCCAGGCCTCGTTCAAACTGGGAATTGAGTTCGTGGACTGGGGTGGACTGGGCGAGCGTTATATCCATCCGTTCGGAGCGATCGGAATGGACATTGAATCCGTGTCCTTCTCCCAGATCTGGCTGCGCGCCCAGGCCCAGGGATTCTCGACACCTCTGAGCGACTACAACCTCTCGACCGTAGCCGCCCTGAATAATCGAATGTGCCTGCCCTCGGCGGATCCGCGGACCGTGCTTTCCAGTCTGAAATACGCCTATCATTTCGACGCTGGCCTCTATGCGCGCTTCCTGCGCGAGATCGCCCAGGCCAGGGGCGTGACCCGCCACGAGGGTCTTGTCGCCAACATTGTGCGCGATCCAAACACAGGCCATGTCGCCTCTGTCCAGACCGAAGACGGTCGGGACCTGGCGGCGGACCTGTTCATCGATTGCTCCGGATTTCACGGTCTGCTGATCGAAGGTGCCATGCAGGCCGGTTATGAGGACTGGAGCCACTGGCTACCCTGCGATCGGGCTCTGGCGGTTCCAACCCAGAATGTCGGTCCACTCACGCCCTACACCCGATCCACGGCGCGAGACTCGGGCTGGACCTGGCGGATCCCCCTTCAGCACAGAACCGGCAATGGCTATGTCCACGCCTCCGCATTCACCCGCGAGGAGGACGCTCTACAGACCCTTCTGGGCGCTCTGGATGGCAAGGCGCTGGCAGAACCCCGGACCTTGAAGTTCAAGGCGGGGCGCAGGCGACAGCAATGGGTAGGCAATGTGGTGGCCCTTGGCCTGTCCTCAGGTTTCCTGGAACCGCTGGAGTCCACCAGCATCCACCTGATCCAGGCGGGCATAACCCGGTTGCTGGCGCTGTTTCCAGACCGGGATTTCGAGCCACTGCTAGCGGCTCAATACAATCGGATGATGCAGCTTCAGTATGAGCAGATGCGTGACTTCATCATCCTGCACTACAAGGCCACGAACCGTAACGACACAGCCTTCTGGCGATATGTGGCCAATATGGCTGTGCCGGACACCCTGCAGTCGCGCATAGATCTGTTCAGGGCAACCGGGCGTGTCTTCCGCCTGGATGACGAGCTTTTCGGGGCTGACAGCTGGCTGGCGGTTATGCTCGGACAGAACATACAGCCCCACTCATGGGACCCCATGGCGGATGCGCTGCCCGTCGAGCTCCTGAGCAACCGACTGGCAGGCATTCGCAGTGTGATTGCCAAGACAGCCGGTGCCATGCCGACCCATGAGGCCTTCCTCAGACAGTATTGTCCCGCCTCACCTTGAGGGACAGATGGCGTCGCCTTCATTGGCGCCCAGACGGATCTCCGACATGGACAGGGTAAGCCGGCCGGACGTCGTCAGCTGGAAGGGGCGTTCAACGGCGGCAAGGTCAACACCCAGGTCGCGGAAGCAGGACAGACGAACCTTCATGGTGCGCCATTGCCCGATGGGGGCCTCATTAAGGAAGGACGTCAGGTTGACGCCCTGCTGGCCGGATTCACCCTGGGTGCCAATGGAGAGCATGACCGGATCTGTCGGTGATGCATCAACCCGATATCGGAAGCTAAGGGCCATCTCGGCATTGGACTGACGACTGAGATCGACAGCACTTCCCCAGATCACGACGCCTTGCCGCTCGCCGCCGCCAAACCTGAACCGCCGCCCGCTTTCCTGGGCCAGATCGTCCACCACAGCCAGGCTGACCAGGCCACGAGGGCTGGCGACAGACGCCTCGGAGCCAGCCCGGGTCTGCCCCCCGGCATCCTCGAGGGCGAGCGACCAGGGCTCTATAACCCGCCCGTCGACCAGATAGTCGGCCACACTGGACAGGCTGACGGTGATACCACTCTCTTCTGACACCGGCTCTACCGAACCGGGATTGCCGTAACCAAGCCCATATCCATAGGCAAACAGGGGGTCATAATCGGCATCGCCGTGGTTAAGGGGGGTGCCGGTCGCGTCCCTTGGCCAGGAGAAGCTCAACCGTCCGGTGAAATCATGGCGCGCCCGGCCATCTTGTCCACCCACCAGAAGATCGGCGACGCCGCCGCCCTCAGAACCGGGAAGCCAGGCGGCAACAAAGGCGTTTGAGGCATTGAGCTCAGGATTGATCCACATGGGTCGTCCCGAAAGGAAGACCGACACAGTCGGAATGCCCTGGGCCTGCAGACGCTTCAGAATGGCCAGGGGCTGGTCCGGCAGGAAATCAAGGTGGGCAACATCCCCCTGGAACTCGGCGTAGGGCATTTCCCCGAACACGACGATCGCCACATCGGGCCGGGCGTCATAGGTACCGTCCGCGCTGAGGGTCGCAGACCCGCCACCGGCGCGCACCGCCTCCTCAACCCCGCCCCAGATGGACTGGCCATTGGGGAAGTCTGCATTGGTATTGCCTGTCCCCTGCCATGTCAGGGTCCAGCCACCTGCGGCCTGACCGATATCATCCGCCGCGTCCCCCGCCACCAGCACATTGGCTCCGGCGCGAATCGGAAGAACACCGTCGTTCTTCAATAGAACCAGCGATTTGCGCACCGCTTCGCGCGCGAGGGCGCGGTGTTCAGGGGATCCAAGGACCTCCAGCCGGCCTTCCACGGGACGTTCGGTGCGAAACAATCCTGCTGTCACCTTGGCACTCAGGATGCGGCGCACAGCCTCATCCACCCGTGCCATGGGGATTTCACCGGAGCGGACCTGGGCCAGAGTGTTGTGATAGAGCGGTCTCCAGCTGTCAGGTGCCATCAACATGTCGATCCCGGCATTAACCGCCTGGGGGCAGCTTTCGTTCGAACAGCCCGGGATCTGTCCATGGGCGTTCCAGTCAGAGACCGTAAAGCCGGTAAAGCCAAGAGGGCCATAAAGGACATCACGCAAGATACTCGCATTGCCCGTGTGCTTCACGCCATGCCAGCTTGAGAAACTGATCATGATTGACAGCACGCCAGCTTCAATGGCCTGCGGATAACCGCTCAGATGCACATCGATCAGTTCGCGTTCGGTCCCTACGAAATCGCCCTGGTCCTTGCCATCAACCGTACCGCCGTCAGCGAGGAAATGCTTTGCCGATCCGGCTATTCGTCCAAAGGCGATTGGGCTGCCCGCTACGAGTTCACCCTGCAATCCCAGCGTCATCGGCGCTGCATAGGTCTTTGCGATTTCAGGGTCCTCTCCATAGCCCTCATAGGTTCGACCCCAGCGGTCATCACGAGGAACGGCCAAGGTCGGCCCAAAGGTCCAGTCCGCTCCGGTCGCTGCGACCTCAAGGGCAGTCGCCTCCCCGATCCGGCGGATCAGGTCAGGGTCGCGAGCCGCGCCCAGTCCGATGTTATGGGGAAAGAGGGTCGCGCCGATCACATTGTTATGGCCGTGAACAGCATCAATTCCGAAGATGAGGGGCACAGCCGTGCCCGGCCGCTGATCGTTCGCCCTGCGATAGGCACGGGCAAGGTCAACCCAGGCCTGGGCGCTTGCGCGCTCGTCACCACCCGGCGAAGAATTGCCCCCGGCCAGGATGGATCCAAGGGGGTAGGTGAGAAGGTCTTCGGGGGTAATGGCGGCGATATCAGCCTGGATGAGCTGTCCAACCTTCTCTTCGAGGGTCAGCCGGCCAAGAAGGGTCTCCACAAAGGCCTGCGTTGCGGCGTCCGTCATGGCCGCAGGCGAAGACGATCGTGGCCAGATCGATGGGTCCGCACGGGCGGCATCATCAGCGGCAGCTGGCGTCGGCGCAGAGGGATTGGCAAGGACCGAAGCCGGCTGGCCCAGGGCAATCAGCAGAGCGATAACGGAGACAGCACAGCGCATGGAGGATCCTCGTGGTCAAAAAGGTGCCGCGACGGCACACCGTCGCGGCAAGGCTCTCAGGGTGAGCTGGCTTTGAACCTGGCCGACTGATGCTCGGGATTTGACTGTGCCCGGGCAAAGGCAACCCAGGGCAACACTCTCATTCCGAGCAATCTGAAAGCCGCTCCACAAGGCGTATTCTGGTTGAACTGACAGCGCTGTCAACCCACTAGCCGCAAGCTCCTGTGGAGCTACGAACAACAAGTTCGTACGGCACGGTGACAAGGGCGCTGTCATGGCCGGATCGGTCCGCTGACGGCAGCAGTCGGCGGGTCGCCTCGGCGGCCATTTCAGCGACGGGCTGACGGATGGTCGTCAACTGTGGGGTGCTGAAAAGTGCGCTGGGCGTATCGTCAAACCCGGCGACGGACAGATCAAGGGGTACCGAAAGACCTGCCGCAGCGGCGGCCTGGAGCACGCCGAGCGCCATGTCGTCATTGGCCGCAAAGATCGCCGTGGGCCGATCCCCCGACAAGAGCCTCTCTGCGCCAGCAATGCCCGACGGGAAGGTAAAGTCGCCCTCCTCCACCAGGGGTGGGCAATGGACAATACCGGCCTGGCTCAGAGCCTGCTCATAGCCTTGGCGGCGCAATGCACTGGCGGCAAAGGCGCCAGGACCGGAGATGTGAGCGATCCGCCGGTGTCCTAGGCCAATCAGATGCTGTGTCATGTCGAAGGCCGCCTGACGCTCGTCCATCCGCACCGCCACACCGCGTCCCAGGTCCTTTTCCGGACTGATGCGGGCATAGGCCACGCCGGCAGAATCGAGAATGTCGAGAAGGAGCGCGTGATCTGAGTTCGGCGGCGTCAGCATGACGCCAGCGGGTCGGATCGACCCCAGAAGGGCCAGGATGTCTCGCTCTAGACTGGCGGAGCCGTGATCGACGAGCTCCACCATGAGATGGTATTCGGCGCGCCGGCATTCCATCAGCGCACCCAGCTCAAGCCGGCTGAGGTAGTCGTTTCCTCGCCCGCTCTTCCAGTGTTCGATCGTCAGTCCGGAATCGACAAGGGCGGCGATGATGCTTGAGCTGGAACCCGCCAGGGCCCTGGCCGAAAGGCTGCGCCGATAGCCAAGAGCCACCACGGCCTCCTGGACCTTTTCACGCAAGGCTGGGCTGACGTTGGCTTCACGGTTGACCACGCGCGATACGGTCTTGATCGAGACGCCCGCGCGATCGGCAACGTCGTAGATGGTCGCTCCGGCCATTATCATCATCCAGTATAGGACCGCATGACTAATGCAGCGGCTCACCCGTCGCAACGCCGTATTCGGGCCGGCTCAACCAGGGTGTGCGCGATGACGAGGGCTGTGCCATGGATCGCCTCGCACAGGCTCGCCCAGCACGCCTGTATGGACTCTATTGAAGGCCTCCGGATCGCGGCCATGCGAACCGGATCGGCCCGGAAAGACCCTGTAAGGCTCGCCACAGACCGGAGATAATCCCTGCCCTTTGGTCGCAGGTCGTGGCGACTTGACCGAAGGCATAGGCCTGTCTAACGTTTATGTTAGCGCTACCACGCTCGATCATCGACAGTGAGCATTCCTGGGGGATTGAAATGACCACACGCAACCGGACGATCGCGAAGGTGGATCGCAGAACCCTTCTAGCGGGACTGTTCACTGCGGCAGCGACAGCGCCCCTGCTCGCTGCCGCCCGGACCCAAGCCTACCCGGCCCTTGTGCGTCCTGATGCCCAGGCCCCCTACCGAAATCCGAACCTGCCCGTCGATCAGAGAGTTGAAGACCTCCTTCAGCGCATGACTGTCGATGAGAAGATTGCCCAGATGGTCGGCATCTGGGAGTTCAAGGGAGAGATCCAGACCCCTGCTGGCGATTTCTCCGCAGAGAAGGCCACCGCAGCCTTCCCGCATGGTCTGGGCCAGGTCTCCAGGCCTCAGGACTTCCGGGGCGTGGACCCCTCACTGAATGGCTCGGCGGGAGCCGCAACCGAGGCGGTCAATCGCACAGGCCGCCAGACAGCGGACTATGTCAATGCAGGCCAGAGATGGGCCGTCGAGAACACCCGCCTGGGGATCCCGATGCTGTTCCACGAAGAGGCCCTGCATGGCTATGTGGCTCGCGGTGCGACCAGTTTCCCCCAATCCATCGCCCTGGCAAGTACCTGGGACCCGGAGCTGGTCACGCGTGTGTTCAGCGTGGCGGCCCGCGAGATGCGCGCCCGTGGAGCCCAGCTTGCCCTTGCGCCTGTGGTCGATATAGCCCGCGATCCCCGCTGGGGCCGGATCGAGGAGACCTATGGCGAGGATCCCCATCTTGTCTCCGAGATGGGCCTGGCGGCCATTCGCGGGTTTCAGGGTGAAACCCTGCCGCTTGCGCCCGACAAGGTCTTTGTCACCCTCAAGCATATGACGGGCCACGGACAGCCGGAAAACGGGATCAATGTCGGACCCGCCAACATCTCAGAGCGGATTTTGCGGGAGAACTTCTTTCCTCCCTTCGAGCGCGCGGTGACGGAACTGCCCGTCATGTCGGTGATGGCCTCCTACAACGAGATCGACGGCCTACCCTCCCATGCCAATCGCTGGCTGCTGAACGACGTGCTGCGCGGGGAGTGGGGCTTCAAGGGCATGGTCGTCTCGGACTATTTCGCCATCCGCGAGCTCAATACCCGCCACAGGATGTTTGCCACCATTGAGGAGGCCACGGTTCGAGCACTCGATGCGGGGATCGATGTCGAACTGCCGGACGGCGAAGGCTTCGACACCCTGCCGGCCCTTCTCAGGGATGGCCGGGTCAAGCCGGCCCAGATCGACGAAGCCGTACGCCGGGTCCTGACCTTGAAATTCCAGGCCGGCCTGTTTGAAAATCCCTATGTCGACGCCCTGAGCGC
>JBFZCB010000280.1:0-35919 GCA_041308165.1 Caulobacterales bacterium
GCTAACCTGTTCCCGCCCTTGAGGGGCCGGTCATGGTGATGCCGCCGGTTGTGGTTGTCGCAGGCGAAACCGACCGCGCCATCCGGGCGGCGGTGGTAATCTCTACAGCGATGCGGCTGAAGCGCGACAAGGACGTAATCCTGAATGAACCTTGGGGTAAGGATGAAGGTCGCCTCTCAACCCGTCAACCCTCTTGAGCAAGTTTTTTGCGCGTTTTGGCATTTTGGCGAGTATAGGGCCGCACAGCCTCCCTGGGTAAATCAGAACCCGCGCGAGAATTTTCCCCTTGACGGGAAGCGATGTTTCCACCATCCCTTAAGGCACTCATCAAGACCGGCGGAGGGATAGGCCCTTTGATGCCGGGGCAACCATCGGGTTCCACCCGAACGGTGCCAACTCCTGCGAGGACCCTCTGTTCGGGTTCGCGAGAGATGGGTGGAGCGTCGATTAGGCGACGTATCCACGGTCTGTCATCGCATGAGCCTTGTTGGGCGGGATTTGCGGACGACCCTGATGGCCTTCGATATTGAAACCTCTCTGGACCCCTCCTGTCGCAAAAGTGTTCGGGGTGATGATCTCGATCTTGCTCCAGATCTGTGCGCCGATACGGCTGCGGACATCGTCGTGCCTGTGCCCGCGGATTTCCGACTTCAATCCGGCGAAAGGCTCGGTCAGCCCAGCATAACCGCCCGCCTGCATGGCCGGACCGGGGCGCCTTTGGTGGTGGTGGCAGGCGGCATCTCTTCAGGACGCTTCGTGCACCGCACGGAAACCAATGGACTGGGATGGTGGTCAGAAGCCGTATCCAAAGGCGGGCCAATCGACCTGCGCCACTGTCAGGTCCTCGCCTTCGACTACGCCCCGCAGGCTGAAGATGCTGCAGCCGCAGTCACCATCACAACCCATGACCAGGCCCGCCTTCTGGAACTTGTGCTGACACGGCTAAGGGCTGGACCCGTTGGTGCCTTCATTGGCTGCTCGTATGGCGGCATGATCGGCCTGGCCTTTGCCGAGCTCTATCCTGACAGGCTGAAAAAGCTGATCGTTGTGTCAGCCGCACACCGCGCCCATCCCCAGGCGACAGCCTGGCGCGGCATCCAGCGCCGCATCCTCCAGCTGGCTACCGAGGCTGGCAAGCCCCAAGAGGGGGTGGCTCTGGCGCGCGAACTGGCCATGACCACCTACCGGACGGCCGAAGAGTTTGGCTATCGCTTTGAAAGCACCGCACCGTCCGCCGCCGGACAGGCCTACCCTGTC
Source organism: Caulobacterales bacterium (assembly GCA_041308165.1). GTDB lineage: Bacteria > Pseudomonadota > Alphaproteobacteria > Caulobacterales > Caulobacteraceae > Brevundimonas. The sequence continues at coordinate 1,258 of JBFZCB010000280.1, forward strand.
TGTGAATATCTCACGGCCCGAGGTCTGGCCTATCGAAACCACACCACACCGGCGCGCTGGCTTTCCCTTTCGGACTCGATCGATCGTCATTCGGTCACGCCCGAAGCCATTACGGTCCCAACCACGCTTGTTGGGTTCACATCCGACAGACTGGTACCGATTGACGACATGCGCGAGCTGGCCGCGCGACTGCCCGTCCTGTTCCGTCTGGTCGAGGCTCCCTCTCTCTTCGGCCACGACGCCTTTCTCAAGGAGGAAGCCCTGGTTGGCGACATCCTCCGAAATGCCCTCAAGGACATCGAACAATGACCCGCCCGATCAAGGCCCGCATCCGTGATGCCCGCACCGTGTGCGCCCGCTCGGGCGTTGATGAGGACAGCGCGCACGGGGCAGTGATGCCGCCCCTCTATCTGTCATCCAACTATTCCTTCGCCGGCTTTGATCAGAAGCGACGGTATGACTACAGCCGCTCCGGTAATCCAACGCGCGACGTCCTGGCCGAAACCCTTACCCAGCTCGAAGGTGGTGCAGGCTGCGTGGTGACGGCGACCGGCATGGCGGCTGTCGACCTGCCGCTCAGCCTTCTGTCACCCGGCGATCTCATGATCGCACCCCACGACTGTTATGGAGGCACCCACAGGCTTCTCTCGGCTCGGGCCCGCAAGGGTCATTTCGAAGTTGCCTTTGTAGACCAGGGCGATCCATCAGCCCTCGAAGCCGCTCTGGCCCTGAACCCCAAACTGGTCCTCGTCGAAACGCCTTCAAATCCGCTGCTTCGCGTTGTCGATGTCGCCGATATCTGCCGTCGCGCCCACCGGGTGGGGGCCAAGGTTGTGGCCGATAACACCGTCCTTTCTCCGGCCCTGCAGCGCCCGATCGAGCTGGGCGCGGACTTCGTCGTCCATTCCACAACCAAATACATCAATGGCCATTCCGACGTCGTGGGAGGAGCCGTGATCTCTGCACAGGCGGCGGATCACACGGAACTGGCCTGGTGGGCCAACTGCCTTGGCGTTACGGGTTCACCCTTTGATGCCTATCTCACCCTGAGAGGAATCCGGACCCTGTTTGCGCGGATCGAGCATCAGCAGGCGACCGCTGGGGCGGTCGCTGAAATGCTAGCTCATCATCCTGCAGTAAAGGCCGTCCACTATCCGGGGCTTTCCAGCCATCCGAACCATGAGCTCGCCCTGCGCCAGCAAAAGGGCCCTGGGGCCATGCTCAGCTTTGAGCTGCACGGCGGAACAGAAGCCGTGCGTAGCCTGGTCGATCAGCTCGAGGTCTTTACCCTCGCGGAATCGCTGGGCGGCGTAGAGAGCCTGATCGCCCACCCGGCAACCATGACCCACGCAGCCATGACACCGGAGGCGCGTGTGACAGCCGGAATCACCGAAGGGCTGCTTAGACTTTCGGTCGGCCTTGAACATCAGGATGATGTGCTGGCAGACCTTGCGGCCGGACTTGATGCCCTTGTCCGCTCCGACATCGCCGCTGAGGCTGCCTAGGCATTTGCAGGTTGAGGACCGCCCCACGGAGCCGGCCGAAACTCGCCTAAGCTCGCAAAAGGTGGGGCCGTCATCCCTGTCCGAAAGGGGCTTATCGGACCTCTGAATGAAGAATGGGCCCGTCTCCACACCGTGGAAACGGGCCCTGTCTACAAATGCAACCCCGGCTCCCCGAGCGGCCAGATCAACGCCCCCGCGTCATCCCCAGCCTCCATGACCGCCGTTCCGGACAGGAAGATCAACGGACCCGTGGCCGGGTTTTTTCCGCATCTCCCGCCCGTGAACCGTTGAGCGACATCGCCGATACTGTTGCCCACAGATCAGGATGCTGTCGAGGTCCGGAGCGATGATCCGCTACCGGCACGAACCATGGCTGGCGAGGTGAGGCGCCGCCAACACAATCGGGGCCGCTTCGTGAAGCGAGGGCCAAGCGCGCCTATCCGAAGGGCACGATCTTGTTTTCAGCATCATGTCCGATGTCAGCCGCTCCCAGATAGGCAATGCCGGACCGTGCGCACCAGTAGCGAACGATCTCTTCGGGGGTCAGGCCGAAGTCCGGATCATTGGGCGTAACGTCCGACACCCGTCCCAGACGAATACCTGCGAGCTTTCGGATGGAGGCCTGGCCGGTGAGGTGAAACATCATCCGGTCCACACGGTAAAGGGCCTCGGAAACCTCTTCGATCATCAGCACATGATCGCTCAGATCGGGCTCAAGGACCGTACCAACCAACTGGTCAATGATCGTCAGGTTAAAGGCGACTGCGGGTTTTCGATCAATCGCAAGCGAAGGTTCGATCCAGGGGGTCCTGCCCGTTGTCAACCAGGCCAGGGCCCCCCGCGCGGTACTGTCATTCCGTACGGCATCTGAAGCCATTGGGCCGTGGGCCAGATGTCTGAAGCCGGCCTTGTATAAGCCGGCCAGAAGGCTGCCGGCATCCGAATAACCAAGGTAGCGCTTTTTGCGGGCAACCTCGCCAAGACGGGGGATGACCGCCTCGGCAATCCTGCAGGCACCATAACCCCCGCGGGCGAACCAGACGGCATCGATACGCGGATCATTGGCATAGTCGATGAAGGCCTCGGCACGGGCACGGTCGTCGCCCGCAAAATGTCCGTGCTTGAGGAAACAGGCGGGATGAAAAACCACCCTGACCGAGCCGTCAGGGTAATGAAGCGCCATCCAGGCCCTGATCGCCTCTGCCCGGGCCATGGAAAAGCGGGAACTGGCGCAGACGATGCCAATCTTGAAGCCTCCACCATCGAGGCTGTCATTACCCTGGCTCCCTGACATCCGCTCGGTCTCGCCCGGGTTCAGGTCTTCTGGCTTAACCTCTGGTGGGATCACGCGCAGTCTCTCGCTTCCAGAATCTGCATCCACCCTCTGGCGGAATGCGGCAAACCCCTGTTGTAAGACGCCATGATGAATGACGCCTCCTATTTCTTCTGCGGCATCGGTGGATCCGGAATGTTGCCGCTCGCCATGATCGTCCAGTCCCGCGGTCATGTCATCCAGGGTTCAGACCGGTCCCGCGACCAGGGGCGAACCCCCGAAAAGTTCGACTGGCTGACCCGTCGCGGCATCGGCCTGTTTGCTCAGGACGGTTCAGGCGTTACCTCCCCCAACCAGATTGTGGTCGCCTCAGGCGCGATCGAAGACACCGTTCCCGATATCGCTGCGGCCCGCAGAGCCGGGGCAACCCTCATGACCCGGCCAGAACTTCTCAGCCAGCTGTTCAACGCCTCTCCAAGCCGTATCGGTGTGGCTGGAACCTCGGGTAAGTCCACCATCACGGGCATGATTGCCTGGATCCTGCACCAGGCCGGACGTGAGCCCACCGTCATGAACGGGGCGGTCATGAAGAACTTCACCCGACCCGACCACCCGTTTGCCAGTGCACTCATCGGCGCAGAGACGCTGTTTGTCGCTGAGGTCGACGAATCGGACGGATCAATCTCCCGCTATGATCCCACTGTCGCCGTGGTCTCGAATATCTCCCTTGATCACAAGTCCATGCAGGAGCTGACAGACTTGTTTGGCGGCTTTGCATCGCGGGCCGGTATCGCTGTGCTCAACCTGGACAATCCCGGAACGGCCAGCCTTGCAGCCACGATGATCCGCCAGAACGAGGAAGCCGGGACGGACTATGGCGTCGTGACCTTTTCGGTCGAGGGCGGTGAGGCGGACTTCAGGGCTGAGACGCTGCAGCCCCTTCCCGCCGGCATGAGCTTTTCTGTATCGGAGCACGGCAAGCCCGGACTGGAGGTCATTCTCAATGTTCCAGGGGCCCACAATGTCGCCAATGCCCTGGCCGCCCTTGCCGCCGTGCGCGCTGTTGGCGTCACACTTCCAGACGCGATTGCAGCCCTCCAGACCTTTGCAGGGATCAGACGCAGGCTGGAGGTCGTCGGCACCCGGTCCGGTATCACCGTCATTGATGATTTTGCCCACAACCCCGACAAGATCGCAGCGACCCTGCGAACCCTGCACGCCTTTGAGGGCCGTCTGCTGATCCTGTTCCAGCCCCACGGCTTTGGCCCCCTCAGGCTGATGAAGTCGGAGTTCATCGAAGGTTTTGCCAGCCTCATGAATGATGAGGACATCCTTTTGCTGCCCGAACCCGTCTATTATGGCGGCACTACGGACAGGAGCGTTGGCTCACTGGACATTGCCCAGGGTATCCGCTCACGGGGCCGAAAGGCCGAGGCCCTTCCCACACGCACAGCCTGCGGTGAACGCCTGGTGGAGCTGGCCCGTCCAGGTGACCGTATTCTCATCATGGGGGCCCGCGATGATACCCTGTCGGAGTTTGCCCAAGCCCTGCTGGATCAGCTGGAACACTGAAAAAATCGACGAGCACGGATAACCAGTGCACCTGCCGAACCCAATAGGGGCAAGCTCGCGCGCGCCGCAGCCAAGCCTGATGGCCTTCCTTGACGCAAACCAGTAGCCCTCACACCGGCGAAAGCGTCCAGGCCGATGGGGGCTTCAGCCGACGATCGATATCGAGGGGCGCCCCACCGGGGCCGGATCAAGCCAAGGAGGGGCCGGCATTGCCCGATGGGCATTGGCCAGGGCCTCCGACCAGCGACGACCAAGATCCTTGAAATAGGGATCATCGGCTTCAATACGCCTTGCATCTCCGTGCAATCCGTCCCGATGGATCACCACCATGTCAAAGGGGGGCCCAACAGCAATGTTGGAGCGGATGGTCGAGTCGAAGGAGATGAGACCCAGCTTGACCGCCTCGGCCATTGGGGTGTCCGTATGCAGAGCCCTGTCCAGGATGGGCTTACCGTACTTAAGTTCGCCGATCTGCATGTAGGGCGTGTCTGGCCCACATTCGATGAAGTTGCCTTCCGCATAGATCAGGTAGAGCCCCATGCGCCCTCCACGGATCTGTCCCCCCAGAAGCATGGAGGCCGAAAGCCGCGGAGCCTCGGCCCGCATCGACGGAGCCAGATCATTCCTGACCTGGGCAAGGGCGTGGCCAACAATCTGGGCGGCTCGAAACAGGGTTGGAGCCGTTTCCAGGGTTTCTGGCTGGTCCTGACCCGGCATGCGGACGCCTTCGGCAACCATGGCCAGTGCCGTCTGGGTAACAGACAGATTTCCAGCCGTGGCGATGGCAATGATCCGCTCGCCCGTGACTTCTGTAATATGCAGCTTTTTGTAGGACGAGATATTATCCACGCCCGCATTGGTGCGTGTGTCGGCGATCATCGCCAGACCCTCGTTCACTACCATACCGACGCAGTAGGTCATCGTACCTGTTCGCGACCCGAAAAGTTCCGAACCGCAACGCTAGCAGATTCGAACGGCAGGACGACCCCTGACGATAAACTCATTTTCCCTGGCCCTACTGTTGCTGCTGGGTCTGTTGCATCTGACGCACACGCAGGGCAACCGTCATGGTCTCTGGTCCGCCACCATAGCTTGTCCCACGGATCGGTGCTGCTCCCAGGGAATCCAGTCCCGTTGCGACCCGGACATAGTGTTCTGTCGGACAGATTCCGTTGGCCGCATCAAACCCAACCCAGCCCAGCCCCTCGACCCAGGCCTCAGCCCAAGCGTGCGCGGCCTCCTGATCGTCCTGACCATCGCTCCGGTGCAGGTGTCCAGAGACATAACGGGCCGGAATCCCCAGCCGGCGGGCACAGGCGATAAATATCTGCGCGTGGTCCTGACAGACCCCTTGACGCTGGGCAAAGGCATCGGCGGCCGTGTGATCCGCCGTCGTCGAGCCCACCGTGAAGGCGACTTCGGCATGGATGTGCCCCATCAGCTGATGCAGGCGGTAAAGATCATCAGCCGGTCCGATCGCCTCGGCAAAGGCCCGCAGGGCCGCATCCGCCTGGGTCAGGGGTGTGTCGCGCAGATAGACAAGAGGCGACAGACGTTCCGACGCTCCGCCCCTTAGAACACCGCCGGTATCATTGGTTACAACCTCACCGGTCACCCTGATGGTCAAGGCCTTGGTGGGACGCTCTGTGTAGAGATTATGCACGATATTGCCAAAGGCGTCTTCGGTCCGGCTCAGCCGCGTGTCGACGTCAGTCTCAACGCGCCATTCGCGAACCTGCTGGGCCTCTGTCGAACGGGGCGTCAGCCGCAGATTCTGAATGATGAACCGAGCCGGTCTGGTGTAGGCATATCGGGTTTCATAGTCGATACGGATGCGCATGGTCAGACCAGATACTGATCGTGGATGGCCGCAGCCAGGGCATTGTTCTCCTTCAGGAAACCGAGAATGTACTCATGCAGTCCTGACTGGAAAATATCCTCGATCTTGGCCTCGTTGAACTGGGCCAGGCGGGTTGACGCCAGACGCTGGGCGGGGCCCCGGCGGCCATAATCCGTAGCCAGGCGTTCGAGATAGCTGACAATCATACCCTGACAGGACGCCAGCGAGCGCGGCATCTGTCGATTCAGCACCATGAGATCGGCAACCAGCCAGGGCCTCACAGATTCGCGATAAACCCAACGATAGGCCGTAAGGGCGGAGACTTCCCGCAGCAGGGTGGTCCATTGGAAATAATCCAGCTGCCCGCCGACACGCTCGTCCGCAGGCAAAAGGAGATGATATTTGACATCCAGCAGACGCGCCGTGTTGTCAGCCCGCTCGATGGCCGCCCCCAGCCTCAAAAACCAGTAGGCGTCATTCCTGAGCATGGTGCGCGAGCTGGCCCCTTCAACCGCCAGTGAGACGCCTTTCACCCATTCGAGGAACCGGACAAAATCATCACGCCGGCTGGGCTCGCCAAACTCGCCCAATCCGTTCCAGGCCCCGTTTATCGCTTCCCAGAGCTCGATGGTCAGGGCCGTGCGCACCGAGCGCGCATTGGTCCTGGCCGCTGTAATACAGGCCTTGATCGAGGTGGGATTTTCAGGCGCAAAGGCCAGGAACTCCCGCACTGAACGCTCGCTTGGTGAACGTCCAGACTCAGAAAACCTTTGGGCGACCCCAGCCGAGGCAATGGCGCTGGCCCAGGCCGTTGTCGCCGCCGCGTCCTTCGCCGGAAGGGCTGCAAGACGCGAGGCGGCTTCAAGAATGCGGGCCAGGAAGTCGGCACGCTCCATGTATCGGCCCGTCCAGTACAGGCTATCGGCTGTCCGACTAAGCATCAGCCCCTCCGCTAACGGCTGATCGGATCGCAGCCATACCCCGATCCGGGTCAAGTCCCCGGCCCCAGGACCTGGTGGGTGGGAGCAGGACGTCAGTCATCCAGCACCCATGTGTCCTTGGTCCCGCCACCCTGACTGGAGTTGACCACAAGGGATCCGGCCTTGAGGGCCACTCGCGTCAGTCCCCCTGGAGCAACCCGCATGCCCGCCGGACTGGACAGCACAAAGGGTCTGAGGTCGACGTGCCTGGGCGACAGCCTGCCTCCATCCAGAGTAGGGGCCGTCGACAGGGCCAGGGTGGGCTGTGCAATGAAATCATCGGGATCGGCAATGAGCTTTGCCCTGAAGGCCTCGATCTCGGCCTTGGTCGAGGCTGGACCAACCAGCATGCCGTACCCACCAGAACCGCCCACCTCCTTGACGACCAGCTGATCAAGTTTGGAAAGCACCTCCTTGAGGGCCTCGGGCTCACGACACCGCCAGGTCGGCACATTGCCCAGGATCGCCTCGCCGCCCGAAAAGAAGCGGATGATCTCGGGCATGTAGGTATAGACGGCCTTGTCATCCGCGACACCGGTGCCGACCGCATTGGAGAGTGTGACGTTTCCAGCCGTGTAGGCGGCCATGATGCCCGGGATGCCAACCGCTGAATCCGGACGAAAGGTCAGGGGATCGAGGAACTCGTCATCGATCCGACGATAGATGACATCGACCCGCTTGGGACCCTCGGTCGTGCGCATATAGACGATATCGGCATTGACGAAGAGATCGCCACCCTCGACCAGTTCGACCCCAAGCTTGTCCGCAAGAAAACTGTGTTCGTAATAGGCCGAGTTAAAGGGACCCGGCGTCAGGACAACGATGTTTGGATCAGCGCCGGCCTGTGCCGGAGCCGAGGCCCTCAGACTGGCCAGCAGCATGTCCGTATAGGTCTCGACCGGTCGGATACGGTGCTCAGCAAACAGGTCTGGAAACAACCGCATCATCATTTCCCGGTTCTCCAGCATGTAGGAGACACCCGAGGGCGTGCGGCAGTTGTCCTCCAGGACGATGAACCCATCCTCACCCGTGCGCACCAGATCCACGCCTGTAATATGCGACCAGATATCGCCTGGCGGTCGCCGCCCTTGCATTTCCGGACGGTAGTTGGGGTTGGTGAAGATCAGGTCTGCCGGAACAATCCCGGCCTTGATACATTCCTGGGGGCCATAGATGTCCTTCAGGAAGGCGTTGATGGCCGAGACCCGCTGCTTGAGGCCCTTCTCCAGCGCGTTCCATTCGCCGGCACCGATAATCCGGGGGACCACGTCAAAGGGGATCAGGCGCTCATTGGATTCCACGTCACCATAGACAGCAAAGGTGACGCCCATCCGGCGAAAGAAAAGCTCCGCCTGTCTGGATCGCGATGACAGAAGGTCAGCCGGAGCACTCTCCAGCCACCGGGCCAGTGTCCGATAGCTGTCGCGGACCTCACCGGTCCCGCCTGCGCCTGACATTTCATCGAAGATCAAACGTGCGCCTCATGCCTGCCAGCAATCATCCTGGTGCCAGATTGGGCTTTGAAAATGCGGTTAGGCAACATAAATATTGCGATGCGGCATCGGTTTTCTTTTAAACCGCCTCGTCAGGCCTTTGGGCTGACCCGCACAGATGGCCTCATGAGCCTGAACGGGACTGTCCAATCCGATCAGAGGGATGGCGCAAGGACCCGGTCAGAAGCCGCCATCCACGTCCGGCCCAGGGCTAACCATCGGCCTTGAGGTCTGGATCCAGCCAAGGGTCAGAGACCCACCGCCTTCATTGAGATTGCAGGGTCGGTCAGCTTTTCAACATCCACGGGGCTGGCGCGCCCGATCAGTGTCCTTCCCGCCATAAACTCAGCTGGGGCACTGACGGCTTCGACGCTCACGATCCGCGAGCCGCTGAGATGGAAAACCGCAAACTGGCCTGAAGCCGGGTCTCCCCTGACCACCTGCTGGTCTGCACCAGACGCCAGGCCCGCGATCTGAAGCTTGGCGTCATACTGATCGGACCAGAACCAGGGCACCTCGGGTGCAGGAGAAGGTCGGCCCGTTATGGCGGCCGCGGCCTGTTTGGCCTGCTCCAGGGCATTGGGAACACTCTCGAGCCGGATACGCAGCCCACCCAGGACGGGAACCGGCCGTGAGGTCATGTCCCCGATGGCAAAGATCGCCGGGTCCGATGTTCGGGACTGTTCATCCACCCTCACGCCGCCGGATCCACCATCCACGCAATCCAGTCCGGCCTTGCGGGCCAGTTCGTCGCAGGCCAGGGCTCCCACCCCGACCAGAACCACATCAGCCTCGATGGCCTGGCCCTGTGAAAGGCTGATACCCCTTGGTTCAAAACCCGAGATCTCCACGCCGGTCCGGATATCGACCCCATGCGATCGATGCAGGTCCGTAAAGAACCCGGAGAGAACCTGTGAGGCCACACGCGCCAGGACCCGCGGCTCTCGCTCCAGCACCACAACCTCGGCACCGAGCGCTCGGGCTGAAGCCGCAACCTCCAGCCCGACATAGCCTCCACCCACTATGGCGAGCCGGCGTCCGGGTGCCAGCGCCGACTTCAGACGCTCGGCGTCTGCATCCGTGCGCAACTCCAGCAGTTCCGGGCGCCCAGCACCCGGAAGCCTCAGTCGGCGGGCTATTGAACCCTGGGCCAGGATGAGCTTGTCGTAAGTCTCTTGCGTCCCGTCAGAAAAGGTCACCACCCTCTTGATCCGGTCAAGATGGACCGCCGTCAGCCCTGTTCGTAAATCGATCGCCTGCTCGGCATAGAACGTCTCCGGCCGCAGGAGGAGAGCGTCAAGATCCGTCTCGCCCTTGAGCCAGGCCTTGGACAGGGGTGGTCTCTGATAGGGGGGTTGGGGTTCTGTTCCCACGAGCAGGACCTCCCCTTCATGACCATACTGCCTGAGCAGGGCAGCGGCTGATCCGCCGGCATGTCCCGCACCGATGATGAGAACTCTGGTCATGGGGATGGCCACATAGAATGACCTGAAGCTCATGTCTTCCTCTCTCCCTGAAAAAGACGAAACCACAACCCCTTGACCGTTCCATCGTTACAGCATAGTGGAACGCCCCATGGCCAATCCGCTGTCCCAAAAATCTGTCTCCAAGACCGCCGACGACCGGACCGCCCTTTATGATGCGCTCCTGTGTCTGAAGACGCGCGAGGAGGTTGATGCCTTCCTGGCGGATCTGTGTACGCCTTCGGAACTCAGGGCCTTTGCCGAGCGTTGGGCCGTGGCCCGGCTTTTGGACAAACAGTTGCAATCCTACCGGGAGATCGGACTGGAGGCCGGGGCCAGCCCCACCACAGTTGTCCGTGTTGCCCGTTTCCTCAAGGACATGGACAACCAGGGCTACCGCCTCGTCCTGGACCGTCTGAAAAAGAAAGCCTGAGTATGAGTACCGTCCAGGGACGACTGCGTATTGCCGTCCAGAAATCCGGTCGACTATCCGACCGAAGCCTTGACCTCGTGAGGGATGCTGGCCTGCGTGTGGTCAAGGGCAACAACGACCTGCTCTATCGCGTGGAAAACTATCCGATTGACCTGCTCAGGGTCCGTGATGACGATATCCCGACCTTCGTGGCCGACGGCGTCTGCGATCTCGGGATCGTAGGCGAGAATGTGCTCGAGGAGGGACGCAATGGCGGTGCCAATGCCGAGGTGATTATGCCGCTCGGCTTTGGCCGGTGCACGCTCAAGCTCGCCGTTCCCCCCACCCTTGACTATAGTGGCCCGGCCTCACTGGAAGGCCTGAGGATCGCCACCTCCTACCCAAGAATACTCCGCCGGTATCTGGATGAACGGGGCGTATCGGCCGACATCGTCACCATGAGGGGGGCTGTCGAGGTCGCCCCGCGCCTCAAGCTCGCTGCCGCCATCTGTGACCTCGTTTCCACGGGTGCCACACTTGAGGCCAATGGCCTGCAGGCTCGCGAGACCGTACTGGAAAGCCAGGCCGTCCTGATCCGGTCGCCCGCGATTCCCGAGGCTGGTCTGCAGCCCCTGCTCGACAGCATCATCGAGCGCATGGCGGGCGTGGTTTCCTCACAGGGTGCGAAATACGTCATGCTCAACGCCCCGCGCGCTGCCCTCGACGAGATCACGGCCATACTGCCGGGTGCCGGATCCCCCACAGTCATGCCCCTGTCGGGACGCGACGATGCTGTTGCCGTCCACGCCGTCTGCCAGGAGGCCGTTTTCTGGGAAACGCTCGAAAAGCTGAAGGCCGCCGGAGCCTCGGCCATCCTCGTCCTCCCCATCGAAAAGATGATGTGATGGCTACATTGACCCCACCTCCCCCCGCCAGAACGCGCCCGGACTGGACATATCTCGACTGGGACGCCCTGGATGACCAGGCCAGAAGGGAGGCGCTGGCGCGCCCGCAGCGCCGTACCGCCCTCGATGTATCAGACGGCGTCAGGCGTATCTTCGACGACGTCCAGGCCAGAGGCGGTGCCGCTGTGACCGACTGGGCCATAAGGCTTGACCGCGCGCCGCCGCAGCGGATTGACATCACCGATGATGTCGTGGCCGCAGCCCGTTCCGCCCTGGCTCCGGCTGACACCCGGGCCATCCGAATCGCTGCAGAAAACATCCGCATCTTTCATGAGGCCACCCGGCCCGAGGATACGGCCTTTATCGAGACCACGCCGGGCGTGCGTTCGCGCCTGGCCTGGCGTTCGATCGGCACGGCTGGCCTCTATGTCCCAGGCGGGACGGCACCCCTGTTTTCATCCCTCCTGATGCTGGCCATTCCCGCGGCCGTCGCCGGCGTGCACACGCGTATCGCCGTCACCCCCCCTTCACGGGACGGCTCGCTTCATCCGGCCATGATCATCGCCGCCCGCGAGGCCGAGCTGGACAGTCTTTGGCTCCTGGGGGGTGCCCAGGCCATAGCCGCACTGACTTTCGGCGTCGACCTGGAAGACGGCAGGATCGAACCCTGTGACAAGCTTTTTGGTCCTGGCAATGCCTGGGTGGCAGAGGCCAAGAAACAGGCCAATGCCCGCCCGGGCGGGCCCGCCGTCGATATGCCGGCCGGCCCTTCCGAACTTCTGGTTATTGCCGACAGTTCAGCTGATCCCGAAATCGCAGCCGCAGACCTCTTGAGCCAGGCCGAACACGACACAGACGCCCAGGTCATACTGGTTTCAAGCTCAAGGACTGCGATCAGTGCCATCCTCGAAGCCCTGGAAAGACAGCTGGAAACCCTTCCCCGTGCCGACATTGCCCGCGCCTGCCTTGCCGAGGCCCGCATCATCAGGGTCCGGGACACAGAACAGGCCTGCGCCGTATCCAACCTCTATGGCCCCGAGCACCTTTCTATCCAGACCGAGGATGCTGACGAACTCGTCAGTGAGATCAGGGCTGCAGGTGCGATTTTTGTTGGGACCTATGCCGCTGAGACCCTGGGCGATTACGCAGCCGGTCCGTCACATGTCCTGCCCACCGATGGCGGGGCCCGCACTCTAGGCGGCATCACGACTTCCAGTTTCATGACCTCGATGTCGGTCCAGACCGTAACCCAGGCCGGTGCCGCCCATCTCGGTCCTGTTGCCGCCAGGCTTGCCCGCCTCGAAGGCCTCGAAGGCCACGCCCGCGCGGCCGATCTCAGGAGCGGTGGATGACCCTTCCTGCCCCCTTCCCCCCCCTCGTGGCGGGCGCGGATGGCCTGGAGCGCTATCCAGTCGATCCGGCGGCCCTGGCCGCACGCCTGGCCCAGGTCTATGGGCTGACGGTCGATCGCGTCCTTCCTGTGCGCGGCCTGACCCATGGCCTGGAACTGATCTGGCGCCTGGCTGCGCGCGACGGCTGCATCGTCCAGGCCCCGGACGCGGCCCCCTATGCAGATCTTGAGGCCCTATACAGGCGCCCTGGTCCTGCTGGCGAAACCGCCGCCGTCGTCATACGCGCCCTCGGCTCTCCCGAGGCTGTGACCGAAATGGCCCTGCGTGTCGCACCGGCCCTGCTCGTGGTCGATGAGGGGCTCATCGAATTTGCCGATGTGGCCTCCGCAGCCTCGGTGCTGGCGTCAGCCCCCAATCTCGTGGTGCTACGAAGCCTGTCTCTGGCCTACGGTCTTGCCGGCGCCCGGGTGGGTGCCGTCCTGGCCCTGCCGCAGACAATCGCCCGCCTGCAGTCAGCCCTTGAACCCTTTGCCCTGCCCGAGCCCCTGGTGAGACTGGCCCTTCAGGCCCTGGATCCGTCACGCATGATGGAAACACGCGAACGGATCGAGGGCGTAAAGCGCGAACGCAACCGGGTCGCCCGCGAAGTGGGAAGGATCATGCCGATCGAACCCGGCGTTGGCCCCATCCTGATGGGTCGCCCGGAAACTCCTGGGGCCATCCTGGTCGAACTGGCGCGATACGGCATCCCTGCCGACCTCTCGGGCGAGCGCCTGCGTCTGCCGATCTCGCTGAAACCCGAAGTCAATGACAGGCTCCTGACAGCCCTTGGTCTCACCACACCCCGCCATCGACCGGCCCGTACCGGCCAGGCGGTTCGTGACACCAAGGAAACCCGGATCGTCTGCACGGTCGACCTCGACAGCCCAGGGCCAGTGACCATCCATACAGGCGTAGGCTTTTTTGATCACATGCTTGAACAGATCGCGGCTCATGGTGGGTTTTCCATCCGCCTGTCGTGCGAGGGGGACCTTCACACCGACCCGCACCATACGATCGAAGACAGCGCCATAGCCCTGGGCCAGGCGCTCAAAAGCGCCCTCGGAGACCGGCGCGGCATTGCCCGATACGGCTTCGTCCTGCCCATGGACGAGGCCAGGGCCTCAGTCTCCATCGACTTGTCGGGCCGACCCTACCCCCTGTTCGAGGGCAGCTTCACCACCCCCTACATCGGCGACTATCGAACCGACCTCACAGCCCATGTCTTCCGTTCCCTGGCAGAAGCCATGGGCGCGGCTGTCCACATAGGCGTCACAGGCGACGACGACCACCACAAGACCGAGGCCGTCTACAAGGCCTTCGGACGGGCCCTGCGCCAGGCCATCCGTATCGAGGGCGACGCCGTGCCCTCAACAAAGGGCGTCCTTTAATGCTGGCGGACACTCTAGGCCTGCGGACCTCTGCGCCCTTGCCGTCCCATACACATTCAAGGGTCAGACTGTGACTACGGTGACCATCCTTGCCTATGGTGCGGGCAATGTCGCTTCGGTCCAGTTCGCGCTCGAGCGTCTCGGAGCGAAGGTCCAGCTCACGGCAGATCCCGTCGAAGTTATCCAGGCCGAGCGGCTGATCCTTCCAGGGGTCGGGGCGGCAGGCTATGCCATGAGCCAGCTGGACCGGCTGGGCCTTGCCGATCCCGTGCGGGCCTTCGCACGCCCCCTTCTGGGTGTCTGCCTCGGCCAGCAACTGCTTTTCCAGGCCAGTGAGGAGGACCAGGCCGAAACGGGTGGGGTTGAGCTTCTAGGCTTCATTCCCGGCACGGTTCGCCCGTTTGACCTACCCGCCCGCCTACCGGTTCCGCATATGGGCTGGAGCCGCCTAGAAGACCTTGCCGATGACCCCTTGCTTGAGGGCATCCAGGCCGGTGCCTATGCCTATTTCGTGCACGGCTTCGTCTGTCCCGATGGACCTTCGACCCTGGCCAGGGCGAATTACGGAGGTCCGGTGCCGGCTGTTGTGCGGGCCGGCAACCGCTGGGGCTGCCAGTTTCACCCTGAACGCTCGGCCGCAGCCGGAGCCCGTATCCTGAAAAACTTCCTGGAACTGCCAGCGTGACCCGTCTGACAGCGACCCTTCTCACCCCCAAGTCCACAGGCGCAACTTCAGGCCGGAACCCTGGCCTGGCCCTCCTGGCCCGACCCGAGACACCCAGGCCCACTGGCCCCATTTTACGAGATCGCCCATGCTGATCTACCCCGCCATTGATCTGCGCCAGGGGACCTGCGTGCGTCTGATGCATGGCCGGTTCGACCAGGTTACGCAGTATGACGACGAACCCGCGCGTCGGCTCGCTGGCTTCGTATCCGAAGGAGCAAGTTGGGTCCACATGGTGGATCTCGACGGAGCCCAGGCCGGAAGGGCCGTCCAACACGGCCTCATCGGAGACCTTGCCGCAAGTCTTAGCGTCTCCATACAGTCCGGCGGCGGCGTGCGCAGCCGAGAGGATGTCGAACGCCTTCTGGATGCTGGTGTTAGCCGTGTCGTTGTGGGCTCCCAGGCCGTCACTGCCCCCGACAGGGTCGCGGATTGGCTGGCCGAGTTCGGGGCTGAACGCATGACCCTGGCCTTTGATGTGCGTATCGGAGAGGACGGCGTAGCCGTCCCCGCCCTGAAGGGCTGGACCGAGGCCGCCAGCCTCGACCTGTGGGATGCGCTTGCCCACTATCCAGAAGGTAGGCTTCGCCACATCCTCGTGACCGACGTCGGCCGCGATGGCGCCTTGACGGGACCAAACCTGGACCTGCTGGGCGAGGTCATACGGCGTCGCCCCGACCTCAGGGTCCAGGCTTCAGGAGGCATGGCCTGCCTGGATGATCTTCTCGCCTGCCGAGACCTGGGTTGTGACGGAGCCATTGTGGGGCGCGCCCTCTACGAGGGACGGTTCACAACCGCACAGGCGGTTTCGGTGCTTGCCCCATGACCGCCCGACGGATCATCCCCTGTCTTGATGTCAAGGATGGCCGAGTGGTCAAGGGCGTGCGGTTTGAGGGTCATGCCGATATGGGCGACGCCTCTGAACTTGCCGCGCGCTACCGTGACGAAGGGGCCGACGAGCTGGTCTTCTATGACATCACGGCCTCGCCCGAAGGTCGAACGCTCGACTATGGCTGGGTCAGGGACATTGCCCGCCTGCTCGATATTCCCTTCTGTGTGGCAGGAGGTATTCGCAGCGTAGATCAGGCTGCACGCTGCCTGGACAATGGTGCCGACAAGGTCTCGATCAACTCCCCTGCCCTTGAACGTCCCGAACTGATCGCCGAAATGGCCGAACGCCTTGGGTCCCAGTGCGTGGTCGTGGGCGTCGACAGTCGCGCCGAGGACGGCGACTGGGTTGTCCATAAATACACCGGTGATCCCGATGCCCGTCGTCGGGCGGGACGGCTTACCCTGGACTGGATCGTCCAGGCCCAGGCCCTGGGTGCCGGGGAGATTGTGCTGAACTGCATCGACCAGGACGGTGTGAGACGCGGCTATGATGTCGCCCAGCTGACCGCGGCCCGCGCCCGGCTGACCATCCCTCTTGTTGCCTCGGGCGGCGCCGGGACGATGTCGCACTTCAGCGAGGTCTTCGATCGGGCCGATGTCTCTGGTGCCCTGGCAGCCAGCGTCTTCCATACCGGGGCAATCGCCATCCCCGACCTCAAGCGATACCTGGTCGGACAGGGCCAGGAGATGAGGTTATGAACCTTTCGATTTCAGGGCCCGGCAAGGGCCAGTGAGCAGATCAGAACCATGATTACAGACCTAGACCCCTCGAGCGTGGACTTCGTCAAAGGGGGCGGACTTGTCCCCGTGGTTGTCCAGGACGCCGACACCCTGCAGGTCCTGACGCTGGCCTATATGGACCCGGCCGCACTGGACGAGACGATCGCCAGTGGCGAGGCCACCTTCTATTCACGATCGCGCGCAAGCCGCTGGCGCAAGGGCGAAACCTCGGGAAACAGGCTGGGTGTCGTCTCCATTATCGCCGACTGCGATAAGGACGCGCTTGTCCTGGCCGTTAGGCCAATGGGCCCGGCCTGCCACTTGGGCAACTGTTCCTGCTTTGGCCAGGCCGAGGCACCGGGGCTTGGCCGCATTGCGGCCCTGGAACGCACCATTGCGGCGCGGGCCAGCGAAGATCCTTCGACCAGCTATACAGCCCGTATGATCGCCGAAGGCCCTAAACGCCTGGCCCAGAAAGTTGGCGAGGAGGGTGTCGAGACCGCTCTTGCCGGCGCAGCCGGACCCGACACCGAACTGGCTTCAGAAGCCGCAGATCTGATTTACCATCTGCTGGTTCTGTTACGCTCTCGTCACTTGTCGTTTCAAGCGGTGCTGGATGTGTTGGCGGATCGAGCTCAAACCGCCAAAGACGCAGTGTGACAGGGGTCGAATGACCCGGGATTTGGTTGGAGAGACAAGGCATGGCAGCGCTTGTACTGTTCGGCGGCGGTGGCGATCTGGCCATGCGGATGCTGCTTCCCTCACTCTATTTTCTCGACCATGAAGGCCGCCTGCCCGAAGATCTGAAGATCATTGGTGCTGCCCGATCCGAGGAAAGCCGGGACGAGTATGTCGAGCGCGTGCGGGCTGCCTGCATGCCCAAGGCTGCTGCAGACGGAGCCTGGGACAGCCAGACCTGGAAGCGGATGGAAGCCCGGATCGACTATCTGGCTGTGGATGCGACAGACCCCGCTAGCCTGAAGCCGCTGAAAGACAGGGTCGGAGATGGTCCTGTCACCTCCTTCCTGGCTGTATCACCCTCGCTCTATGCCCGGATCGTCAAGGCCATGAAGGCCGCTGGCCTGGCTGAGGCCAACTGCCGGGCGGTCCTTGAAAAGCCCGTCGGGCGCGATCTGGCATCCTTCCTTGAGATCGATGACGCCGTCGCCGATGCCTTTGACGAGACGCAGGTCTTCCGCATCGACCACTACCTGGGCAAGGAGACGGTCCAGAACCTGATTGCCCTGCGCTTTGGCAATACCGTCTTTGAGCCTCTGTGGAACAACCTCTCCATCGACCATGTTCAGATCACAGTCGGCGAAACGGTCGGCGTTGGTGAACGCTGGCCCTATTATGACGAATACGGTGCCCTGCGGGACATGCTCCAGAACCACATGCTCCAGCTCCTGTGCCTGGTGGCCATGGAGCCGCCCTCGGATCTGGATCCGGAATCCGTGCGCAACGAAAAGGTCAAGGTTCTTCGTTCCCTTCGCCGCATCACCCATGTCGAAGCCGATCGTGTGACGGTGCGTGGCCAATATGTCGGTGGTGATTTCGAAGAGCAGCCGGTCAGGGGTTATGAGGAGGAGCGCGGCCAGGCCTCCGATACCGAGACCTTCGTGGCCGTCCGAGCCGACATCGACAACTGGCGCTGGGCGGGGGTTCCCTTCTACATGCGCACCGGCAAGCGATTGCCTGAGAAGCGCACCGAGATCGTGATCCAGTTCAAGCCCCTGCCCCACTCCATATTCGGATCGGGTGAAAGAGGGGAGATCGAGGCCAACCGGATGGTGATCGAGCTCCAGCCCGAGGAAGACATCTCTCTCACGGTCATGAACAAGAGGGCCGGGCTTGATGCGCGCATGCAGCTCCAGCCCATCAAGATGAGCCTCTCCTGGGGTTTCCGGGGCAAGGATGAGACCCCACCTCGGCGCCGCATTGCCTATGAACGTCTGCTCCTTGACGCCATGAATGGGGACCGGACCCTGTTCGTCCGGCGTGATGAGGCCGAACAGGCGTGGAAATGGGTCGATGAGGTTTCGCAGGCCTGGTCCGATGGCCAGGTCAAGCCCATTGCCTACCTGCCCGGATCATGGGGCCCACCCGAGGCTGACTATCTCCTGGAACGCACCGGCCGGGCCTGGAATACAACGGATGCGTGAGCCCGTTTGCCCCGTCAGCGGCCAGTCCTTTTGCGAGCATTGCCCATGACGCTACAGATCGAGACCCTGACAAGCCCAGAACAATGGGCAGACAGCATTGCCGAACGTCTGACCGCGACGCTCGCCAGGGCGCTGGAGGATCAGGACAGAGCCCTGTTCGCAGGGGCTGGAGGCACGACCCCGTCCCCGATCTATCACCGGATGGCGCAAGCCGAACTCGACTGGTCCCGGATAACACTTACCCTTGTCGATGAGCGCTACGTCCCCGAATCTTCGCCGGACTCCAATGCCGCCGCCATGCGGCGGGACCTGATGACGGGGACAGCTGCACAGGCCGACTTCATTGCCCTCTACCGTCCCTCGGTGACCGTCGATCGGGCCGCAAGCCTGGCGGCGCAGGCCCTGGCTCGCGTTGCACCCCGCTTTGATGCTGTCCTCCTGGGTATGGGTGAAGATGGCCATATCTGTTCGATGTTTCCGCAAAGCCCCACCCTCAGGACCCTGCTGACCCCGACGCTTGCCCCCAGTGTCCTTGGGGTCCCCCAGGGCCGTGATGGGCTGGCGCCCTCGATGGAGCGCCTTTCCGTCAACCTGGCCTATCTGGTTCAGGCCCGAAAGGTTGTGCTGGCCCTCAAAGGGAGCGCCAAGCGCGCGGTCTTCGAACGAGAGGCCCAAGGCGATCCCGCGACCCAGCCCATCGCAGCCCTGCTGGCTGCCAATACTGCCCTGGATGTCGTCTGGACGGAGGCTGTCTGATGAGCCCACTTCACCCCGTAGTTGCCGCCGTCACGGCCCGCATTATCGAGCGCTCCAAAGCCACCCGCGCCGACTATATCCTTCGCATGAATGCGGCCCGTGATTCCGGGGCGGGCCGGGCCAAGCTGTCCTGTGCCAACTGGGCCCATGCCTTTGCCGGCCAGACCCTGGCGGACAAGCTGACCGCGATGGACGGCTCGCGTCCAAATCTGGGCATTGTCACTGCCTATAACGACATGCTGTCTGCCCATCAGCCCTTTGAGCGCTATCCGGCCGTCGTCCGTGATGCCGTGCGCCAGGTCGGAGCCACCGCCCAGGTCGCCGGAGGGACCCCGGCCATGTGTGACGGTGTCACCCAGGGCCGGCCAGGAATGGAACTCAGCCTCTTCAGTCGCGACGTCATCGCCATGTCGACAGCTGTTGGCCTGACCCATGACGCCTTTGATGCAGCCCTGATGCTGGGCGTCTGCGACAAGATCGTGCCCGGTCTTTTCATGGGGGCGCTCGCCTTTGGCCACCTGCCTGTGGTGTTTGCTCCGGCAGGCCCCATGCCCTCAGGCATTCCCAATGCCGAGAAGGCCCGCGTTCGGGCGCTCTATGCCCAGGGCAAGGTTGATCGGGATGTGCTTCTGGCCAGCGAGATCGGATCCTATCACGGCCCGGGGACCTGCACCTTCTACGGAACCGCCAACTCCAATCAGATGATGATGGAACTGGGCGGCCTCCATCTTCCCTCAACCGCCTTTGCCCATCCCGATACAGGCTTGCGCGACGCCCTTACCGCCGCCGCCGCAAAACGGGCAGTGGAACTGGCGCGAACCGGTGAAGCCAGGATGGCCGATGTCGTAGATGAAAAGTCCGTCGTCAACATGATCGTCGCCCTCCTGGCGACCGGAGGATCAACCAACCACGCCATCCACCTGGTAGCCATGGCCAGGGCGGCCGGAGTGCTCATCGACTGGACAGACATGGATGAGCTGTCCGCGGTGACCCCGCTACTCGCCCGCGTCTATCCCAACGGTTCCGCCGATGTGAACGCCATGCAGGCCGCAGGCGGGGTGGCCTTCATCACACGCGAGCTCGCCAGCTCAGGCCATCTGCATTGCGACGTCACGACCGTCGCCGGCAAGGGTATCCATCACTATTTCCAGGAACCCTCGCTCATCGATGGCGAGCTGGTCTGGCGCGATGGCGTGACCGAAAGCCTGGACCTGGATATCCTGCGACCGGCCTCTGACCCCTTTGATCGCGAGGGCGGCCTTCGCCTCGTCCAGGGCGACCTTGGACGCGCCGTCATCAAGGTCTCGGCCGTCAAGCCGGAGAACCGTATCGTCGAAGCCCCTGCTGCGGTGTTCGAGACCCAGGAAGATGTCCTTGCCGCATTCAAGGCCGGAAAGCTGGAACGCGATGTCGTAATCGTTCTCCGCTTCCAGGGCCCCAAGGCCAATGGCATGCCCGAACTTCACAGTCTTTCGCCGCTCCTGAGCGTGCTTCAGGACAAGGGATTCAAGGTCGCACTCGTCACCGATGGCCGGATGTCCGGAGCCAGCGGCAAGACCCCCGCTGCCATCCACGTCAGTCCGGAGGCCTTGGCTGGAGGTCTTCTGGCTCATGTCCGGGATGGCGATGTCATCCGACTGGACGCAGATGCCGGTGTCCTTTCGACAATCGGTGTTCAGAGCCTGGGGGACCGACCCGCAGCCGTTCGATCAGCATCCCATTCAGCCTCCACGACCTGGGGTTATGGGCGGGAGCTTTTCGGAGCCTTCCGAGGGGTCGTCACCACAGCCGAGGAAGGGGCCTCCGTCTGCTTTGCAGCCGCCGCTCCGACATCGGGACAGCCAGCCCCTCTCTTTGCAGCCGAGAACCCCACACTGGCCCAAGCCCCCGGGCCCGAGCACACATCAGACACCTAGAAAAGCAAAATCAGGGGACGTCTGGGCAGCCGATGATTGAGGCTGGTATCGTGCCCCATCAGAGGAAAACAACAATGTCCAATCCTGACACGGACAAGACCCTGCTCGTTGGCGACGTCGGCGGCACCAATGCCCGGTTTGCCCTGGCCCGCATGGTGGATGGCCAGCCCATCCTGGAACATCAAGAAAGCTTCCCGGCCGAAACCTATCCGACCTTCCTCGGCGGGGTGAAGGCCTTCATTGATGGCTGTGACGTCAAGCCGACCGGAGGCATCATTGCTGTAGCGGGCCCCGTTACCGACGGCGAGATCGACCTGACGAACTCACCCTGGCGGGTCTCGGAGACGGAACTTCAGACCCTCGGCCTCAACCCTGTCAGGCTGATCAACGATTTCGAGGCCCTGGCCTGGGGCGCACCTGCCGTTGGCACCGACCAGCTTGGTGACCTGGGTGGACCCGCGGTCGGTGATCCTGACGCCTCCATCGCCGTTCTCGGCCCCGGCACCGGGTTTGGTGTCTCTGCCCTCATCCGTGACGGGCGCGGTGGAGAGATGGCCATGCCATCGGAAGGGGGCCATGCCTGCTTCCCCCCTGGTGACGAGGTGGAGGATGAAATCCTGCGTATCCTGCGTCGGCGCTATGATCGTGTTTCCATCGAACGTCTGATCTGCGGCCCCGGACTTTTGAACATGCACCGGGCTCTGGCCGAGATCGATGGTCGCGAAACCCACATCGATGACCCAGCCGAAATCACAAAGACTGCCCTGGCAGAGCCTGACAGCCCTTGCGGTGCAACCCTGGCACGCTTCTGTGCCATTCTTGGTGCTGTGGCCGGAGATATAGCCCTGACCACGGGCGCTCGCGGAGGGGTCTATATTGCCGGAGGGATAGCGCCTCGCATCCTGCCCTTCCTTCAGGCCTCGCCCTTCCGTCGCCGCTTTGAGCGCAAGGGCCGTTTCCAGGACTATATGGCGGCCATCCCGACACGCGTCATCCTCCATAAACACGCCGCCCTGCTCGGGGCTGCGCGTGTCGCATTTGCCGCAACGACATAGCCAAGCCTGCCTTTAAGCTGACTTGGAGATTGGTCCCTTGCCATGAGGGCAATGCGGCCTTGGCCAATCTGCAGGAGTTGGCATGCGTAGACTAACGATAGCTGTGGCCATCATAGCCCTGGCCGGATCAACCCTGGCCTGTACATCGGCCGAGCAAGACGGGGATGAAGACGAGGCAGCAGCGTCGTCGTCTGAAAAAGCCGAGGCCGAAGAGGACGACGAAGACGAGTGATGCAAGGCGGCTTCTGGCCTCCCTGGGTCTCGCCTCGCCCTTAAGCTGTCAGGGGACGCGGCCCTTTTCGAAACCCGTCCAGACTTCGTCATAGTCGAGCTGCATGGTGGGGCTGGACTGGGCCCAGGCTGTCGTGCGGATAGGCATCCGCGTCTCGAACATGAAGGCCAGGGTGTTTTCGATCTTCACTGGCCTGAGCTCGGCGGCGACCGCCTTGTCATAAGAGGCCTGATCCGGCCCGTGACCGCTCATGCAGTTGTGCAGCGAGGCTCCTCCCGGAGCGAAGCCGCCCTCCTTGGCATCATACTCACCGGTCACAAGTCCCATGAACTCGCTCATCACATTGCGATGGAACCAGGGTGGGCGGAAGGTATGCTCCGCCACCATCCAGCGGGGCGGAAAGATTACGAAATCGCAGTTGGCGGTCCCGGGTGTGTCAGAGGGACTGGTCAGCACCGTAAAGATGGACGGGTCGGGATGATCAAAACTGACCGTACCGATCGTGTTGAAACGGGCCGTGTCGTAACGATAGGGCACAAGATTGCCATGCCAGGCTACGACATCCAGGGGCGAGTGCGAAAACGTCGTCACCCAGAGCCGCCCCCCGTATTTCTGGACACACTCGGTTGGGCGATCCGCATCCTCAAACGCTGCGACCGGGGCTTCAAAGTCACGGGGATTGGCCAGCCCGTTCGCCCCGATGGGCCCGAGATCCGGAATACGGAAGGCGGCACCATAGTTTTCGCAGACATAGCCCCGGATCGGCACCGTATCAGTCCCCGCCACAGTCCCTGCGAGTTCGACCCGGAACCGCAGGCCCCGGGGAATGACCACGATGTGGCCTGGCCCGGCCTCGATCAGACCCATCTCTGTTACGAACCGGTGCAGACCCTGCTGCGGCACGATGAGCAGCTCACCATCGGCACAGTAAAAGACCCTGTCCGTCATCGAGCGGTTGGCCGCATACATGTGAATGCCCGTGCCCGCTCCGGCATCCGCATCCCCATTGCCGCCATAGGTCACAAGCCCCTCAACCCAGTCGGTCGGCTCCTGGGGCAGCGGCAATGGATCCCAGCGCATCCTGTTGGGTGACGGCGGGGCCTCGGTAAAGGGCCCGGACCTCAACTGCCCCTGCTCAAAGGGCCTGAAGGCTGGATGTTGTGCACTTGGCCTTAGCCGGTAGAGCCAGGAGCGCCTGTTCTCGTGACGAGGGGCAGTGAAGGCCGTGCCTGACAACTGCTCAGCATAGAGCCCCATGGGCGTGCGCTGTGGCGAGTTCTGGCCAACTGGCAAGGCTCCGGGCACAGCCTCGGTTGCGAAATGATTGCCGAAACCGGTCTGGTATTCGAGGGCGTCTGGTCGCGTCATATCTGTCTCCCTTGCCGGGAGGTTTAACCCGCCCGAGCCCAGTTCGCTACTTGGCGCGGAACGCCCTGATCGCTTCGACTGTGGAGCGAACCTTGGCCTCGATCCCCGCCCAGTCACCGGTCCGGACCGCCTCGTCTGTCACCAGCTTTGAACCCATGCCGGCAGCCACGATCCCGGCTCCGAACCATTTTGCAATGGAGGCCTCGTCCGGATCGACGCCGCCCGTCGGCATGATCTTCGTCCAGGGCATTGGACCCATGACCGCCTTCACGAAATCAGGCCCCCCCACGCTGGCCCCGGGAAAGAGCTTCACCACCTCACAACCCAGTTCGTGGGCATTACCGATGTCCGTCACAGAACCACAGCCGGGGAAATAGGCCGTCATGCGCCGATTGCAGACTCTGGCCACGTCCGGCACCAGGCAGGGGCTGACCACAAACCGGGCACCCCGGTTGAGGAATAGGGCGGCTGTCCCGGCATCCACAACCGAACCGATACCCAGGATGATATCCGGATCGGTACGCTGGAGCTCACGCGCCAGGTCCCCGAACAGGTCACAGGCAAAGTCGCCGCGGTTGGTAAACTCAACCACAGGGGCTCCGCCTCGCGCGCAGGCTCTGATGACGTTGAGGCAGACTTCGGGGTCAGAATGATAAAAGACCGGAGCGACACCCTGGGTTTCGAGGGCGTTCAATACAGTCAGACGATCGTGTCGCATTCTCAGGGCTCCGTGTGCGTGCCTTGCTCGACCGTGTGGCGGCCTGCGTCAAGCCACCAGCCGTAACGTCGTGTTTCGATGTGCCCGTCAAACGAACCCGCCAAGGGGTCAAAGGCGACCTTTATCGCCGTGTGTGACCCTATGATCAGGCCTGAGCCATCTCGGCAATCTGACCTACGAGATCGCTGTCTGGATCCGCCAATGGATCTAGAACCGTGAAATGGTTCAGTCCCTCAAGCACCTGAAGCCGCGTTTGCGCGCCTCCAAGGGCCCAATGGTCGGCCATTCTGGCAGACTGTTCCTGAAAAGCGGGGGTCTCGGCCCCACCCACCAGGCAGTCCAGTCTCATGCCGCCCGGCGCGCCGCCGCTGGGGGCGGGCCAGTGAATGGGAGACAGTGCCCGCGCCATGGTGAAATCCAGCCTCAGGGCCTCATTCAGACTGGTTGCCACAAGGGGTTCAAGATCAAAAAGACCCGAAATGGACAAAGCGCCCGATACCCTCCCTTCCGAGAGTAGGCAGGCCGCCAGATGTCCGCCTGCAGAATGGCCAAAGACGAAGGGCCGTCTGCCCAGACCCTGGCGATCTGATCCCTCCTGCGCAGGTCTTCGACGCAGTAGGTCGGTAACCGTGCGCATCTGGTGGATAATGCGGCTCAGGCTGACCTCCGGGCAAAGGTCATAAGAGGGTATGGCCACACTGATCCCCCGCTCTACCAGCGGCAGGGCGACCCAGCTGAACCAGGACCGGTCAAGGGCCTGCCAATAGCCGCCATGGATAAAGACGGCGACAGGAGCCCCTGTCCCAGCCTCCCAGAAATCAAGGACTTCGCGGGGCCGTTCGCCATAGGCCATCACCAGCGGTGGCTGGTGGACCCGCGCCCGCTCGGCCTGATCCTTCCAGCGGGCCAGAACCGCCGGATGTTCAGGAACAGCGGCACGGTTGTTGTATAGCGCCTCCAGATCGGGCACCGGGAGATCAATGGGGTTACGGGTCACGTGCTCATCCGCTAGGAAACCCTCGAACCGTTCGGGAGCCATCGTCATGATGACCGCCATCTTCGTCTTCATCAAATGCGAGCTTGGCTTTGCCAACGATGTCGCCGCTGACATCGTCGACAATGTCGAACACGTCTCGGAAGTCTACTCTACTTCCGGCCAACACGACCTCTTGGCCAAGTTCCAGCTCCCGCGTGATCTGGATATCGGCACCTTCGTAACCAGACAGGTCCAGACCCGCGCACATGTCCGTGACACCTTCACCGTCATCACCTTTTCGCCCTTCCTGCCAACCTCGCGTTGATCGCAGCCAGCGCTAGGGCTGCCTGGCCAGCAGGCCGAAAGGCCCAGGCCAGCCTGGCACCAGGGCAAGGACCAACCGGCCGAGATTTCCGACCCGGTCCGATCGCTCGTTTTTGTGAGCGATCAATGACGCTACGTCATCCAAAAATCCTGCTAGCTTGACGCTAACGCACGCGTAAACCAGCGGCACGAGGAGACGACATGGCTGACCTTGAGACGTTTCGCGCTGAAACACGCGCATGGCTGGAGGCCAACTGCCCTCCGGAGGTTCGCGGCCCCCTCGACAATGAGGAAGACCGGGTATGGGGCGGACGAAATCCAACGTTCAAGACGCCTGCCCACAAGGTCTGGATGGAGAGGATGGGGGCAAGGGGCTGGACCGCACCGGAGTGGCCTGTCGAGTACGGCGGCGGCGGACTAAGTCGTGAGGAGGCCAAGGTCCTGGCCTCCGAACTCCGGCGTATCGATGCGCAGCTCGCCCTGTCCAGTTTCGGGGTCTGGATGTTGGGCCCGGCCCTTCTCCAGTTCGGGACGGAGGAACAGAAGAAGACGTTTCTGCCGCCGATCGTGCGCGGCGAGATTCGCTGGTGCCAAGGCTATTCCGAGCCCGGGGCTGGCTCGGATCTGGCCAATGTCCAGACCCGAGCCGAGGATCGGGGCGATCACTGGATCATCAATGGTCAAAAGATCTGGACCTCCTATGCAGACAAGGCTGACTGGATCTTCTGTCTCGTCAGAACGGACGCCGACGCGCCCAAGCATCTGGGCATCTCCTTTGTGCTGTTCGATATGGCGACCCCCGGGGTCACCACACGCCCGATCACCCTGATCAGCGGCAAGTCTCCCTTCTGCGAGACCTTCTTTGATGACGTCCGTGTCGAGAAGGCGAACCTTGTCGGCACGCTCAACCGGGGATGGGATGTGGCCAAGGCCCTGCTCGCCCATGAGCGCACCATGATCGGGGGTATGGGCTTTGCAGCCAGCGGACGTCCTCTCGGCCAGGTCGCAGGAGACAGTGTGGGGGTTGATCCTGAAGGACGGCTCGAGGATCCGATGCTCCGGGCCCGCATTGCCGAACTGGACATCGACATGATGGCCTTTGCCCTTTCGATGGAAAGGGTGGGCGACCAACATAAGGCTGGCCAGGCCCATCCGGCCATGGCCTCCATGCTCAAATATTACGGCTCGGAGCTGAACAAGCGGCGCCATGAGGTCATGATGGCGGCCGGAGGTTCGGATGCGCTCGAATGGGAAAGTGAACGTTCCCAGAAGGGAACACCCGCTAGGGACTGGCTGCGAACCAAGGCCAATTCCATCGAGGGCGGCACCTCGGAGGTCCAGCTCAACATCATTGCAAAACACATGCTGCAACTGCCTGGTGCCTGACGCCGCTCACCCCCTCTGAAGATACAAGAACCGCTGGCCTGTTCCTGACCCTACCTGATGGCCTGGAACAGGAAGGAAAGACGGCCCACCCACAGACCAGGGGTGAAGCCGTCGGCCCGGCCACTGGTCTTTGACCCCATCCGACAAAGAGTTAGTCCATGCCTCTGATCCTGACCGAAGAACAGACAATGCTGAAGGATGCCGCGGAAGGCTTCCTGAACGAACATGCGCCCGTCTCCCATCTGAGGACGCTTCGGGACAGCAAGGATGCCGATGGCCTCTCAAGGGACCTCTGGCGCGCCTTTGCAGACATGGGCTTTGCGGGTGTCCTTATTCCCGAGACATACGGTGGATCCGGGCTTGGCCCCGTTGAGGCCGGCGTCCTGGCCGAGGCACTCGGCCGCACCCTGACACCCTCCCCCTTCATGGGCACAGGTGTCCTTGGTGCCACAATTCTTTCGAATGCCGGCTCAGACGCGCAAAAAGACAACTGGCTCCCGCGTATCGCTGCAGGCGAAGCCATTGTTTCCCTGGCGATCGACGAAGGGGCCAAACACAGGCCCGACAGGCTGACAACCCGGGCAGAACGATCGGGCAATGGCTTCAGGCTGAACGGAGCCAAGGGCTTTGTCCTGGACGGCCATATCGCTGATGCCCTGATCGTGGCCGCCCTGACCCAAGAAGGGGTCACACTCTTCCTTGTTGACCCCCACGCCCCGGGTGTGGAGGTCGAGCGCACCGTCATGGTCGATGCCCATAATGCCGCGCGCATCGTCCTGACCGAGGTCGAGCTGGATGCCGATGCGGTCATCGGCACGGTCGGAGGCGCTGAGCCCCTTCTCGAAGGGGCGCTCGATCTTGGACGGGCCTGCACCGCGGCCATGCTGACAGGAGCGGGCGATCAGGCCTTCAGACTCACCCTCGAATACCTGCGGACACGCAAGCAGTTCGGCAAGCTGATCGGCGAGTTCCAGGCCCTGCAACACAGGGCCGCACATCTTTATACAGAAATCGAACTGGCTCGAGCCGCCGTCATCGGCGCCCTGCAGCGCCTCGAGGGCGGCAAAGACAGAAGTGGCCTGGCTGTCAGTGTCGCCAAGGCCAAGGCTGGTACGGTCGCTGAACTGGCCGTCCAGGAGGCGGTCCAGATGCACGGCGGTGTCGGAATGACAGATGAGTACGACGTCGGCCTGTTTATGAAGCGCGTGCGGGTCCTCAACGAGTTCCTGGGCGATGCCGGCTTCCACCAGGAAAAGCTGGCCCGCGCCCAGGGCTACTGATCAGACCCTCCAGAAGGGGCAAGGGCGCGACATCAACCCGACAGGGCTCACCGCCCGATACCGAGCCCTAGACGATACGGATTCCGATACCGTCGGCTCCACCTGACGGCGCTACCGAAAGGTCGAGCGTCTCATCGCCGAAGCTGACCCCTGTCAGGGCCCTCTGGACCATGGCCCGGATCTCGTCAGAAGGACGGCTGGTCCGGAAATCGAGGAACCAACCCGCCTGACCTGTCTCTTCCCACCGCGCACGCGCCAGCCAGGCCGCTGTTATGCCCGTGCCACCGACGGGCCCGAAGGCATTGACCAGTCTTTGTACAAGAAGCTCAGGCATCCGATCGGGTGCACTCAGCGTGACCTTGCCATTCGAAGGTCCGGTCGGACGCGCGTCTGACCCCCCAGACGTAGCCGCCAGGTGCGCTTCACCGGCTGCAATCAGGGCCTCGACATCCTCGACCTGGAACAGAAGCGCCCGAGGGGCTCCTGGATTGAGCATCACAGGCCGGTCACGCCACAGCTTGAGCAGGGCCAGGGCATTCAGACCGATAACCGGCAGATCCCCCTCCCATAGCGCGGCCAGCCGCCTGGGATCGGTGAAGGCTGCCGCGGCTGTGCGTCCGTCATCCAGCTGGATACCGCGAAGCTCGAGCTGCTCGTCAGGTCTCAGGGTCCGCATGCCCTGGCCAGCACTGGCCAGCCGGCTTGCTGTCTCGCCTTCGGGCGAGATGTAGAGATCCACCCTTGGCAACAGGGCTTCGAAGGCCCGCCAGTGGACCGGATCCGCAAGAGCCGCCTCGATGACCTGCTCAAGGCCGGTCATCGGCTCATCAAGCGGCTGCTCGTGCGGAACGGTGATGAAGTTGGGTTTATGCGCAGTATCGGTCATGAATGATCCATCGCGGACCTTGCGGCCAAGGTCAAATCCCTATCGGTTCACAAGGCCGACTTGCCGGGCCAGGACCGAACATGGGGATCCCTCAGGCCAGCCAGGCGATGCAGACCCGCAAGGCCCTAGTCTCAATCCTCGTCCATCTTGAGCGCAGCGATAAAGGCTTCCTGAGGAATCTCGACCTTGCCGAACTGACGCATCCGCTTCTTGCCGGCCTTCTGTTTCTCAAGAAGCTTCTTCTTGCGGGTCGCATCGCCCCCGTAGCATTTGGAAGTGACGTCCTTTCTGAGGGCGCGCACGGTCTCGCGGGCAATGATCTTGCCGCCAATAGCCGCCTGAATGGGGATGACGAACATGTGGGGAGGGATCAGCTCCTTCATCTTCTCGACCATGCCACGACCCCGGGTCTCGGCCCGGCCGCGGTGCACCAGCATCGACAGGGCATCGACAGGCTCGGCATTGACAAGGATCGACATCTTGACGAGATCGCCGACCTTGTAGTCCGTCAGTTCATAGTCGAACGAGGCATAGCCCTTTGAGATCGACTTCAGGCGATCATAGAAGTCAAATACCACCTCATTGAGCGGCAATTCATAAACCACCAGAGCCCGGGCCCCGACGTAACTGAGCTCAACCTGTGATCCCCGACGGTCCTGACAGAGTTTGATGACCCCGCCCAGATATTCGTCGGGCGTCAGAATGGTGGCCTTGATCCAGGGTTCGGCAATGGTGTCGATCTGCATCACATCCGGAAGGTCGGCCGGGTTATGCAGGTCGATCTCGGTGCCGTCTCGTTTTGTGATCTTGTAGACCACAGAAGGTGCCGTCGCGATCAGGTCAAGATTGAACTCCCGGCTCAACCGCTCCTGAATGATCTCCAGGTGCAGCAGTCCGAGGAAGCCGCAGCGGAAGCCAAAGCCCAGGGCTGCACTCGACTCCATTTCGTAGGTGAAGGACGCATCATTCAGACGCAGCTTGCCGATCGCAGCCCGGAGATCTTCGAAATCAGCCGCATCAACCGGAAACAGGCCGCAGAAAACAACAGACTGGACATCCTTGAAGCCCTTGAGCGCCTCGGCAGTCGGACGTTTCTCATCCGTGATTGTATCGCCGACAGCCGCCTGGGCCACTTCCTTGATCTGGGCCGTAATGAAGCCCACTTCGCCCGGCCCAAGTTGATCAACGGGGGTATTCTTGGGCAGGAAGACGCCGACCCGATCGACCAGATGGGTCGTACCGTGCTGCATCATCTTGATGCGCTGACCTGCCTTGAGCACACCATCAAAGATACGGACCAGCAGGACCACACCCAGATAGGGGTCATACCAGGCATCGACCAGCATGGCCTTGAGCGGGGCATCCGCATCCCCCTTGGGTGCGGGCAATCGGGTTACAATCGCCTCTAGTACGTCCTCGATACCAAGGCCCGACTTGGCCGAGCAAAGGACAGCGTCCGAGGCATCGATACCGATGACGTCCTCGATCTGTTCGCGAACACGTTCCGGTTCGGCGGCAGGTAGATCGATCTTGTTCAGGACCGGCACGATCTCGTGATTGTTGTCGATTGCCTGATACACATTGGCCAGGGTCTGGGCCTCAACCCCTTGCGAGGCATCCACAACCAGAAGCGATCCCTCACAGGCCGCCAGAGAGCGGGAGACCTCATAGGCAAAATCGACGTGGCCGGGGGTATCCATCAGGTTGAGCACATAGTCCAGACCGTCCTTCGCCTTGTAGTTCAGGCGAACGGTCTGGGCCTTGATGGTGATTCCCCGCTCCTTCTCGATCTCCATATTGTCCAGGACCTGAGCGCTCATCTCGCGCGCAGTCAGGCCACCGGTGAACTGGATCAACCGATCGGAAAGCGTGGATTTGCCATGGTCAATGTGGGCGACCACAGAGAAGTTGCGGATTCTGTCTATAGGGGGCGTCGTCATCAGGCCGGGCGGTTAGCATGGAGGGAGGCGGAACGCCAATGAGGCACTCGGCAGCAGGTCATCAAATCGGCTGAAACCCTAAGCTGCAATGCGCATTACATTGCATTAATGCAGGCCCTCGCCATTTGAGAAGGTCTGCGGAACACGGTAATGAGCGCAACCTCCCCCCGGCGTATGTGCTACGCCATGGGTCTCGTCATCCACGAGACCCAAAGACAGGACATTAGACAAGTGGCTACGACGACCCTGGTGCGTGCGGATTGGGTAAGGCAGCGCTTGAGCACAGCGCCCCTTTTCAGGGTGGGCCTGCTGGCCGCAGCTGTCCTGGCCCTGGCCGCCTGCGGCGGCAGCGACAAGAATGGCCAGGATAAGGATGAGGCCATTGCCGGCCAGAGCGTCACTGTTGCTTCGGCTACGCTGACCGCACTGCCGCGTGTGATTACCGCAACCGGTACCGTCACGGCGTGGGAAGAGGTTCCCGTGGGGGCCGAAACTGGAGGCCTGGTCGCAACCGCCGTTCTTGTTGATGAGGGCAGCTACGTGCGTCAGGGCCAGCCCTTGGTCCAGCTCAATGACGCCCTGTTGCGGGCCCAGCTGCGACAGCAGGAAGCCGCAGTCCAGTCTGCCGAAGCCAATGCCGCACGCGACACGGCAGCCCTGGCGCGAGCCGAGGAGCTGAAAGCAAGAGGCTTCCTGTCCCAGGCTTCCCTGGACACCGCCATTGCCAATCAGCGTGCGACAACTGCAGGGGTTGCTGCAGCCCAGGCTGCCCTTTCCGAAACCCGGACCCGGCTGTCCCAGGCCACCCTGCGCGCACCCGTATCGGGACTGATCATCCGCCGCAGCGTGACAAGGGGCCAGATCGTGGCTCCAGGCACCGAACTTTTCCGGATGGTCCGCGACGGTAGGCTGGAGCTAGACGCTCAGGTTCCAGAAACCGACCTCGGACTGATCCGCTCCGGCCAGTCGGCGGTTATTTCCTCCGATCAGGTGGGCGAGACGACCGGAAACGTGAGAATCGTTACCCCTGAGGTCAATCCGACCAGTCGGCTTGGCATCGCCCGCATCGCCCTGGCCAGTGGTGCCGGCTTTCATCCGGGGATGTTTGCCAAGGCCCAGATTGACGTCGGATCCCAGCCTGCGATCACGGTCCCCACCGCATCCATACTTTACCGTGAGAACCGTTCGGGCGTGTTTGTGGTCAATGCCGATAGCAAGGTCCGCTTTCAACCCGTGACCATCCTCTCGCGCAGCGAAACCATGAGCGCTGTCGAGGGACTGGTTGCCGGGACCCGCGTCGTCGTCGAAGGGGCCGGGTTCCTCGGAGATGGGGACAGGGTCAGTATTGCCCTTTCCGGTCCCGATTCCGGACCGGCGGCCTCGACGGCGTCCGGGCCCCAGGCCAGTAGCCAGACCACGCCTCAGGCCGGGACCTAGAGTCAGCCATGAAGAATATTTCCTCCTGGTCGATCAAAAACCCTATTCCGATCATCCTGCTCTTCACCCTGCTGACCATCGGCGGGGCGATCAGCTTCACCAGCATGCGGATCAACAACAACCCTGACATCGACTTTCCGTTGGTGTCGGTCACGGCTGTGCGTCCAGGTGCTGCACCCAGTGAAATGGAAGTTCAGGTCACCCGCCTGATCGAAGATTCCCTGGCGGGTCTGTCGGGCGTTCGCAACATCAACTCCCAGATCGTTGACGGCGTCTCGTCGACCACGATCGAGTTTGAACTCGGCACCGACACAGAACGGGCCACCAATGATGTGCGCAATGCGATGAGCGGCCTGCGCGCTGACCTGCCCCAGGACATGCAGGAGCCCGGTGTTCAGCGTATCGACATCACCGGCGACGCCCTCATCACCTGGGTCATCAGCTCGCAGACCATGACCCCTGAGGAGATCAGCTGGTTTGTCGACAATGAAGTCAGTCGCAGGCTCCTGGCCATCAAAGGTGTTGGTGAAGTCAATCGTGGCGGTGGGGTTGACCGCGAAATCGCCGTCGAACTCGACCCCGACAGACTGGCCTCCTACGGTCTGACCGCTGCAGCCGTCAGCCAGGCCCTCAACAGCGTGAACTCAGATCAGCCTGGTGGGCGACTGACCGTATCCGGTTCGGAGCGCTCGATCAGAACCCTGGGGGCAGCGGATTCCATCGAGGCCCTGCGCGATACCCTGGTGCCTCTGCAGGGTGGCCGATCGGTCCGACTGGGTGATCTGGGACGCGTGGAGGACCACTGGTCCGAACCCAGACGTCTGGCCCGGTACAATGGCCAGGAGGCCATCACCTTCAACTTCCTTCGGTCTCGAACCGCCTCCGAGGTCAAGACGGCCGACAGGGTCCGCAAGGTCGTCGCTCTGATCGATGAGGAGTATCCGGAGCTGACCATCCGGCAGGTGACTGCCAGTGTCGAACAGATCGAGGAAAGCTACCTGGCGTCCCTCGAGGCCCTGCTGCTCGGGGCCGTCCTGGCCGTTGTTGTCGTCTTTGTCTTCCTGAGGGACTGGCGAGCCACCTTCATCACGGCCACCGCCATTCCGATGTCGCTGATCCCCACATTCCTGATTCTCGAGCCGCTTGGCCAGTCGCTCAACGGCATCAGCCTCCTGGCCCTATCCCTCACCATCGGCATCCTCGTGGATGACGCCATTGTTGAGATCGAGAACATCGTCCGTCACATGCGCGACGGCAAGACGCCCTATGACGCCTCCATGGAGGCTGCAGACGAGATCGGCCTTGCCGTTGTCGCAACGACAGCGACCATCATCGCCGTTTTTGCTCCCGTAGGGATCATGCCCGGCATTATCGGCCAGTTCTTCAAGGCTTTTGCTCTGGCCGCCTGCGTCTCGGTCGCCTTCTCCCTGGTCGTGGCCCGGACCCTCACCCCCTTGATGGCTGCCTATCTTCTCAAGCACCACAAGCACGAGGACAGGGATCCCTTCTGGATGGCGGGTTATCTCAAGGCCCTCGGCTGGAGCCTGCGCAATCGCTGGAAGGTCTTCTTGATGGGGGCCGTCCTGTTTGTTGGCTGCGGTGCCCTGGCCACACGCCTCCCGTTCGAGTTCCTCGCAAGCGGCGATGTCAGCAGAGCCGGTTTTTC
>JBFZCB010000281.1:0-9106 GCA_041308165.1 Caulobacterales bacterium
GGTCCTACCATGTCTCGATGGCACCCCAGGAGCTGCAGCGCTTCGATGGCCTGATCAAATACGACCTGGTCTCCGGGGCTGCCCAGACCTGGAAATTTGCCGAAGGCCTTGGCGGATCAGAGCCGGCCTTTGCTCCGAGGGTGGGGGCGGTGTCCGAGGATGATGGCTACATCATCGTCTTTACCACAGATGAGGCGAGCGGATCCTCGGAGGTCCAGATCCTCAATGCGCAGGATTTTGAGGCCGGCCCCATTGCGCGCATTCCGCTGCCGGCCCGTGTACCGGCCGGTTTCCACGGCACATGGGCACCGGGTGAGCAGATCTCAGCACCGTCAGTGGCGGCCTAGGAGGAAACCATGACCACTTGGATCATCGATGCTGTCCGCACCCCAAGGGCCAAGGCGCGCCCCGATGGCGGCCTTGCCAGCTTAAAGCCGCATGAACTTGTTGCCGGTCTGATCGAGGCTCTCGACAGCCGCAATCAGGGCGCCGCAAGCCGTGCCGAGGCCCTCATCCTGGGCGCGGTCGGACAGGTCGGTGCACAGGGAGCAAATGTTGCCCTGGTCACCAAGCTCCATGCCGGCCTCGCCGATGACGCCTTTGCCTTCAGCCTAAACAACTACTGTGTCTCCGGCCTGACAGCGATCGGTCAGGCTGCGAACATGATCGAGGCAGGGGACGCCCATACCGTTCTTGCCGGCGGTGTGGAGATGATGTCCCGTGTCCCCTTTATGGGCGACAAGGCCGACTACTACGAAGACGCCACCTTCCCCACACGCACCCGCTATATTCCGGTTGTCGTGGCCGCAGACCGACTGGCCGAGGATGCAGACATCAGCCGTGGCGAGATGGATGCCATGGCTCTGCGGTCCCAGCAGCTTACGGCGGCGGCAGAAGGGACGCCATTGGTTGCGTCGCGGATACCGATGAATGGGCTGGACCGAGAAGAACCGGCCAGGGCCTCGACCACCGCCGAGAGCCTGGCAGCCATGCCGGCCGCATTCGGGCCACTTGCCGA
This sequence comes from Caulobacterales bacterium, assembly GCA_041308165.1. Taxonomy (GTDB): domain Bacteria; phylum Pseudomonadota; class Alphaproteobacteria; order Caulobacterales; family Caulobacteraceae; genus Brevundimonas. Next base: position 1,019 of record JBFZCB010000281.1, read on the forward strand.
TCAATACGCCGAGGCGCTGGGTGGCCGGATCATCGATCACCGGCACACTGTGGCTCATGCTCCACCGATGTGCGACGGGGCCGGCCTGGCCCTTGTCTCAGATCAGCCCACCGGTGCGCGGGCCCGCATTGTGGCCTACGCAGAGTCCGGCGGAGACCCAGAAGAATCCCTCACGGCCGGCTTCAAGGCCATGGACAGGGCTCTAGCAAAGGCGGGGCTGACGCTGGCCGATATGGACCGGATCGAGTTCATGGAGGCCTTTGCCGTGACCATCGTGAAGTTCCTGCGCGACCGGGATGTCGATGCCGACAGGGTCAATGTCGGCGGGGGGCATCTGGCCAAGGGCCATCCGATGGGGGCCACCGGAGCCATACTGGTGTCTTCCCTCCTGGATGCGCTGGACGCCTGCGAGGGGCGATATGGACTGGTGGTTGCCGCCGGTGCACAGGGGGTCGGGGCCGCGATGGTCGTGGAACGGCAGGGCTGAACCATGACCGCGTCTCCCTCTGCCCATTCGGACGATCGCGCCCGGCTCGTGGCCAGGCATGCGCCGACCCTGGAAGCGGCCATCAGGGCGGTTCAGACGCGGGAAGCCTGGAGCCCGTTTCGTGATAGTCCATCGACGAAGATCCATGGACCGGACAAGCCGCGTCTGGGCAAGGCGGCTTTTGAGGCCAGGCTCGGAACTTCGATGGATCTCCAGCAGCCTGGCGTCCTGGGGGAGGTGGGTGAAGAGGTTTCACCCTTTACGATGCAACCTCTGGGCATCCGCTACCCCAGGAGCGAGCCTGAGGCTCTGATCAAGGCCGCTCTGGAGGCCTGGCCGGACTGGCGCAACGCTGAGCCGGACCTGCGTCTGGCCCTGTGTCTTGAAATAGCCCAGCGACTTTATGAGCAGAACTTCGAAATGGCCCATGCGGTCATGCATGTCGCCGGCCAGAGTTACACCCAGGCCTTTAGCGGATCCGGACCCAATGCCCTTGATCGGGGCATCGAGGCGCTGGCCTATGCAGCCAAGGCCATGGGGGACGTGACCCCGCGTGCACACTATCACAGGGACTTTGGCGGTGCGCCTGTCGGGCTGGAAAAGACCTACACCCTCGTTCCAAGGGGGATCGGTCTTGTCATCTGCTGTGCATCCTTCCCAACCTGGAATGCCTATCCGGCGATGTTTGCAAGCCTTGCCACTGGCAATCCCGTCATCGTCAAGCCCCACCCCATTGCCATTCTGCCCATGGCCATGGTCGTTGAAACCAGTCGAAGGGTTCTGGCCGAATTCGGTTTCGATCCGAACCTGGTCACACTGGCTGCAGATACGCTGTCAGAACCGGTCACCCAGACCCTGGTCGATCATCCCGAGGTCCAGATCATAGATTTTACCGGAAGCCCACGGTACGGCGGTCATCTCGAGCGGACGGTGACGGGCAAGCTTCTGTTCACGGAGACGGCCGGGGTCAACACGGTGGTGGTGGACAGGGTCGAGGACCTGGATGCGGTGGCCAAAGCGATTGCGCGGTCCACAAGTCTGTTCTCAGCCCAGATGTGCACCAGTCCACAGGTCATCTATATCAACCCGGATCTTTTTTCCGCCCTGTCGGTCGCACTGATCGATCAGATTGAGGCGATCGTCAGCGATCCTGCCCAGGCGGCCGGGATCATGGGAGCCATTCAGGGAGAGGTCAGCCTGAAGGTCGTGGCGGATGCCCGCAGGGAGGTCGATGGACTGCCCGGTGTGCATGTCCTGCGTGAATCGACACCCTATCCCCACCCCCAGTTTCCCAATGCGCGCACCCTGACCCCCCTGGTGATCGCTGTGGAGGCTGAAGGCCATCATGGGCTTTATTCAGAAGAACGCTTTGGTCCGGTTCTCTACCTGGTGAAAAAGTCAGGGGATGAGGCCGTTGCAGAGGCGACCTGGCTGGCAAAAACAAAGGGGGTCATCTCGTCCTATCTCTATTCGACCGACGAGGGCTTCATCGAGCGCGCCCTGCCGGCCTACGCCGCTGCGGGGGCCAATCTGTCGATCAACCTGACCGGTGCCATGTGGATCAACTTTGCTGCGGCCTACAGTGATTATCATGTGACCGGACTGAACCCGGCAGGCAACGCCTGCCTTGCGGACCTGGCCTTTGTCGCCTCACGCTTTCGCATCGTCCAAAGTCGGCGACCTCTGGCGTGAATCGGGCATTCTCGACCGTTCCGGTTTTCGTGGCTGGCGTCTCCATGACGGCTTTTGGCAAGAGGCCGGGAGACAGTGTCAAGTCGCTGGTGGCCGAAGCCGTGACAGCAGCGCTTGTCGATGCCGGTGCTGATATCAGCGATATTGAGGCCGCCTGGTTTTCCAATACCCGTCAACCCATGCTGGAGGGGCAGAACACGGTTCGCGGCCAGATCGCTCTGCGCCCTCTTGGTTTGACGGGCATTCCCATAGTCAATGTCGAAAACGCCTGCGCCTCGGGCTCGACAGCCGTGCTCCAGGGCATTCAGTGGTTGCAGGCGGGGGCGGGCGACGTGGCCCTGGTTGCTGGCGCCGACAAGATGGTCTTTGCCGACCGGCCCGAACAGACGGCAGCGGCCTTCGCAGGCGGTACAGACATTCATGATCGCGAGAGCGTTCTGGCCTTTATTGAAGCCCTGGGCGGTGATCGGCCTGCTGAGGCCGGACCTTCAGGGCGCAGCCTCTTTATGGACCTCTATGCTGCGCAGGCTCGCAACCATATGGCGGTCTATGGCACGACCCAGATGGACATGGCCCGTCTGGCCGCCAAGAACCATACGGCGGCCGCCCTCAATCCCCGATGCCAGTATCGGACCCCGATGAGCGTCGATCAGGTCCTAGCTGACCGGCCGATCGTCATGCCCTTTACCCGGGCCATGTGTGCCCCGGTCAGCGATGGGGCCTCTGCTGTCGTGCTGTGTTCTGCGGCCGGACTGGAGAGGCTTTTCGCCCGGGGACGGGCCATTCGCATAAGGGGGTGCGCCCTGAAAAGTGCGACCGTGCGACAGCCACATGATCTGGAACAGCATATTGGCCGCCTGACCGCCCTGGCCGCCTATGAGCAGGCAGGGATAGAACCTTCTGATATCGACCTCGCCGAGGTTCATGATGCGACGAGTTATGCCGAGCTCCAGCAGATCGAGAACCTCGGGCTGGCTGAACCGGGAACCGTAGGCGCGCGGGCGGCTGGCGGGGACTTTGCGATCGGAGGAAGAACCCCGGTCAATCCTTCAGGCGGTCTGGTTGCAAAGGGCCATCCGGTCGGGGCGACGGGTCTGGCCCAAATCTATGAGTTGACACAGCAGCTCCGTGGCGAGGCCGGTGCGCGCCAGGTCGACGGTGCCCGCTTGGCCGTTGCCGAGAATGGGGGAGGCTTCCTCGGCGTCGAGGAGGCTGCGACTGTGGTGACCGTTCTGGAGGGGCCGGTGTGAGCCATCCGATCCAGGCCCTCTATGAAAACCGTGAAGCCAAGGCCCGCAGGCCAGCCCTGATCCACGGAGCGAACACCCTCACCCATGCGGACCTGATTGATCGGGTCGAGGCGGCCAGCGCAGATCTGATCCGGCGTGGCGTGGCTCGGGGGGAGCGTGTCGCTCTTTGCGCCATCAACAGTGTGGATCATGTGATCGCCTATCTGGCTATTCTGCGTGCCGGAGCTGTCTGGACGCCGCTCAATCCTCGCAACGGCTGCGGATTGAATACGGATTTCGAGACCCGCGCCGCTCCCTGCCTGCGTCTTCATGACAGGGCGTCCGCCTCGGCAGTCGCTCCATCACGCCCTTCCCTTGTATTGGAGGACTGGCTCCAAGCCCTGCCGCCCGCAGGCGATCTGCCCGATATCCACCATGACCCATCGGCACCCTTTGCCCTCAAGTTTACAGGGGGATCGACCGGGGTCCCCAAGGGGGTCCTGCAAAGTCAAGCCAGCGGCCGGGCCGCCGCTCAGGCCATGACGGCCTTCTATGGGTTTCTTCCACAGGATGTGAACCTCGCCGTCGCCCCGCTCACCCATGGATCCTCCCATTATATCCTGCCGGTCCTGGCCGCGGGTGGGGCCCATGTGCTTTTGCCCGAGCCCGGACGACCCCAAATACTGGAGGAACTGAAGCACAGAGTCAGTCTGGCCTTCATGCCCCCGACCCTGATCACGCTTCTGATGGGTGAGGCGGATTTCCAACCGGGTGACTTTGCGCACCTGCGCCACTTGACCTATTCGGCGGCGCCCATGTCTGCAGATCGGATCAATCAGGCCATCGCCCGTTTTGGCCCTGTGATATCGACCCTTTTTGGCCAGACAGAAGCCCCCTTGGCCATCACGGGTCTTTCCCCTTCGGAAATGTCAGACCCGATCCTGCAGGGGTCGGTCGGGCGCGCCTTTGCCGGGACCACTCTTGCGGTTCTGGAGGCATCGGGATCAGTGGCGGCCAGGGGTGAGGGTGAGGTGCTGGTGAAAGGCGATATCACCCGAACCGAGTATCTGGATGCCCCCGAGCTGACGGCCGCCGGTCGTCACGAAGGCTGGCTGAAGACAGGCGATCTGGGACGTATCAGCCCGGACGGCTTACTGACCCTGATAGGGCGCTCAAGCGAGCTGATCATAACCGGTGGATACAATGTCTATCCCGCCGAGGTCGAGGCAGCACTCAACCGGCATCCCGCAGTCCGCGAGGCCTGCGCCTTCGCCATCTCCGACGAGGTCTGGGGGGAACGGCTGGAAGCTGCGGTGGTGGTTGAACCCGGTTTCCGGGATGAGGCCTCGATCCAGGCCTTTGTGCGTGAGGCCATAGGGCCTGTGCGCACACCAAAACGCTTGCATCTGATGTCGGCCCTGCCGCGCAATCCCGTGGGTAAGGTTGTCCGCGCTGAAGTGCGAGAAAAGGCCCTTGGCCTAGCGTCTATCCATCCGCAAGAAGATGAAAGAGAGATCAGGCGATGATCGTCATTCCGCAAACACGTATCCGCGACATGAAGGCACGAGGGTGGTGGGGTGACACCACACTGGAAGATCTTTTTCAGGCGCATCTTGCGTCTCATCCTGATCGTGAAGCCCTGGTCGATCCACCCAATATGGCCGATATCTCAGGCGGGGAGCCCAAACGCCTGACGTGGCGCGAGACCGGCGAGGCCATCGATCGTCTGACCGCGGTCCTGGTATCCCAGGGCATCCGCAAGGATGACATTGTTGTGCTGCAGCTGCCGAATATGGCCGAGCTCACCATCGCCTATATGGCCTGCCAGCGTCTCGGTGCGATTTCCAGCCCCGCCCCTGTTCAGTACCGGGAGCATGAGCTGGTCAACATCATCGATCGCACCGACGCTGTTGCGGTCATCACGGTCGATCATATTGGCAAGCACAGGCACGGAGAGATGATCTGTGCCCTTAAGGCTCGGTGTTCCTCACTCAAGACGGTCTTTGTTCTGGGCCAGGCCTGCCCGGAAGGCTCGCTTGATCTCGATGCGCTGATGGCCCAGGTGAGCGACAGCGACAGACACGCAGCCCGCCAGGCTCAGGTCGAAGCAGCCGTCACGGCCGATGACATTCTCACCATCTGCTGGACATCCGGTACAGAGGCGCAGCCCAAGGGCGTGCCCCGCAGCCACAATGAGTGGCTGATCATGGGCGACGGCGTGGCCGACGCCGCCGATCTTGCCCCGGGGGCTCGCCTTCTTTGTCCCTTCCCGATGGTGAACATGGGGGGAATATCGACCGGGTTGATCGGCTGGCTTCTACTTGGCGGCACCCTCATCCAGCACCACCCCTTTGACCTTCAGGTTCTGCTGAAGCAACTGCGTGAGGAGAGGGTGGACTATACGGTGGCCCCGCCCGCCGTTCTCAATCTGCTGCTCCAGAATGAGGCCCTTTTGCAGGGCATAGATTTCAAGAGACTGAAGTCCATTGGTTCGGGCTCGGCACCCCTCTCGGAGTGGATGGTGCGGGGCTTTCATGAGAAACATGGCGTCCAGATCGTCAACTATTTCGGCTCCAATGAGGGCGCATCCTTCCCCTCGGCCTTGAAGGATCTCCCCAATGCCTCTGACCGCGCCATTCTGTTCCCGCGGCTGAATGACGGGTTCAAGTGGAACTGCAAGCTGCATGACCGGATCTTCACACGCCTGGTTGATCCCGAGACCGGGGAGGACATCACCGAGGGTGAGCGACCAGGAGAGCTCAGGGTAAAGGGAGCCACCGTATTCTCTGGATACTGGCGTGATCCAGAGGTCAATGCCCGCGCCTTTGACGAGGACGGATGGTTCCGAACCGGTGACCTGTTTGAGTTCACAGGCGAGCGGCTCCAGTTCATGCGCTTTGTGGGACGCCTCAAGGACATCATCATCAGGGGGGGCGTCAATATTTCTTCCGAGGAGATCGAAAACCACCTGACGGCTCATCCGGCCATTGCCGAGGTTGGTGTGGTTGGAGTGGCGGATGAAAAGATTGGGGAACGTCTGGCCGCCTTCGTGGTCTTCCGCCCCGAGCAGTCTGCAACGATGGAAGAGATCAATGCCTTTCTGGTCGGTGAGCGTCAGGTTGCAGTCTTCAAGCAGATTGAGCGACTTGAGGTCATTGCCGCCCTGCCGCGCAATCCCGTCGGCAAGGTTCTGAAGCGCGAACTGCGCCAACGCCTTCAGGAGGCACAATCCCAATGAACTCACCTTTTGGAACACTCCGCCTGCCTGTGTTTGCAGCCCCGATGTTTCTGGTCTCAGGACCCGACATGGTCATCGCAGCCTGTCGCTCGGGCATCGGCGGGGCCTTTCCTACGCCGAACTGCAGAACCATCGAAGATCTCGATACCTGGATGGGTACGATCACAGACGCTCTGAGGCCCGGTGATGGGCCCTGGATCGCGAACATGATCACCCACTCCACCAACCCTAGGCTGGCCGAGGATCTGCGTCTGGTGGCCCAGTACAAGCCCCCCATCGTCATCACGGCCCTGGGCTCACCTCGGCCGGTCATGGAAACCGTCAAGGCCTATGGGGGGCTGGTGTTTGCCGATGTCGTATCGATGACCCTCGCAAAGAAGGCCGCGGCAGCCGGGGTTGATGGGCTGGCCTGTGTCAGCGCCGGAGCTGGCGGCCATACGGGCCATCTGTCTCCGTTTGCCTTCATTTCGGCGATCCGTGACTTCTTCGAGGGCTATATTGCTGTCGGCGGCGGTGTCGGAGACGGGGCGGGGATTGCCGGTGCGGTCGCGGCCGGTGCGGATTTCGTCTATATGGGAACACGGTTCCTGGCGACGAGGGAAAGCCTGGCTGAGCCTGACTATAAGCAGATGGTGGTGGATGCTGGGCCAGATGATCTGGTGATCTCGGCGGCCGTGACAGGGACGGATGCATCATGGCTCAAGCCCAGTCTGCGCGCCGCCGGAATGGATCCGGATGCGCTCGGAGGACCTGCCGTGCGCGACTACTCCGGCGGTTCAAGCCAGAAGCGCTGGAAGGACATTTGGGCTGCAGGACAGGGCGTGGGTTCGGTACGCCGGGTTGAGCCTTTGGGCGCTGTCGTGGATCAGCTCGAACAGGAGTATCGTCTGGCGATCGAGCGTTTCGAGCGTCGTGCCCGGGGGGTGGATGTCCCCCTTGGCGACCTGCAGCCATGAACGCGTCGGGGCAAGTGGGGGGTATCGTCGCCCCCGTCGCTTTCAGGCTGGATCAAGAGCAGTCGGGCATGGAAATGCTTGAGCGCTGGAAGGACATGGGCCTGTCGGTTGGCGGGTTTCTGACGCGGATGTCCTGTATCCTGAGCGAAACCGGAGCCGGTTTCGCCAGGGTGGTCTGCGATATTGATCCTGGCCATTCCAACTTTGTCGGCCTGGTTCATGGCGGGGTTTCGGCGGCCCTGATTGATATGGCTGGCGGTGGGGCGGTGATGAGCCTGCTCAAGCCCGGCGAGACCCTGCTGACGGCGGATCTTGCCATGCGATATCTGCGTCCCGTCCCAGGCGACTGCGGGCACCTTCATGCTGAGGGCCGGGTCAGTTACAGCGACGGACGTCGTGCCGTTGTCGATGTAAAGGTCATGCTGGCGGACGGTACGGTGAGCGCCATGGCGACGGTCGGTGTGTCCATCCGGCCACCGCTTGCGG
>JBFZCB010000282.1:0-7419 GCA_041308165.1 Caulobacterales bacterium
CGCAACGCCAATCGACATGATCGGCGAGGCCGGCCTTGGCCAGCATGTTCCGCGCATAATCCTGCTTGTATCCGGCAAGTTCCATGGTGACCACCTGCGCGCCGACCTGGCGCGCGGCATCGGCCAGAAACAGGGTGGAATAGCCATAGGACGTGCCTAGTTCGAGAATGCGCGCGGGACGCCGCGCAACGATCAAGGCATGCAGGAACCAGCCTGCTTCTTCGCCAACGGGCAGCAGAAGCTCGTCGCGCACCTCAAACCCTTGCGGGCCGAGTTGCTGCATCCGGGCCAGATCCTCATCATGGCGCTGGCGATAATGATCGAACACAGCCTGCACTATCGGGTCGGCAAAAATCATGACTGGGCTCCTTGTCGGGCTTGCGCCTTTAGCTGGGTCGATGTGCCATTTACCCGACACCAGAACCGCCCTCTCTTTCTGGTGGATGATTTGAAGCGAGTATAGGTTTTTGGCATCTAGGCTTGATCAAATGAGCAGATCGTCGCGGAGCCGATCCATCTGGTGCATGCGTTGGTGCAGGATCGTGACGATACCGACCTCGCCGTCACCCAGCACTTTCCAATAGATAAAGTGCGAGGCAAAACGGCAGAAAAAGCCATCGACACCGAACTCCGCGGGGATCGGGCGCCATTCGACCTTGCGTTCTGCGATCGCTAGGAAATGTTCGAAGAGGCTTTGGATGTATTGCTCGGCCTGGGCCTCGTCCCAAGTGTCCAGTGTGTAACGATAGATCTGGTCGAGGCGGAGGCCTGCCCCCTCCTGAACTCTGAAGCCGGTCACGATCGCGAGGCCATCCGGCCCCGTCGAATGACGGTCTCCGCATCAAGGGACTGGTAGGTGCTGTCGGGTGCCGCAAACACTTTGGTCAATTCCGCCTTGAGCCGTTCGAAGGCCTCAGCTTCAGCCTGGATCTTATCACGGCGAATGAGGTCACGAATGTACTCACTGACGTTTTCGTAGGTTCCGTCTTCACCCACCTTTGCAGCGACAAACTCCCCCAGCGCGCCGCCAACTCGAACATTCAACGTCATCGGACCTGACATCACAGAGTCTCCATTTGTCCTCATTATCTGCAATATTGTTGACAAATTCAAGGTCCGCCTCACCCTCTGTCGAGTCAGTCCGTTCGGAGGGTGAAGGGATGGCGGGAGCGTCCTGATCCATTGAACGATCACGGTCACCCCGGTCCAGTCCAGGCCTCGATCCAAGGCTCCCTTTACCCGAAGCTGCGAGAACCATAGGGCAGACAAGACAACGGCGCGGAACCTGGGTTCCGCGCCGTCTCAATCCTGGCCCGGATCGATGGATCAGAAGCTGTAGCTCAGGCGACCGTACATGAAGCGGCCATTGAACCCGTAGGGCGAGAACTGTGGGAAGCCGACCGAGCCTGTTGGGGCATTGATGTTGCCCGGGGTGAAGTTGGGATACTCATCAAACAGGTTGTTGACGCCTGCCGAGATCGTCACCCCGAACGGGAACTCATAGCGGCCCTCGAGATCAACGAGGGTGCTGTCGCCTGTCTCGTAATCAAGGGTGGCCACATTGTTGGCGATCAGGACGCTCTTGTAGTGGGTCGCCCTTGCCGTGGCCGACCAACCATTCAGGGACCAGTCGACCGAGGCCACCAGCTTGGTCTCGGGAGTGCCTTCTTCGAAGGCCAGAATGTTCGAACGATCGAACAGGAAGTTTGGCGACACCGGGATGGACAGAACCGGAATGCCGGGGACCCTGTTGATGGTCGTATCGTTCATATTGGCCGCCAGCGTGACGTCAAACCGCCCGAGAGTGGCTGTCGGCAGGCGATAGCGTCCCACGATATCGAGGCCCTTGGTTGTGGTCTCCAGGCCGTTCGTGAAGAAGCGGGCGGATGACACACCCAGGGGCTGGATGATGGCCAGGACAGCCGCGATGGTTGCCGCGGACTGGCTCGGGCGGGTAGGGCCGAGGTTCTCCGAGAGGATGATCCGGTCCTCGACATCGATCTGATAGGCGTCGATCGTCAACTCGAAAGGTCCGCTGCGAATAACGGCCCCCAGGGAGTAGTTGATCGAGGTCTCGGGTTTCAGCGGGCGCGCACCAAGAGCCAGCGACACTGGATCATCAACCCGGAAGGTGCCGGACTGGATCAGGTTGGTTACGGGCTGTCCCGCAACCACGGTGGTTACAAGGTTTGTGGCCACATAGCTGAAATACTGCTGTTGCAGGGCGGGTGCCCTGAACCCTGTGGAGATCGAACCCCGCAGGGCAAACTCGGGGAAAAAGTCCCAGCGGGCTGAAAGCTTGCCGGTCACCGTATCTCCGAAGTCGGAATAGTCTTCGTATCGCGTGGCCAGGCCAAAGGTGAATGAATCGCTCAGCTTGCCTTCGATATCGATGTAGCCACCCCAGTTGCTGCGGTCGCGATCTGTCGCATTGGCTGGGCTGAAGCCGGGGAAGCCCTGTGCGCCCCCGCCCTGTGTGCTGCCGGGATTGCGGATCCAGGACTGGACCTGACCTGGCGTCTGGGCAAACTCCTCTGAGCGATACTCTGCCCCGAATGCAAGGTTCCAGGGCTCGGACAGGCCGACATCCACAGACCGGACGCCATCAATGGCAAAGGTCAGCTGTTCATATTCAAGACCCCCCGCCCTGAAGCTTCTAAGCGAGTTGACCCCAAACGAGGCGTTGATGGTGTTTTCCACACGGTAGTCGAGCGCATTGCGTCCCCAACTTGCCGAGAGGTCCCAATCCACACCGAACGCTGGACCGCGAACGCCGCCGTAGACATTGTAGTCGTTGATGTGGGTCGCAATGATGGGCAGGAAGCCTTCCGGATAGACGGCCCGGACGTTGTTTGCGTTGTTGAAGGCCCGCGCCGTAGCTGCCGATTCCGTGTCCTTGTCGACAAAGCCGCCAAAGGCATAGGCTTCCCAGCCGCCACCAAGAGCATGACCTGCATTGGCCCAGATTGAGCGGGATTCAACGAGGGGATCGCCGAAACGCCCTGAAACGGTTGTCGTCGACCCGGTCGTGGTGGCTGCCGGTGTCGAAAAATCCGATCTGTTGGTTGGGTCGCGTCGCTGAACTTCGCCCGACAGGGTCAGGAAACCCTCAGCGAACAGAGGAAGGCCGATCCAGCCGGCTACGGACACCTGCTCGCCGTCTGTGGCGCTGCGCGAGCCGCGGGCGGTTTCAAAATCCGTATCATAGCGCCCGTAGTTGAGCGTTACACCGCCGCCGCTATCGGCCTGGCGCAGACGCAGGTTCATAACACCGGCGATAGCGTCCGATCCATATTGGGCGGAGGCCCCATCACGCAGCACTTCAACGCTGCCGAGCGTCACGGATGGAATGGTATTGAGGTCGAATGCGGCTGCGCCGCGGCCCAGATTTCCGTTCACATTGACAAGGGCGCTCACATGGCCGCGCTGGCCATTGATCAGCACCAGGGTCTGGTCAGGGGAAAGCCCCCTGAGGGTGGCGGGACGAACGTGGTCGGACCCGTCAGAGATGGATGGACGAGGAAAGTTGATGGAAGGGACGCTGGCAGCAAGCGCGGTTCCCAGCTCGGTGCCGGTCCCCTGCCGGGCGAGGACCTCTCCAGAAATGACGTCGACGGGAGCGATCGTATCCAGGCGCGTCCGACCCACGGTCCGTGTCCCTGTGACCACGATTTCCTCAACGGTATCGGTCTGCTGGGGATCTGACGCTGAAGTCGGGGCGGTCTGGGCAGAGGCGACCAGAGGGCAGGCAAGCAGGGTGCCTGCAGAGGCGAACCCTAAAAGCGTCGTGCGGGTGAGACGGATGTGCATTAAAAACCTGCAAAGTGAGAGAAGAAAAGCGCGGGATTGCGACCTTATGAAGCCCCTGTCCCCCCGGAGTTCGGCGCTTGCCGCCGATATCTTCGCTTCGCCGTCGCATGAAATGCTAAAGCAATAAACGTGCTGAAACAGCCCGGATTAAGGTCTCGCCATGGAAGGTGGGTTCACAACATCAAGGGGTCAAGCAAGGATGAACCGCTTAAGTTGGGAGCGTTGCATTTTTGACATAAATCTGCTGGCCGCCGTTACTGCGCAAAGGACAGGGCAAGACGGGATCCCTCAAGTCACATTGACGATAAAGTCCCTGTCCCCTCAGCGACGTCCGGGCCTGATCCAAGTCAGGTGAGACCAACGCCCGCCCCGTAAGCCATGCAAACCCTTCCGGCCAGAACCGGCGGGGCGGCGCGTGCCCGGATCACCCCTGCAAAAAGAAAAAGCAGCAATCGTGGATGCAAACTCCAGAGGGAATGCCTAGTCTTGGCTCATGCAGACGATTGCCGAGCGCTGGGCGTGGCTGGCGCCACAAGTCATTGTTGTAGGCCCCGATGATGAGCGCCCAAGACCCGCGGTTCTTCTCTTTCACGGATGTGGGGGACTGCGCGATCACCTTCCTCGCTATGCTGCAGCCGCCAAGGCTGCAGGATGGCGGGCCTTTATCGTGGATTCCTATGCCCCGCGGGGCTGGACGCGTCCCTTCACCCTGACGACAGTCTGCACCGGCCTCATGCTGCGCGGCTATGAGCGGGGTGGCGATGTGCTGGCGGCCATCCAGGGGATTTCCGGCCGGGCTGATGTCGATGCCTCTGCCATTGCCCTTGCCGGATGGAGCCATGGGGGTTGGGCCATCATGGAGTTGATGAGCGGAGACCCTTACCCCGCTGCCTTCGGGGTTTCCGATCCGGCCTCTGTCGACCTGTCGGTCATCAAGGCCGTTTGGCTGGCCTATCCCTATATCGGACCGTTTGCCTTCAACCGGATGAAGGCCTGGCGCCACTGTCCCAAGGTCCTCGCCCTGACGGCAAGGCGCGATCACCTGACAACGGTGCGCAATGCCGAACTGGTCAATGCCATGATCAGCAACTGCGGTGTAGAGGTTGAGAGCTGGATCGCAGACGGCACCCATGCCTTTGATGAGCCGACCAATAATGGTCCAATGAGACATGATCCCGCTTTGGCCGAAGAGGCCTTCCGGCGTTTCGCGGCGCTCCTTGCGGATGTGGCGCCGCCCACGGCCCGGCGCGAGGTTGAATAGATCCTGTTCGATGAGCCGAACAGGAGGCCAGAACTCAGGCTTGCAGGGTCAGGCTTCCAGAATCAGGCCGGGCCGAGGGTGGCGAGCACCCGGATTTCACTGCGCACCGTGCGGGCCATGTCGCAATGGACATGGGCCTCATGATGCAGGGCCTCGAGTTCGTCCTGACCCGGCCGTCGGCCTGAAAAGGTCGTTACGGGTTTGAGGGTTACACGGGCAAGCCAGCTGTGTCCGCTGCCCGTCTTGTCCATCTCGCCTTCGGCCTCGTCGATATAGCTATCGACCACCAGCCCGGCCTGGGCGGCCAGATCCAGGAACCAGAGCATGTGACAGCTCGAAAGGCTGGCAATCATGGCCTCTTCAGGGTCGATGCCGGCCGGATCGGAGAAGGGTAGACGAACACTGTAGGGTGACGAGGAGGCCCCGACGACGAGGCCCCCATCAAAGCTCCAGCTGTGGGCCCGGCTGTAGCGTCTGTCGGTAAAGACCTGACCTTCCCGCTGCCAGTTTATCGATGCAACATGCCTGCTCATCTGATCCGCCCTTCCTCAAGCCTGAACCGAACGGGTCATGGGCCCTGTTCAGGTCGCAATGGCCGCCTGGGATCGTCTCAGCCAGAGGATATCCTCGATTTCAGGCGCGCCAGAAGCCCACGATACGCTTGACCTCGTCGACAACGGGATCGGCTACAGCCGAGGCGCGTTCGGCTCCGTCCTTGAGTATCCGGTCGATCTCGGCTGTATCCTGCATCAGCCGACGCATCTCCGCTGTCACCGGAGCAAGGCTGGTGACGGCCAGCTCGGCCAATGCCGGCTTGAAGGTCCCAAAACCCTGTCCGCCGAACTTGGCCAGAACCTCTTCGCGGCTGATATCGGCAAGCGCCGCATAGATGGCTACGAGATTGCGGGCTTCGGCCCGACCCTCCAGTCCCTCAAGCGTTTCGGGAAGAGGCTCGGGGTCTGTGCGGGCCTTGCGGATCTTTGATGCGATCGTATCGGCATCATCGGTGAGGTTGATACGTGACTGGTCCGACGGATCGGACTTTGACATCTTTGCTGCCCCGTCGCGCAGGCTCATGACCCGTGTTGCAGGCCCCTGGATGATCGGCTCGGGAAGGGGAAAGAAGCCCGGTACACCGAAGTCGTTGTTGAACTTTCCGGCCACATCCCGGGTCAGTTCGAGATGCTGCTTCTGATCTTCGCCTACCGGAACTTCGGTGGCCTTGTAGAGAAGGATATCGGCCGCCTGGAGTACCGGATAGGTGTAGAGGCCGACCGAGGACCGCTCCTTGTGCTTGCCCGATTTCTCCTTGAACTGGGTCATCCGGTCGAGCCAGCCGAGGCGGGCGACACAGTTGAAAATCCAAGCCAGTTCGGCATGTGCCCGCACGGCGGACTGGGGGAAGACCACGGATCGAACCGGATCAAGGCCCGATGCAATATAGGCGGCAGCAATCTCGCGCGTCTGGGCGGCCAGGAGGGCCGGATCCTGCCAGACGGTGATGGCATGCATATCCGCCACGAACACGAAGGTGGGGGCACCGGCATTCTGCAGTTCGGTAAAGCGCTTGAGCGCACCTAGGTAATTGCCCAGGTGCAGGGCACCGGAGGCCTGGATCCCGGACAGGATCAGGCGCGGGCCGGAATAGGTGGGCGTTTCAGTCTCGGACATGGGCAGCGCAATGCCTCACTCGGCCCCGCAGGGCAAGGCATGGCGTGCGGATCAGGCCCCTGAAGCGATCAATCCAGGCCCGTTGGCGGCAGGGCGGAGCCCGGTTCACGCCTTAGGGCCCCTTTCAGCTCCGAAAGACTGACAGCGCGAAGCGCGATGAGCCCGATGCCATAGACCACCGCTCCGACACCGCAGACCGCCAGGACCGCGATCTCCTTGGTCAGGAGCAGGTCGGCCAGGAGGGCATAGTTTAGGTTGGCTGCAAAAAGGACACAGGCCATGACCGCGCTGGCCAGCAACACGCGCGCCAGACGCGACAGGAACCGTGCCGAGGGCCTCCAGCTATCTTCCCTCATGAGGGTGGCAGAGAGCAGGGCGACATTCAGCCAGGCCGACAGGCTGGTCGCAATGGCCAGGCCCACCACCCCATCCATGCCGCGGGCGCGCAGGGCATAGAAGAGTGCGGTTCCGACCAGGACCGTGAACACGACCGCAGAGATCGCATAGATCATGGGGCGTCGTGTATCCTGACGGGCAAAGAAGGGCGGGGTCAGCACCTTGGCCAGAACAAAGGCCGGCACGCCCCAGGCAAAGTGGCGCAGGGCGTCGGCCGTGCGGGCTGCATCTTGCGAAGTGAAGGCCCCGCGCGTGACCGTGGCATCGATGATGAAATAGGG
>JBFZCB010000283.1:0-4804 GCA_041308165.1 Caulobacterales bacterium
GAACTGGGCCGTCTCCGAAGCGGTTTCAAGACTGAAGGCTGCGATGGAATGGTTGAGCCGTCCCGCCTGGCTTAGTCCGCTCAGATCAAAATCACGAAGCCTTGCCCAGCGGCTAATGGCCTTCTCGCGCTCACTGCGGATTGCTGCGGGTCCCGCCTGCTCCAGCCTGGACGACAGCCACGAACGCTCCCCCCTATCAAGCCCAAGGTTGGTCGCGCGTTCGGGCGAAGACTGAATATCATCCTCAAACCAGCCATCCAACAGAGCATCCAGCTGAGCATCGGCCTGGGTTGGCTGCGCAAGCCCCAGGGTCGGGGTCATGGCTGCAGAGGCTGCAGCCGCAAGCAGAAGGTGGCGGCGGTTGATCATCAAAATTGCCCTTTTGCCCACTTAAGCAGGCCCCAAAAACAGCTTCAGTACAGGAAGAAACGGCCGAACGGACCGATGTCGGCGATGGACCGGCAAGGTTCAGACCTGCGCTCGGATCCAGTCGTCCATAACCTCCTGAAGGACCTCAAGCGGGACTCCACCCAAACCAAGCAGGGTGTCATGGAAACTGCGGATATCGAATCTGGATCCTAGTTTACGCATGGCGTCAGCGCGGATGGCAGCAATCTTCGTGTGGCCGACCTTGTAGCTGGCGGCCTGCCCAGGCCAGACACAATATCGTTCGATCTCGGTTGTCACCGCACTTTCCTGGTCACCGGTAGCCTCGACCATAAAGGCAATCGCCTGTTCGCGAGTCCAGCGCCTGTGATGCAGGCCGGAATCAACCACCAGTCTGGTAGCGCGGAACATGAGTGACTGGAGGTAGCCAATCTGTCCCCAGGGATCGCCTTCATAGACCCCCATCTCATCGGCCAGCTGTTCGGAATAGAGCGCCCACCCTTCAGAATAGGCGGAGAACCCGAGGACCTTCATGAGCATCGGGGTATTGTCGTTTTCCTGCTGCAGCGCGATCTGATGGTGATGACCCGGCGAGGCCTCGTGATAGGTCAGGGTAGGCAGGGTCCACTTGGGCCATTCGGCCGTATCCCTCAGGTTGATATAATAGGCCCCCGGGCGTGACCCATCGAGCGCCGGGGCATTGTAGTAGCCACCGGGCGCGCCAGCCTCGATCGCCTTGGGCACGCGCCTTACCTCAACCGGCGAGCGCGGTATGCGACCGAAATAATCCGGGAGTCGAAGCGACATAGCCTGCATCTGGCTATTCAGGTCGCGAAGCAGCTCTTCCTTGGCTTCATCGGTATTGGGGTAGATGAACCGCTGATCCTTACCCATGGCCGCAATGCGCGCCCCGACCGATCCCTGGCTCATACCCTGCGCCTTCAGGATCGTATCAGCACGGATGGACAGCTCTGCCAGCTGGGCCAGACCCATCTGGTGGATTTCCTCACCTGTCAGGCTGGTGGTGGTATAATAGCGCAGCCCAAATTCATAATAGGCCTCGCCCCCTGGCAGTCGCCAGGCCCCTGCGTCTTGGCCCGCCAAAGGCTGGACGCCTTCAAGAGCCTCGACTTGCCGATGCAGGGCGGGCAATACGCCCGATCTGACGATGGCCGCTGAGCGTCCGGCCCAGTCGCCCGCCAGCCCTTTTTCACCAGCACGACGAACGATCGAACTGGTGAGCGTGAGTTGCTCGACCGGGGTGGCCGTAATCGACGCCATCTGAGCAAGGGTTCGGGCGATTATGAAGTCCGGCGGCACGGCACCGGCGGAAAACTCCGCCTTCATCCGTTCGGTTTCCTGATCCAGGGCAACCCCGAAGGCCGATAGTCGTGAAAGATAGGCCTCGGCGTCATCGGCGGTTTCAATCGCGTGCTGACTGTCCAGGAAATCCGGAATGACCTGGTAGGATCCACCCAGCTGGCTGACAGCGTAGGGCGATGGGAAGAAGCCTCCACCATAGGGGAAATCATATCCCGCCATGACAGTGTCACCGAAAAACTTCAGCGTATCGTAGTGGACCGCAGACATACCATTCAGCTCACTGCGATCGATGCCAGCCAGTTGGCTCATGGAGGCCCTGAACTCGGCCTTGTCGGCATCAATGCCTGCCTGCGATCGATCATCCAGCCTGGCCTTCATGGCGGCATTCGGACCCTTGTCGAGACCCAGGCTGGTCAGGGTCTCGGGCGACGTCATGACCATCTCTTTGAAGATGGTATCCATCAGGGCGTTGAGCTGGGCGCCCGGCCCGCCCTCAGAGCCCGCTGCCTGTGCAAAGGCAGGCCCCTGGCCGGAGGCCGCCAGGGCGACACCGGCAGCGGCCGAGAAAAGCAGGTGACGTCTATCAATCATAGGGAGGGCTCCGTGCGGGACGAGACACTGGGTCCGCCAGCTCAGTCAGATCAAGCAAATTCTCGTCTGCCCCGGACACAGCCCTGGATAAATCACGGGTCACGATGAATCACGGGCCACGATGATTTACGGGTCAGCCGGAAGGGCACTGCCCGATGGTGCCAGTTTGCCCCAGAGCCTAGACCGACATTTCCGGCTCGCGATGCAGTTCCTGTTTCACTCGCTCTGCCAGGGTCTTGATATCCAGCGGCTTGGGAAGGAAAGACACACCCACCTCATCCTGCAGAAGATCCGAGAAGTCACTCTCGGCATATCCCGAGATAAACATGACCGGTGCATCGCCCAGATAGGGCCTCGCTTTCTTGAGCAGTGATGGCCCATCCAGACCAGGCATTATGACATCCGATATGAGCATATCGATCTTGCCCGCCCAAGCCTCCGCAAGCTCAAGAGCCTGTTCGCCGTCCTCGGCCTCGATCACCTCATAGCCCCTCTGGCGCAGGAGCTTGGCAGCAATGATGCGCACAGAGGCCTCGTCCTCCACGAACAGGATGCGTCCAGCACCCGAGAGATCACGCGGTGCCGTCTTGATCTTGGAGGCAACCGGCACCGTGTCGACCAGTTCCTGTGCGGTCGCCGCCGGCAAGAAGATCCGGAAGGCAGCCCCGGCATCAGAAAGATTGGCGACCGATATGTGGCCGCCCGCCTGCTGGGCAATCCCATAGACCGTAGCCAGTCCCATCCCAGTGCCCTCATTCACAGCCTTGGTTGTGAAAAAGGGCTCAAAGATCTTGTCCAGAATTTCGTGAGGCACACCGGGCCCTGTATCGGATACTTCAATCAGGGCGCTGTCGCCTTCGGGGGCCGCGCGCCAACCAAGAGTCTGGGCCTGTGCACGGGTCAGGCGGCGAGTCTTGATCGTTACGACCCCCGCTCCAGGTTCAACTACACCGCGCATGGCGTCACGGGCGTTCACAGCAAGGTTCATAACAGCCGTCTCAAGCTGGCTCTTGTCAGCCAGGACCACAGGCAGATCACGACCGTAATCCGTCTCCAGCCGGACATCTTCGCGCAAAAGCCTGCGTAGCAGGACCGTAAACTCTGAAACCAGCTCTCCAAGATCGAGACGTTCTCTTCTGACCGTCGATTTTCGGGAAAACGCCAGCAGCTTTCTGACGAGGTCCGCCGCACGGATGGCCGTCTGTCGAATCTCGTTCAATCCCTCATAGGAGGGATCCCCGACAGGATGACGCTCAAGCAGGCCCGACAGCTGCATCTGGATCGCTGTGAGGAGGTTATTAAAGTCATGGGCGACTCCCCCCGCGAGCTGGCCGACGGCCTGCATCTTCTGAGCCTGGGAGAGCTGAAGCTCCATAGCCTTCTGAGCTGAAACATCGAACAGCCAGACCCGTCGACGCTGGCCTTCCGGCGCGACGTAAAGATGCAGCATACGATCGGGGAAAGCCCGTGGAATCAGATCCACCGGACCGCTTGAGCCCGCTTCAAGCGCCTTTTTCGCCTCGCTCACACTGGCCGGATCAAAGAGGTGACCAAAGGCTGCATCTCGCGCGGCAGTCGGGCCGGTCAGGACGGCAAGGGCCGGATTGGGTTCCTCGGCCCGACCGGCAAACAGGTCCGGACCATCGATAACCGCAGACCCAAATGGAGCCCCAGCAGCCATGGCCCGGCCTTCACCATTGTCGGCATGGACCGGCCGCAGACTTGCAATCGCCGGAGAGGTCAGGGCCACTTCAGGTGCCTGCCGCACCAGAAACCGGCCCTCCCCTGCCTGTCCGATCAGAACCTCTATCTCACCATCACCCAGGGCAACGATGGCTCGACCCTCTTTGCCTTTTCTGGCCTGGGCGAAGGCCATGTACAGAGCTTGGGCCGGTCGCCCCCGTGCTGACCGTATATGGGGAAGGGTTGCCGTGGCACCCTTGCGTTCGGCCCATGCGGCATTGAAGGCCAGCACCTGTCCACCCGGCCAAACTAGAGCCGCCGGCTCTGCCATGGCCTCAAGCATTTCCAGGGCCACATCTCCAGCAGGCCTGCGGGTATCCACGCGTCCAAAGGCAAAAAGACCGATCAGGGAGACCGCTGCAACTGTGACAAGCAGCATGAGGCCCGGCGTCGTCAGCGGTCCGGCCTTGAAGGCTGGCCAGGCCAGGGCTCCAACAGCCACGGCAAATCCAACCCCCATGATGATCAAGAGGGGATCAAAGGAGCGGCGTCCGCGACTGTGAACGGTGACTGTCATAAGACCTCACGGCGAATCAGTGACCTGATCATACCGCCAAACCTGATCATTCTCGCCCTAGGAGAATCCGCGCCGTTTCCGTTTCTGCATGACAAAGCCAATGACCTTGGCTGCCGCCTCGAAATGCTCGCGAGGGATGGTCTCATCCACGTCAACGACCGCGTAGAGAGCGCGAGCCAGGGCGACATTCTCGACAATCGGCACATCATGTTCGCGCGCGACCTCCCGGATCCGCAGAGCCAC
>JBFZCB010000284.1:0-7630 GCA_041308165.1 Caulobacterales bacterium
CTCTCCTGATCTGGCTGCGTGGCGGACCGGCCATCGATAATGCCACCCTCAATCGCTTCTTCTCACTTCACTACCTTCTGCCTTTCGTGATCTTTGGCGTTGTCGTGCTGCACCTTTGGGCACTGCACACAGCCGGCCAGAATAATCCGGTGGGTATTCTTATCCCGAAGGATAGGACAGCCAAGGATACCCTGCCCTTCCACCCGTATTACACGGTGAAGGATGGCTTTGTTCTGATCGTCTTCCTGATGATGTTCTCGCTGTTCGTATTCTTCATGCCGACCGCTCTTGGACACGCCGACAACTACATCCCAGCCAACCCCCTGGTCACTCCGGCGCATATTGTGCCTGAATGGTACATGTTGCCCTTCTATGCGATCCTGAGGGCCGTACCCGACAAGTTCGGCGGCGTGGTTGCGATGTTTGCAGCCATTGGCATCTTGTTTGTACTGCCCTGGCTGGACACCTCGAAGATCCGCTCCATGCGCTATAGGCCGACAATGAAGGTCTTCTTCATGTTCTTCGTGGCCAACGCTCTTCTGCTTGGCTGGTGCGGCGCCCAGCTCCCGGACGCACCCGTGTTCGGCGACTTCAAGACCTTCATCCTGATCGATGGCGACTTGAACAGCTATCTCTGGCTTACGCGCTTCACGACCTTGTATTATTTTGCCTTCTTCCTGGTGATAATGCCCTGGGTGGGGTTGAAGGAAACGCCGTTGCCTATACCGGCTACGATTTCCGATCCCGTCCTGACCGGAGCCCCGTTTGCGGCCGAGGCCGCCCCCGCCCAAGCCGAAAAGAGGGGCTGAGTTCGATGTCGATTAAGATTTCACAGAAGTTGACACGAACCCTCACGGCGCTCGCCGCCGTAGCAGGGCTTGCCTTTGCCGCCTCCCCGGCTCTGGCCGCAGGGGCATCTGCCAAGCCCAAGGACGTTGCCTTCTCGTTCGAGGGGCCCTTTGGACGGTTTGACCAGGCCCAGCTTCAGCGCGGCTACAAGGTCTATCGTGAGGTTTGCGCGGCCTGTCACTCGATGAACCTGCTCCATTTCCGCGATCTCGGGATCAAGGGCGGGCCCTTCTATGATTCAGCCGCGAACAGCCCGGCCGAGAACCGCTTCGTCAAGGCTATCGCCGCCGAGTTCCAGATCTCCGACCTTGATACGGAGACGGGTGAAGTCATGCAGCGTCCCGGGATCGCGGCCGATCGCTTCCCCTCACCCTATCCCAACGCGATTGCAGGAGCAGCGGCCAACGGTGGAGCCAACCCACCCGACCTGTCGGTCATGACAAAGGCCCGCAGCGGTGGAGCCGATTACATCTACTCGTTGCTGACGGGCTATTATGCTCCGCCCGCCGAGCTCAAGATGACGCCAACCCAGCATTACAATGCCTATATGTCTGGAGACCTGACCCCCTTCATGCCTGAAGGCTCCAAGGTTCCACCGGGTGGGTTCATTGCCATGGCCAACCCTCTGATTGACGGGCAAGTCACCTATGATGACGGAACAACAGCGTCCGTCGATCAGATGGCCAAGGACGTATCGGCGTTCATCGCCTGGGCTTCCGAACCCCATGCAGTAGAACGTAAACAGGCTGGCCTTGGCGTCATGATCTTCCTGGCTCTCTTTGCCGGCCTCACCTATGCCAGCTACCGCCGGATCTGGGCTGGGATTTCACACTAGCAACCCGTCTGGTTGAAACGACAGAGCCGCCCACCGGATCCATCTGGTGGGCGGTTCCAATTGTACCGACTGGCATCTACTCACAAACCCTGCGCGGTCGTCATAACCTGCCAAGACCTGATGTTTAGATCGCAGGCACTGGTCCATTATCGGTCTGTGTTCCTGCCAAACTCCCAAACCCCGCATCGACAGTCCGCACCCGGTTCAATAGGGTTGTCTTTAGGTTCAAGTCTGTAACTGGAATGCCAATGCGTATCGCCACATCCCTTGTTGCCCTGGCCAGTGCCCTGGCCCTTGCGTCCGGGGCAGCAGCCCAGACCCTGCCCCAGTTCGATGCCGAAAGGCTGTCGGACCATGCTCGTATTCTGTCTGCGGATGACTTCCAGGGACGTGGCATTGCAACACCAGCAGAGCAGATGGTTGTCGATTATCTCTCACGTGCCTATGCGGACGCTGGATTTGAGCCAGGGGGAGAACTCCAGACGGACGGTTCGCGTTCCTGGACACAGTCTGTCGGCCTGAGCCGTTTTCTGCTGTCCAATCCCGAAGGTAGGCTCACGGTTGGAGACTGGAGCGAGACCCTCGTCCAAGGCGAAAATATTGTCATGTCCACTCGCTTGCCTGGATCCCAATCCAACGGTTCCAGCCAGATGATCCTCTCCGACAAACCCCTTGTCTTTGTCGGTTACGGGATTGATGCGCCCGAAAGAAATTGGGATGACTTCAAGGATGTAGACGTTCGTGGCAAGGTCATCGTGGTGCTCGTGAATGACGCCGATTTTGATGAACCTGCCCTCAACACATTCGGTGGTCGGGCCATGACCTACTATGGCCGCTGGACCTACAAGTATGAAGAAGCGGCCAGACAGGGCGCTGCTGGCGTCCTGATCGTACATGAGGATGCACCCGCGTCCTATGGATGGGGAACGGTGCGCAACTCCTGGACAGGGCCACAGTTTGATATTGTCCGGGCAGATCCTGCCAGTGAACGTGTTCCGGTCGAGGCCTGGATTAGCCGTGATCTCGCCGTGAGGATGTTCCAGCAGGCGGGTTTGGATTTTGAAAGCCTGAGGGTTCAGGCCCGAAGCCGCAACTTCCAGCCGGTCATTCTGCCTGGTGCGTCATTCTCAAGCCGCTACGACCTTTCAACGAGCCAGATCCAGACCCGGAATGTAATCGCTCGCCTGCCGGGTGCCACACATCCCGAAGAAACCGTTCTCTTCACGGGTCATTGGGATCACATTGGCGTCGGGGCCCCTGATGCAAACGGCGATGCCATCTTCAACGGTGCGGTCGACAATGCCACCGGACAGGCTGGACTGGTGGAGCTTGCACGCGCCTTTTCCTCTGCACCGAGAACCCGCCGTTCAATCGTCATGATCTCCTTCACGGCGGAGGAAAGCGGCCTGCTAGGCTCCGAATACTATGCCGCAAATCCACTTTATCCGCTCGAAACCACTGCGGGAGGGATCAACATTGATTCTGCAAACATCTATGGGAGGACAAGCGGGTTCAACATTGTCGGCTTTGGCCAATCCGAACTTGATGAACGGCTCTCTTCTGTCATCCAGGCCCAGGGCCGCCAGGTGAGCCCCGATGAGAGCGCGTCCGCGGGTATATACTTCCGCTCTGACCATTTCCCACTGGCAAAGCGCGGCGTACCTATGGCCTACGGCGCATCGGCAGGCGATTTCCGTGATGAGCCCATCGCCTCACGGGTAGCCGCGCGCGAGGATTACAGAACACGTCGGTATCATCAGGCCGATGACGAGTGGTCACCGGACTGGGACTATCGTGGCCAGATCGAAGATCTACAGGTCTATTATTCAGTTGGGCGGTCTCTGGCTGACAGTGCGGATTGGCCTGAATGGAAACCTGGCTCGGAGTTTGGTTCCGCCCGCACGCCCTCGGCTGGTGCCCGTAAATAGGACTGAACAGATGGCCAGTATCCATCCCCTGACGGGGGGATGGATTCGTCCAACTGCGGCACTGGTCACCTGGGGCTATCGGTGACAGAACCAGCTCATGCTATCCGACTCGTCCGCAGATTGCCGCCCTCCCCCCAAGGGCTTGGATGAAGCGAGACGAACCCTCTCGCAGCTGTGGGGTCATCCAGACTTTCGAGGCCTTCAGTCCCAAGTCGTGTCGGAGGTCATGGCGGGACGTGATGTGCTTGCCATCCTGCCCACAGGTGGTGGCAAGTCCGTCTGCTATCAGATACCGGCCATTCTGCGTTCCGGTCTGGGTCTGGTCGTGTCGCCTCTTATTGCCCTGATGGCCGATCAGGTCGAGGCGCTCAAACAGCTCGGTGTCAGAGCCGCCCGTCTCGATTCAGGTCTGTCCATGGACGAGCGCTCCACCGTATGGAGCGCAGCGCGCGAAGGCCGGCTTGATCTGCTCTATGTTTCACCAGAAGGCCTGGCACAATCTCATGTGATCGACCGACTGCGTTCCCTCCCATTGAGTCTGATTGCAATCGATGAGGCGCATTGCGTCTCTCAATGGGGACATGATTTCCGTCCAGACTATCGAAGCCTGGGTCGGCTCGCTGAGCTGTTTGCCGGCGTCCCTCGGATTGCGGTTACCGCTACAGCGGATGCACGCACGCGCGAAGATATCCTGACCTCACTAAGGCTGGAGAAGGCTTCGGTCTTTGTCGACAGCTTTGCCCGCCCAAACCTGCAACTCTCAGCGATCCGCAAGGAAAGCGGCTCACGGGCGCGAACGGACGCCGCTGTGATCGATCTCGTTCGCAGCCGGCCAGGCCGCTCAGGTGTCGTCTACTGTGGGAGCCGGGATGGATGTGAGAGAGTGGCCTCAGCGCTTTCAAGTGCCGGTGTAAACGCCATTGCCTATCATGCCGGTATGGATGCCGGTGCCCGGGACGCGCTTTTGGCCCGTTTCTTGGCCGAGGAAGGTTCCGTCATGGTCGCGACCATCGCGTTTGGCATGGGCGTGGACAAGGCTGACGTCCGCTTCGTCATTCATGCGGATCCACCCGGCAGCCTGGAAGCCTACTGGCAGGAGATCGGGCGAGCTGGACGCGATGGTGAGCCCGCTGAAGGCATCACCCTTTTCGGTGCCTCAGACATTGCCTGGAGCCTTCGCCGGCTCGAGGGACGCCCCATGGATGAAGAGGTAAGAACTGCACAGGCAACCAAGGTTCGAAAGCTGTTTGCCATGCTGGATGGGGCCAACTGTCGACCACAGGCCGTACGCCGCTATTTTGGAGAGACCCAGGCCGATGTCTGCGGTGTATGCGACATCTGTCTGGATCCTCCGCCTCTGCGCGAGGTTACAGTCGAGGCTCAAAAGGCACTGGCGGCAGTCCAACGGTTGGGTAACCGTCTCGGCAGAGGGCGCGTAATCGACCATCTCCTGGCTCGAACGCGTGATGTTCAGCCATGGGAGTCGGCCCTTTCGACCTGGGGAATAGGTCGGGCAACATCGGCCTCTGACTGGCGTGACATCATTGACCACCTGTTATTCGAAGGCCTGCTCTCGGAAGATCCGAATGACGGAAAACCCTTGCTGGTCATGGGCGATGCTGCGGCCGTGCGCAGTGTCTATCGGAGTGAGCGCAGTGTCGAAGTCCGTCAGTGGCTGACTAAGGCGCAGCTGGCGTCATCAGCAGCCCGCTTAAAAGACCGCAGCCGGAACGACAGGAATGCCGCTGTCGAGGCCCTGGATGAAGACGTCCGAACGCGCTTTGAGGCTCTGCGCAAATGGAGACGGGATCGTGCCGCCGAGCAGCATGTCCCACCCTATGTCATCTTCCAGGACAGAACGCTCTTGGAGATATCACTCGCACAGCCTGCGAGCCTTGTGGATCTGGCCCGGATTTCAGGCGTGGGCCAGTCCAAGCTGGACCGCTATGGTGAAGCGGTGATCAAGGCCCTTGAATCCTCCAGAGATTGTTCCTGAAGGCTTGGGCGATCACTCAAGCCCCCGCGGTCAGCACCACGCCCACGAGGATGGCGGCCCAGTGTACCCCTGCGGCTGCAACGACATGCCCGTGCCAAATCGCTCTGAAATATTTGAGTTTCTTTTGGACGTAGAACAGGACGCCGGTCGTATAGACCAGTCCACCGATGGCGAGCAGGAGCATGGCAACCCAGGAAACGTTCGCAAGCATGGGTTTGATGGCGATCAGGACCAGCCATCCCAGGGCCAGGTAGAGGCCGATCCAGAACTTGCGGCCCAAACCCGGGAGAAAAAGCTTGCCCAAAGCCCCAAGGCCAGCGATCGACCAAACTGCGGTCGTCATGGCCCATGACCATACACCGTCCAGATTGTAGGTCGTGAAGGGGGTGTAGGACCCTGCGATCATCAGGAAAATCCCCGCATGGTCTAATCTGCGCAGGGTGGGCTGCCATTCAGGACGGGCGAAGTTGTAGGCCGTAGAAAAGCCGAGCATGGCCAGAAGTCCGACTGCGTAGACCATGACGGCAGCGACCAGCCCGAGATCTCCTCGTGAGACTGACAGTCCAAGCAGCACCCCACCGCCAAAAAGCGCCAGGACAAGACCGGTCAGGTGAACGACAAGATCAGCTACCCTCGCGCCGGGCGTCGGATAGTGCAGGTTCAGGTTGATCCTGGGCAGATTCATCAGGCGATCCAGAAAGAAAGACGTTGAGACATTAGACTAGTCTCGTGTCCGGTTCGTGTCATCCGGCTGTCGTCTGTCTGCCTGCCGTTTCAATCAACGTCCGAAAAGGGACATCCAGATTGCTGCAATCCCCCTCACCGACTTCTGGCATCCCTGCGTCGAAGGCCCAACATGCCAATCCATCCACCGGATGTCATCAGGGCGACATCCAGGAGCGCCAATGGCAAGGGCGTATTGGTGGGGGCTGCAATAAAGCGCGCTCTCCAGTCTGGGAAAAACTTGGCCTTGAAGGTGCGAAGGCCCTGGAATCCATAAAGCGCACCGCCCTCTTCGAAGACAAGAGCCCCAACCCTTGCAAACAGGGGGGCCAGACGCCGGTCTTCGAGGCCGGCCAGCGGAGCCATACCAAGATCGAAATCACTGTAGCCCTGCGAGCCTGCCCACTGAATGGCTCTGATGAATAGATAGTCCATCACCCCGTGCGGGGCCTGGGGGGAATGGCGCATCAGGTCTACGGCGATCTCTCGCGGTAGACCCGAGCCTGGAAGAAGATTTGCAAAGGCAACAATCTGTGCCGTTCCATCTGGCCCCACCATCCGTACGACGGCAAGGGGTGTCAGGTTGAGATACTCCAGATCAAAGCGCCCCATTGAGAAGGCCTTCTCCTCACCCGTATGCCCTTCTAGCCAGGCGTCAGATACGCGTTTCAGCTCCGCAGCATGAGCTGATGCCGATCCCGGCGAAAGAACCTCAAACGAAGCCCCTTCGCGTTCGGCACGGTTGACAGCTGTTCTCAAATTCTGGCGGGCTTTTCCTTCGAGCGTGAAATCACCGATCGCCACAACCGCCGTTTCCCCAACCTTGCGCACGGCGAGGCCAAGCGTGGCGATGTCCCCCAGCAAGTCCTGGCTGACCGAATAGAACACGGGTGCCCCACCCCAGGAATCGGCCAGTTCTGCGAAGGCCCACAGGAGATCGCGTCGTTCACTGATCAGCCCGGTTGGCTCGCCCATGACGATCCAGCGCCGCCCCCTCACTCCATAGGCAAGGAAACTCTTCCCTGATGGACTGAACAGAAGGGCCTTGTCACCCAGTGTGGCCAACCAGCCTTCTGGTGAGGCCTGTTCGGCTGCCTGCAGAACCTTCAGCGCCTTCGCTCTTTCTACGGGGCTGGTTGAGCGGTTCTGCTCGGCACCAGGAGCTGACAGCAGAGAGACGGCCGCTACGCCAAGAGCAAGCACGGAAAGAACAGCCGCCGCACGAATGAAGCCTGAAGCTTCGCTGTCTGTCAGCAAACTCCACCAGAGCTCATCGCTGTAATCAACATCTCTCCAAAC
>JBFZCB010000285.1:0-4505 GCA_041308165.1 Caulobacterales bacterium
ATGCGGCACACTTAAACCCCCGATCAGTCTGGTGTGGCCTTGGCAGGCGATCCGGGTTCATTTGCCCGGGCTGCACCAGAGCGTTCTGGCACCCGGACGGCCTTGATGAGGCCAGGGTGCCAGTCACGCGTGCTAGGCAGCCAAGCCTGCCTTTTTGAGAGTCTTATAGGCCTTTATGACCCGCTGCAGCTTGGCTTCCGCACCGCGGTCGCCCTGGTTCAGGTCTGGATGGAACCGCTTCAACAGTTCGTGGTAGCGAGCCTTGATACCGGCCTTGTCGGTCCTGAGGTCAAGATCAAGGTCGGCCAGGGCGGTACGTTCCAGCTTGCCAAGGCGAAGTTCATCCTGACCTCCGGGTCCGGTCTGTTCTTCGGTTCGCCTGCCAAAGAGACCAAAACTGTCTCGCCAGTTGCCGGGGCCCTGTGTATTGGCCGTCCCCATCTTTGAGGCAAAGGCGGCTGCCTCACGCGACATCTTGCCAGCCTTCATTTCCCATGTCGGGCGCCCGCCCGTCATGGCCTCATTTTCCTGAGCAGCCCGAATCTGGCCCTCACTCATGCCAGCGTAGAAGTTCCAGCCCTTGTTATATTCTCCGGCGTGCCTCTGGCAGAACTCGTAGAAATCGTTCAGCCGCTCGCGCGACTTTGGTGCCTTGGCTGTGGCCGCCTGACGGCAGTCAGGCCACTGGCAGGGTTTTTCGCCAGGCTTCAGACGCAAGACGTCCTGAGCCGCCGCCTCCTCTTCGGGGCGGGGCGGTTTTATCCGCATATCTTTGAAGCGGGGCTTGTACTGGAATTCGGCAGACATCGGGTGCAAGTGTAGACGGGATTTGGACCTCATCAAGGAAGCATCGATGTCAGAAGGCCCGGTTGCGACAATTATACGGGAAAAAGTGACCTTGGCGCTGTCTCCAGAGGTCCTGATGATCGAAGATGACAGCTGGCGGCACGCCGGACACCACCACGAGGGTGGGATGGATGCAAGGCCGGGTGGCGAAAGCCACTTCAATCTGAGAGTGGTCTCACGGGCCTTTGAGGGCCAGACCCGCCTCATGCGCCAGCGCACTATAAACGCGATTCTGGCGCAGGAGCTGGCTGGCCCGGTTCACGCCCTTTCGATCAAGGCCCTGACGCCAGAGGAGCAGGCTCAAGCCAGCTGATTAACTTTGTTCATGTGGTCTTAGAACCTTCACATTAGGTTGTCCCTGGTTAGCCAGTTTCAACCGGGGTAGCGGGTGGTAGGATCCGATGGATTGGGCAAGGGGCTCGAGTTGCCCAATGCAGGGGAGGCCTCCCAGGTCCTCTCGGTCGTTCTGCAAACCCAGTATCTGCGTTACTTCATCATCGCCAGCTGGGCATTGGGCCTGCTTGGTGCTGTGGGCTGGAACCTTGCGCTCGGCTGGTTCATCCTCACCATGGCAGCCGGTGCCGTGCGGAGCTATTCCGAAAAACGCATGGCCGAAACTGCGGGGTCTGGCTGGGGTATCGCCTATCCGGCCGTAGCCACAGTCACGACGGCCGCATGGGCTGCTGCACCCTGGTTGGCCTGGTTTTTGGGCAGTGACTTTGGCGCCACGCTGGCCGTTGCCCTGCTGATCGTTGGCCATATGCTGGTTTTTGCCCAGCTTCGCAGCTCGCCTGTCCAGGCGCTGCTCATCTCTTCACCCTATAGTGTCGTCGGTGTCTGCATTGCCGTGAGCCTGTGGGGCTCACCGATGTTCTGGTCTTTCCTGGCCGTCTTGCCCTGTACAGCCGCCTGTGTGTTTGTTCTTGTTACGGTGAACATGCTGCGTGAGCAGCGTATCCGGTCGTTTCAGGACGACCAGGCCCGGCTGATTTCGGAACTGGAGATTGCCCGTGATACGGCCAATGCGGCCAGCGAAGCCAAGTCCAGCTTCCTTGGAGTTGTTTCCCACGAGCTTCGAACCCCGATGAATGGCGTGCTGGGGGCAGCGCAGCTATTGGGCTCAACGGGCCTAGACACCACACAGCGTGAGTATCTCTCGATAATCCGCAACTCAGGAGACAGCCTCCTGTCGCTGTTGAATGACATCCTCGACATGACCAAGATCGAGGCCGGGCGGATGACCTTCGAGACGGTCGACATCACCATGAATGACCTGCATCACCGGGTCACATCACCTTTTGTGGCTATGGCTGAAGCCAAAGGTGTCCAGTTCCACACGCGTTACACAGGCGAAGCTCCGGCCGTGGTGCGCGGGGACCCTCTGCGTGTGGGTCAGATCCTTCAGAATCTCCTGTCCAACGCGGTTAAATTCACTGACCGTGGACAGATTGACTATGAGGTGAACAGCCAACGGCTTTCTGACAAGCGCGTACGGTTCAATTTCATCGTCAGTGACAGCGGTTCAGGCATTTCCGCAGACGATATCGGACGTCTCTTCCAGCCCTTCACCCAGCTGGATGCATCATCGACCCGCAGGTTCGGTGGCACAGGCCTTGGGCTGACCATAGCCCGGCGAATGGCCAATATAATGCATGGGGACATTGCTGTTGAGTCCACTCCCGGCAAGGGGTCCGTTTTTACGTTCACCGTCGAGGCCGAAGTGGTTGATTGGTCATCGAGCGGAGTGACTTCCGAGCCCAAGCTGGATCTGGAACCGACCAATAGTCTGAAGGTTCTTATTGTTGAGGATCATCCAGTCAATCGGATGATCCTCGACACCTGGCTGACGACGTCAGGACACAGCACCGTGTCTGCCGAAAACGGGCAGATTGCTGTGGATGTTACCCAGGCTCGCGTCTTTGATCTCATCATCATGGACGTCAACATGCCCGTCATGGACGGTCTTTCAGCCACCCAGCTTATACGGAGCCAGGGCCTCAACAGAGATACGCCTATCGTCGTGCTTTCTGCGTCTGCTCGGGCAGAAGACTGCCGCGCGGGCCTGAGTGCAGGTGCAGACGCCTATTTGACCAAGCCAATAAATTTTGCCGATATGGCTGAGCTCATTGTCTTGTCCGCCGGTGGGCGGCCAGCCCTGAAGATGACCCTGCAGACGCAGGAAATCGAGTCCGTTGCGGCATAGGGCGCAATCCTGACGCAGTGACGGGAAGCGCCAAGGGCGGCATACCCGATCGATGCACGCCTCTTGGCTGCGTCATGGGCCGTTTCTGAATGCATGCCTTTGCTGAACTTCTTGATCGTCTTGCCCTGACGAAGTCACGCAAGACGCGTCTTATTCTGGTGCGTGATTATCTTGGTGCGACCCCGGATCCTGACCGGGGCTGGGCCTTGGCAGCCCTGACCGGAGAGCTGGTCTTCAATACAGCCAAGCCGGCTGTGATCAGGCGCGTTGTGGAGAGCCGCCTAGATCCTGTGCTGTTTGGCTGGTCTTACGACTATGTTGGCGATCTGGCAGAGACGGTGGCGTTATCGTGGCCTACCGATCCCGATCGGCTTCTTAACCGGGAACCCAGCCTTTCCGAGGTTGTCGATGCCCTGGCAACGGCGACGCGACCAGAGGTCCCCCTTCTGATCGAGAGATGGCTTGATGAGCTTACGCCCAAGGCCCGCTGGGCTTTCCTAAAACTCCTCACCGGGGGGCTCCGTGTGGGCCTTTCGGCGCGACTGGCGCGAACAGCTGTGGCCATGTTGGGCGAGCGAACACCTGCGACATTGCCTCTGTCTGCGCCATCAGCAGAGGGGCGCGGGAGCGATCTGGCTTGTACACCTGTTGATGTTTCGGAGATTGAGGAAGTCTGGCACGGATTGACGCCACCCTATGTCGATCTGTTTGCCTGGCTTGAGGGAAGGGCAGGCAGGCCCGGGAGCGATGCTCCAGGCAGATTCCGGCCGGTCATGCTGGCTGTCTCGCTCGATGAAGGCACAGATTTCGATCGATTGGACCTGACGCAATACCTGGCCGAATGGAAATGGGACGGCATCCGAGTCCAGGCTGTGCGCGAGAAAGGTGTGAGCCGCCTCTATTCCCGAACGGGTGATGATATTTCCCTGTCTTTCCCTGACGTGATGAGTTCACTCACCTTTGAGGGCGCGGTGGATGGTGAGCTGTTGGTCATTCGTGACGGAGAGATCGCTCCCTTTGGTGATCTGCAGCAGCGCCTCAACCGCAAGAGGCCTGATGCCAAGCTGATGAAATCCCATCCGGCTGCCATCATGGCCTATGACCTTCTGGGCATGGGAGACGAGGATCTGCGGGGCCGGGCTCTGAGCGAGCGCCGCGCGGCCCTTGAATCGCTTGTGGCTGTCCAGGGCAGTGACCAGCTGAGGATTTCGCCCCTTGTGGAGTTTATGGATCGCCATGACCTGGCCGCTCTGCGGGCCAACCCTCCGATCGGAGCGGCCGCTGAAGGACTGATGCTCAAGCGACGCGACCATCCTTATGTTTCGGGTCGTCCTAAAGGGCCCTGGTTCAAATGGAAACGCGATCCGTTTTTGATCGATGCCGTCTTGATGTATGCCCAGCGAGGTCATGGCAGGCGGTCGAGCTACTATTCGGATTTCACATTTGGCGTCTGGGA
>JBFZCB010000286.1:0-16423 GCA_041308165.1 Caulobacterales bacterium
TTTCTGGACAGGCTGTTTGCTGGCCGGTCATTTTCACCAACCGAGACACAAGGCGATCTCGTCGAACGCGTCCTGACCGGCGGCTATCCCGAGGTCGTGGCACGTGAGGATAGTCGTAGGCGCCGTGACTGGTTGGCAACCTATATCGGTGTGCTGGCCGAGCGTGATCTTCCAGACATAGCCACTATTGAGCGGGCCACAGATATCCCAAAATTTTTCAATCTTCTGGCTATGCTGAGCGGTCAACTTGTCAATGCGAGCGCGATAGGAAATCGGCTCAAGATCGATCGCAAGACCGCCCTGCGCTATCTCGGTTTGGCCGAACAGTTGTTCATCGTGCGCAGCCTTCCGGCGTGGTCAAGCAATGCGCTCAAGCGACTGGTTAAGGCTCCCAAGCTCCACTTCGTTGACAGTGGCTTGGCCGCCGCCCTGCGCGGAGCGACGCCGGAACGGATCGAATATGATCGTACGATCCTTGGAAGTCTGCTGGGAGGCTTTGTCCTTGCGGAGCTGGAGAAGCAGTCGAGCTGGTCCGAAGGTCGTTACGACTTCTCGCACTTCCGCGACAAGGATGGGGTCGAGGTTGATATCATTGCAGAGGATGAGGCAGGCCGAGTGGTCGGCATCGAGGTCAAAGCGTCGGCAACGGTAAAGGCCTCTGATTTCGCAGGACTTAAGCGTCTGGCGAACTTGGCGGGGGACTTTGTGGCCGGAGTGGTCCTCTATGACGGAACCGAGCCGCTGCCTTTCGGAGACAGACTATGGGCTTTGCCGTTGGCTTGTCTCTGGTCACCGCAGAACGACTGACCTCCAGTCCGTCCAGACCCGGGCTCGCTGACCACCTGCATTCATGTTCGTTGTCTCCCCCGGGTGAAACAGACTTCAAAGCTCCGGTAGGCAAGCTGGATCCGGATTCCCTTCATCAGAGGTAACCGGTGTCTTTTCGTGTTGGCGGGAGTGTTCCCTTCAGGCATGAAGGTCCCTTAAAGGATCATCAGATTTAACTCTGGCGACTGTGGCATACTAAGGCGCTCGCCAGAGTCTGGCTCACGCCGGGCCTAGATCCGGTCCTGGAAGAACCAACAGAATCCCCGCTGGAGAGGGCCGCCAGAAGAGATGAGAACGTCATGACCCATCCGAAGTCGGCCCTGCCTTTGGTTCTGAACCCTGACCGGCTCTTTCCATCTGATCCTGAGACGCGTGCGGTTGCCCGCCGGCTTCATGCTGAGATTGCTGGCCTGCCCATTCTCAGCCCTCACGGACATACGGATCCGTCCTGGTTTGCGACCAACGCCCCCTTTGCCAATCCGGCCGAGCTCCTCATCACGCCGGATCACTATGTTTTCCGGATGCTGCATTCCCAGGGCATGGCCATGGAGGACCTCGGCGTCCCCCGGTCAGACGGCGGTCCGGTCGAAAGCGATCCCAGGACCATCTGGCGCCGGTTTGCCGAAAACTATCATCTGTTCCGGGGCACACCGTCCCGGATCTGGCATGACTGGGTCTATGCCGAGGCCTTCGGGATCGATGTTCGACTGTCTGCAGAGACCGCCGATCACTACTACGACGTCATCGATGCTGCTCTGAAGACTGACGCCTTCAAGCCCCGGGCGCTGTTTGAGCGATACAATATCGAGGTCCTGACAACGACAGAATCGCCCCTTGATACCCTCGAGCACCATAAGGCTATCGCCGCTTCAGGCTGGAAGGGCAGGGTTCTGACGGCGTTTCGACCCGATCCGGTTCTGGATCCGGACTATGAGGGTTTCATCGACAATCTTGGGCAGCTGGCCGCTCTGACCGGACGCGATACCCTGTCCTGGTCAGGCTATCTGCAGGCCTTGCGAGACCGCAGGGCCTTCTTCATCGAAATGGGGGCGACCTCGACAGACCACGGGCATCCAACGGCGTTTACGGCCAACCTGCCAGAAAGCGAGGCCGAAGCCCTGTTCGGCCGGGTCTCGACCGGACCCGTCAGTGCGGCCGATGCGGAGCTTTTCCGGGGTCAGATGCTGACGGAAATGGCGGCCATGTCCCTGGAGGATGGTCTGGTCATGCAGCTGCATCCCGGATCCATGCGCAACCATTCATTGACTGTGTTCAACCGGTTCGGGCGCGACAAGGGATGCGATATTCCCACCCAGACCGACTATGTGCGGGCGCTCAAGCCGCTGCTGGACCGTTTCGGTTCCGATACGCGACTGAGCCTGATCCTCTTTACCCTCGACGAAACCGCCTACAGCCGGGAACTGGCCCCATTGGCTGGCCACTATCCAGCCCTGAAGCTGGGCCCGAGCTGGTGGTTCCACGACAGTCCTGAAGGCATGCGACGTTTCCGCGAGCAGGTCACCGAGACCGCCGGCTTCTACAATACGGTGGGCTTTAACGACGACACCCGGGCCTTCCTGTCCATTCCGGCCCGTCATGACGTGGCCCGGCGCATGGACTGTGCCTTCCTGGCCAGACTGGTCGTTGAGCATCGGATGGAGGAGGATGAAGCCCACGATCTTGCCCGCCTCTTGACCTATGACCTGGCCAAATCGGCCTACAGACTGTGAGCCGTTCAAGTTCTGGGACACGCCTCAGTGAGACGGCGCTGGCGACGTTGCCGGATGCTGTGGCGCGCCCTGGCTATGATCGGAAGGCGGTAAGGACGGGCGTTGTCCATCTGGGCCTGGGGGCCTTTCACCGGGCCCATCAGGCTGTTGTGTTTGATGATGCCCTGCGCGCGGGTGATCTGCGCTGGGGCATACTGGGGGCATCGCTTCGATCGCCCGGGGTAAGGGATCAGCTCAACCCGCAAGACGGCCTCTATACAGTGATTGTGCGCGACGGATCCGGGGACGCGCTTCGCGTCATCGGCGCTGGCAGAGGAGTCCTTGTCGCCCCTGAGGACCCCGCCGCCCTGGTTGCGGCCATGGCCGATGTGGACGTGCATATCGTGACCCTGACCGTGACCGAGAAAGGCTATCGGCTCGATCCGGCAACCGGTGTCCTCAATCTGGATGACCCTGACGTTGCCGCCGATATAGCCGACCTGTCGAAGCCGCGAACGGCACCGGGTTTCATTGTGGCAGCCCTTAAGGCCAGGCGCTCTGCTGGCCTGGAGCCCTTTACGGTCATCAGCTGTGATAACCTGCCCCACAATGGCAAGCGTATCCGGGCGGGGGTCATAGAGATGGCCCGACAGGTCGAGCCGGCTCTGGCCGAGTGGATCGAGGCCCGGTGTGCCTTTCCCCAGACCATGATCGACCGTATCGTCCCGGCGACGACGCCAGAGGATGTTTCTGGCCTTGAAGCCCAACTTGGGCTTCGTGACGAGGGTATGGTCAAGGCCGAACCCTTTACCCAGTGGGTCATTGAGGATCGTTTTTGCAGTGAGCGGCCAGATTTTGCTGCTCTTGGCGTTCAACTCACGAAGTCCGTCGAGCCCTGGGAGGATGCCAAGCTTCGTCTCCTGAACGGGGCTCATTCCGCCATCGCCTATCTTGGGGGGCTCTCGGGACATGAATACGTCCATCAGGCCATGGCGACGCCGGCGCTGAAGGCCTTTGTCGAAGTCCTCTGGGATGAGGCCGGGACCACGCTCGATCCTCCTATTGGCCTCGACCTGGCTGACTATCGTCACCAGCTCATGTCCAGGTTCGAAAATCCCGCCCTGATGCATCGGACACGCCAGATCGCCATGGACGGATCCCAGAAACTGCCGCAGCGGCTTTTGGCCGGTGCCGCCGAGAGACTGGCGGCCGGTCAGTCCATCGATGCGATGGCCCTGGCTATAGCCGGGTGGATGCACTGGCAGTCGGGCCAGACTGAAGGCGGCGAGGCGTTCATCGTCGATGATCCACTGGCTGATGAGACAGCCCGGCTGCTCTCGGACGCCCACGATGCAGAGGCCAGGATCAGGGCGCTTGCCAGCTTGAGGGCTGTCTTTCCCGAGGCTCTGGCCAACGATCCCGTCTTTCTGACCAGCCTGGTTGTCGCCTATCGCTCACTGGCCGAATTCGGGGCCGTGGAGGCTGCGCGCCGGATGCTGGAGGGCAGGCCATGAGCCGGCTATTGATCCTGAACCCGATCGACGACATTGCGATCGCCCTTGATGATATTGTCCCCGGGCAGGTCTTGGAGGACCAGGGTCTGGTATCACGCAGTGAGGTCGCAGCCGGCCACAAGATCGCGCGACACGATATCCCCATGGGCCAGATCGTGCGCCGTTATGGCCAGGTCATCGGCAGGGCGGGCGTGGACATAGCCGCCGGAGACCACGTTCATCTGCATAACCTCATGATGGATGAGGGTGAGCGCAAGGCCAGGATTGGTGTGGATGCCGCTCCCCCGGTTCCGCTTGAAGGTGCCACCTTCAACGGCATTGTCAGATCCGATGGCCGGGTCGGCACACGCAACTATATCGGTGTCCTGACCAGTGTGAACTGCTCGGCCACTGTCGCCAGACGGATAGCCGATGCCTTTCCTGATGAGGGTCTTCCTGACGGTGTCGATGGTGTCGTGGCCTTCACCCACCAGGGCGGCTGCGGGGGATCATCCCTCAGCAGTGATGTGAAGCTTCTCCAGCGTACCCTGGCCGGATATGCCCGCCATCCCAATTTCCATTCCATCCTCATTGTCGGGCTGGGATGTGAGGCCAACCAGATACCGGACTGGCTTGCCGGATCCGGTCTTGAGGTGGGGCCGTCCCTGCGGACCCTGACCATACAGGAGGCCGGTGGGACGGCCCGGGCCATAGGGGCCGGCATCGAGATCGTGCGCGATCTGGTCCGGGACGCCGCTCAGGTGACACGGCGTGAGGTTTCGGCAAAACACCTCACGATTGGCTTGCAGTGCGGAGGTTCGGACGGCTGGTCGGGTGTGACGGCCAATCCGGCATTGGGAGCGGCCATGGATATCCTGGTCGCGCATGGCGGTTCGGCCATTTTGTCAGAAACTCCAGAGATCTGGGGGGCCGAACATCTTCTTCTGCGCCGAGCTGCCTCGCAGGATGTGGCGGACAGGCTCATGGCCAGACTTGAGTGGTGGCGCGACTATGCCCAGCATCATCAGATGAGTCTGAACAACAATCCCTCTCCGGGCAATCTGAAGGGGGGGCTGACAACCATCCTCGAAAAATCGCTCGGGGCTGTCGCAAAATCGGGAACAACACCGCTCAACAGCGTTATCGGCTATGCCGAGCCTCTGACAGGTAAGGGGCTCAGCTTTATGGATAGTCCAGGCTACGATCCCTGCTCGGCAACCGGCCAGATTGCTTCTGGTGCCAATCTGATTGTCTTCACCACAGGCCGGGGTTCAGTCTTCGGATCCAGGCCCGCCCCAACGATCAAGGTGGCCTCGAATGCGCGACTGGCAGCCTGGATGAATGAGGACATGGATGTGGACGCTTCATCCATCCTGACCGGGACGCCGGTCACGGACGTTGGCCAGCTGATCTTCGAAAAGGTTCTGGCCGTGGCATCGGGTGAGAAATCCAAGTCCGAGGCCCTGGGACTGGGCGATAATGAGTTCGTGCCCTGGACGGTCGGAGCCTATCTTTAGGCCTTCAACCCCCTCGATGACCCTTGCCACCTCTTGAGCGGTTTCCTCTGGCACCTGACCTCGCGCGGTTCGTAGCGCTCTGCCGACGTCGACGCGCCCAGAGCAACGAAGGGATCTTCACCCGCGTAGTAAAGGGACTCCATCAGAGACAGGTGCTGGGGTTTGTCGACGAACCGAGTGACCTTTTCGCCCCAGCGGTCGGGCCTTGCATCGTCCACCGCAGCGACTGCGCGAGGGGCGTAGTCTTCACCTGATCTCACAGCGGAGCGTAATCAAAGCCAGTATGAGCCGCCCTGGCCGTCGACAAACTGAAGGTCGCCCTAATCCAGCCCGCGAAGCAAGGCGCACATCCAGTCCGGGATGTGGCCCTAGCCTTCGAGGATCTCGATCAGATCACCCATGTTGCGGATAAAGGCCTGGGTGGAGATGGACTCGACGGGGAAGTCGGTTCGGTAGGGTGAGGTGTCCCAGAGATCGCCAACGCGTGTCGTCTGGAACTCACCCCCTGTGACCGCCGCAGGTGAGGGGCCGATATAGGGGTTCGAAACCGTCGTTAGGGGGGTCGGCCAGTATCCGCGCGCGTTCAAGGTCGAGACCAGTTCAGAAGCTCTGGCCGTGCGGACCGGCGAAGTCCTGCGGCCCTTTGAAGACATATCCCAGACATCGACGTCTTTGAGCGTGAAGTACCGGGGCAGGTCCAATGATCCAGGGCGAGCCTTCAGGGGGGATCCGCGAGTGACCTCATCGACAGACTGGGCCGAAAGCGTGTTCAGTGTCTGGCGCAGGCCCGCTGTGTCGATATTTCGGAAGGATCCGTAATGTACGACCACATCATTGGGATTCTCGTCGGCATAATACTGGCCGTTGGCGATGTTGGAGCCGCGACGGTGGATATAGACCGGGGTATTTGATCCCTCGAGAATGAAGGTCGGGTGCGTCCGGCCGGGGGCCAGGAGGGACTGTGGGGTCTTGACCTGATCGAGCCAGTCCAGAGCTTCAGCTAGCCGTTCAATGTATTTGCGTTCCCCGGTCAGGCGATAGAAGCCCAGCATCGAGCGGATATTGGTGCCCGTTGCATGGGTGGCAAAGGCCTGGGGCTCGATTGTACGCGCACCGGCAGGCTTCAGCGTATCGGGGAAATGCTGCAGCCCCCAGGCCGGCTGGGGCAGGGGCTGCTGGGTCTTCACAAAGATGTCCATGCCGCGGTGGATGGCATCCAGAACCCTTGGGTCGCCGCGTCCATTGCGGGCCAGGCCGTGATAGGCATAGATCAGGAACTCGAGGTTCTCTCCGGCCACGTCATCGTTGAAGGTGATGTAGGGGGTGTAGTCGGGCTTGCCGTGAAGGCCCCCGTTCTCGACGAAGGGATAGCGCTGCGGCCAGCCCCCGTTGGCATACTGGCTCTCGAGGACCAGGCCGATGGCCTTGTCGAGAGCGACCTTGAACCGGGGCTCACGTTTTTCGAGCCACATACGCAGCATGAGCTGGGAGGCTTCAGCCGTCCCGGCGTCATCGAAGGTTATGTTGTCGTCGTATCGATGAAACTCCTCAAGCCGCCAGGCATTGGCCGCGACGGTCGAATACCAGTGTTTGAGGGACTCTTCGCCGGCCGTATCGATCACATAGTTCCATCCGCCACTGCGATGCTGGCCACGGATCAGCGCATCGGCAGCCGAGGCCGCTGCGGCATAGAACTGCTCGTCACCGGTGGCGTGGTAAGCGTCCAGATAGACATGGCCGACCGTGGCTGTCCCGGGTGGCTGAACCCAGATCATGGTCGGACTGGCCTCGAGTTCGCCCCAGCGTCGCGAATTGTCGGGCAGCACGCTCCATACATAGCCCCCACCCACAGCGACCTCGTCGGTCATGAAGGCGGTCGCCCGCTTCATCGTGGCGACGATTGTGCTGCGATCCACGCTGGAGGCGGCCTGGCCAAGCGCATGGGGGGCCTGGGCCAGGAATGCGGCTGAGGTGCCGGCGGCGAGCAGGGCGCGCCGGCTGATGGACGTGATCATGAAGGGCTCCTTGGCAGTGACGGTTCCTCGCGCCGTTTGCCGGCGTCTCTATCCCGTCAGTGAAGCATGGATGACACCGGTTTCCTAGGGGCCAGCTTCAATGATCAGCGTTTGATGTCAAAGCCGCCGGCTCCCATGGCCGCTTCGACCTCTGAGGCTGAGAACAGGTTGAAATCGCCGGGTATGGAATGTTTCAGCCCGGCTGCGGCCAGTCCGAAATCAAGAGCCCGCTGATCCGTCCAGCCCGACCAGAGCCCAAACAGCACCCCTGACGCAAAGGCGTCACCGCCCCCGACCCGGTCAATCACCCCCGCCATATGGATGGGCTGGGCCTTGGTTTCGATTACCGAATCATCCGCTGCGCGGGTCAGCATGACGCCAGAAAGAGCCTGGTCCGAAACACTGTCCTGAACGCGCAGCGTACAGGCAATGCGCTCCAGACGCGGGAAGGCGGCAAAGGCCGCTGTTGCCGCCTGGCGACGGCGCTCGTCTGGATCCTGACTGTCGAACTTACGACCGAGAACCAGGGCAAAGTCGCGATCGTCAGCAAAGGCAACCGTCGCGCTCGACAGCATCCGGCCCAGGGTGCCGGGCGGATCTCCCGCCCACTGTTCCCAGAGCTTGCCGCGGAAGTTGCCGTCATAGCTAACCTTGACGCCGTTCCGGACGGCGGCCTCGGTCAGGGCAATGGCGGCCGCTGATCCATTGGGTCCGGTTGCCGGTGTGACCCCGGAGGCATGGAGCCATTCGACACCATCCAGCAAACGGTCCCAGTCAAAGGCCTTATGCACGGCCTCGACAAAGGCAGAGCCGGCGCGGTCGTAAAGAACCTCTGACGGGCGGCGAACCGCACCCGGGGTGAGGAAATAGAGCCCCATCCGTCCGGGCGTGAAGACGATCGGAGTGACATCGACGCCATGACGGCGAACCTCGTCACGCGCTGACTGACCCAGGGCATTGTCAGGCAGGACCGTCGCCATGGAGACGGGGGCTCCGAATTTGGCCAGCGAGACTGCCACATTGGCCTCAGCCCCGCCCGGACGAACTGTCAGGGCAGGGGACTGCATCAGCAGCTCATTGGCATTCGGTGTGAACCGTAGCAGCATCTCGCCGAAGCAGAGGATGCGGCCACCCGCAGGATTCGTGCTCATGAAGGCAAGCTAGCGCGGGATCAGCGCGCCTGCCACCCGCCATCGACCGGCAGGATGGCACCCTGAACATAGTCTGATGCGCTGGAGGCCAGGAAGACGGCAGCCCCGCCCAGGTCGGCCGGATTTCCCCAGCGGCCAGCCGGGATCCGGCCCAGGATCTCGGCTGAACGGACCGGGTCATCACGCAGGGCCTGGGTATTGGCCGTCGCAAAATACCCCGGCGCGATGGCATTGGCGGTGATGCGATGCGGGGCCCATTCGTTGGCCATGAGCTTGGTCAGTCCCGCCACGCCGGACTTGGAGGCTGTGTAGGAGGGAACGCGGATACCGCCCTGGAAGGAGAGCATGGAGGCGATGTTGATGATCTTGCCGCCCTCGCCCTGTTTGATGAACTGTCGGGCGACCGCCTGGCTCATGAAGAAGACGGTCTTGAGGTTGATGTTCATCACCAGATCCCAGTCGGCTTCGGTGAAGTCCACGGCATCAGCGCGGCGGATGAGGCCTGCATTGTTGACCAGGATATCGATGCGCCCGAAAGCCGCGAGCGTCTCCTGGACGATCCGCTCAACCGGCTCGATCGAGGTCAGGTCCGCGGTCAGGGAGACCGCCTTGCGGCCCTTGGCCAGGACCTGACCGACCGTGTCATCCGAATCGGACAGGGCAACAGAGGCGATATCGGCACCAGCATCTGCGAGTGCCAGGGCGATGCCCTGGCCCAGGCCGACGTTACCGCCGGTCACAAGGGCGACCTTGCCTTCGAGGCTGAATGGATTGGCCATGACGTTTCTTCCCCGCAATAGATGTTCGGATGTGGTGGGATTACTTGAGCTGACAGATGTCGAGCTTGTTCATGTCGGTATAGTCA
This sequence comes from Caulobacterales bacterium, assembly GCA_041308165.1. GTDB lineage: Bacteria > Pseudomonadota > Alphaproteobacteria > Caulobacterales > Caulobacteraceae > Brevundimonas. The sequence continues at coordinate 9,579 of JBFZCB010000286.1, forward strand.
AGGTTCTCACCGCCCATGCCCCAGATGAAGGTGTAGTTTGAGGTTCCCGAACCCATGTGGATGGACCAGGGCGGGCTGATAACGGCTTCGCCGTCGGCCACCACGATGTGGCGGGCGGCATCGGGTTCGCCCATGAAGTGAAACACCCGGTCGTTCTCGCCCAGTCCGAAATAGAGATAGGCTTCGGAGCGCCGGTCATGCAGGTGGGGCGGCATGGTGTTCCAGACGCTGCCTGGCTTGAGCACGGTAACGCCAAGCAGAAGCTGGCAGGACTTGACCTTGGCGGGAACAATATACTGGAAGATGGTGCGCTCGTTGGAGGTCTCCAGCGATCCCATTTCCAGCGGCACGGCCTCCTCGATCGATATTTTCGTGAGGTCGTAACGGGCGTGGGCTGGCGTGCAGATCAGGTAGTACTTGGCCGGGTTGCCAGCATCGTCCGAGGCAAAGGTGACCTCGGCTGAGCCCATGGGAATATAGAGACCATCCCGGAAACCCAGATCCATCCTGACACCGTCGACGCTAACCGAGCCGGATCCGCCAATATTGACGACACCCAGTTCGCGCGACACCAGGAAGGGTTGGCCCACCATGGACGGCGGTTCTGAGTGGGTTGGCAGGCTGAGAGGCGTCTGGGTCGGCGAGGCTCCGCCAATGACCATACGTTCGTTATGGGAATAGTTCAGGCTGATCTTGCCGGGGACGAACATGTCCGTGACCAGGTATCGGTCACGCAGCTGATCATTGCTGGCGCCGGCCATCATATCGGGATGGGTAGCGTGGAACACCTTGTCATACATCGGATCGGCCATGAGTTGGTCTCTCGGTAAAAAAGGCCCTCAAAGGGCATGGTTTCAGGATGGGCTGGCCAACCTTGTCGTTTGAGGTCTGGTAACCGGTGTCAGGGCTCCCTGCAACCTCCGACTTCAGACAGTCTAGAAGTCGGCTGTATTCTCGGGGCGAGGGTTCGGGGTGGCTGCAATGGCGGAGTGGCGCACCACAAGTGCCGGCCTGACCTCAGGCTGGACCAGCCGGGCGGGATCAACGCCCCGCAGGGGGGCCAGAAGCTTTTCAGCCGCCATACGCCCCATGTCCCGGATGGGAAGGCGCACGGAGGTCAGATTGGGCCAGACCCGGGCCGCCATCGGAAGGTCGTCAAAACCGACAACGGAAAGATCTCGTGGCAGTTCGAGGCCACGCTCGCGTGCGGCCTGCATGACCCCGATGGCCATGTCATCGTTGAGGGCAAAGATGGCGGTCGGGGGCGACGCCAGGGACAGGAGGGCCTGGCCCGCCTCGACCCCGGATTCAAATGTATAGGCCCCCCTGTAGTCCAGAGCCGGATCAACAGGGATGCCACGGGCCGCAAGGGCGTCAAGAAATCCCTTGCTGCGCACGGCGGAGGAACGGAACAGGTCTGGCCCCCGCACCAGGCCAATCCGGGTATGGCCGAGCGCTGCGAGGTGATTGGCCGCCTCGGCAGCTCCGACGCCATCATTGGTCACGACCATGGACTGGGGCTCGTCCAGGGCAATCGAGGCAATGCGCACATGGGGGCAGTCAAGTTCGCGAAGCAGATCGATCACGCGCTCGTCTTCGGACACTGATGGGGGCATGATCACGCCAAAAAGGCGCTGACGCTCCACAAAGCCGCGAATCTCCGACAGCAGGTCATCGGAGTTCCGGTTGCAGGGATGAACCACAAGCTCCAGGCCCGAGCCCTTGAGGGCATCCAGCACGCCCTGCTGCATGTTGACGACATAGGTCGGTGAGGGGTTGTCATAGATCAACCCCACAAGGAAAGACCGTCTGAAGGCGAGGCCGCGCGCCTGAGGGTCCGGTGTAAAGCCTAGCTGGTCAATCACGGTCTTGACCCGTTCGCGCGTGTCCTCACGTACGAAGGGTGATTGATTGATGACCCGCGAAACCGTCTTCTTGGAGACCTGGGCTTCCCGCGCTACATCGTTGATTGTCGCACGTTTTCCGGGTTTTTGGGGATGCGAATCGTCCTGAGCCAAAGCGGCCTTTCCTCGTGTCAGCAAACACAGCCATAGCGGCCTGAACGGCCTGACGCTATGGGGTCGATGTGAAAGCGGATTGACACCGGTTTCCTTGCCCCTTCATTATTGCGACTCTTTCCGACGAGGCGTCCTGTGATCAACTCTCAACTGACGGCATGCAAACTGTGAACGATACCGCCGCCGTTACCGCCCCGTCGCGAACCTCTGCCATTGCCGAACAGTTCGTTCGGGCCCGTCTCGAGGCTCTATCAACCCCGGCCTATCCCGGCGAGATGCCAGAGACAATGGAAACTGCCTATGAGGTGCAGGAGGCGGCCATTGCCCTGTTCCCTGACCAGATTGTCGGCTGGAAGGTCGGAGGGGTGCCACCGTCACTCCAGCCCAGTCTGGGTACGCACCGCGTTGCGGGCCCGATCTTCAGCCGAAACGTCTGGTCGGTAGCCACCGAAGCGCCCACGCCCCTGCCGGCCATCGAGGGGGGGTTTGCAGCCGTTGAGGCTGAGTTCATTGCCCGTATCGGGACTGATGCTGATCCCGAAAAGATGACCTGGTCCCTTGAGGAGGCCGCCGCTCAGATCGATACGGTCTTTATCGGCGTCGAGCTGGCGGGCAGCTCTCTATCTTCCATCAATGATCTCGGCTCAGCCGTGGTCGCTTCCGACTTTGGCAACAATGGGGGCCTCATCGTCGGTGCCGAGCTGACGGACTGGAAGTCCCGTTTGGACGGGATTTCGGTCGAGACCGTCATAAATGGTGAAAGCCTGGGTATCGGCGGCTCGCCGTCCCTGGCCGGAGGTGCGCTTGAATCGGTTCGGTTTCTGCTGGAGCATTGTGCGCGCCGCGGCCGGCCGCTCGCGAAGGGGACACTGATCTCTACCGGTGCCGTGACCGGTGTTCACCGCGTCTATGAAGGTGATGAGGCCCGCTGCGCCTTTGCCGGGATCGGTGACATCCACAGTGTTGTTGTCAGGGCCACGGCCGCACCCGTCTCGTCCTGACCGGGCAAGGCCTTCAGAGCCGGATGCGTCTTAACGGGGCACGCCCCGACAAGATGAGATCGATCCATAAGATCCAGACCGGCCCATGGAAGGGCCAGGACATGGACTGGAATGCAAACCGGAGGGATGGCAAGGCATGACGATCGAGCGAAGGACCCTGCTGGGTCTTGCCATGGCCGGTGCAGGCGCAGGCCTGGCCGGCCGGGCTCACGCCGAGGTCCCTGGACTATCGGGCTCTGTCCAGATCCGTCCTGCAGACCACTCGCCAGCCAGCCAGGCCGCGCCCTCCGATCCTTCAGAGACGATCCCCCTCTGGCCCGGGATGGCCCCGGGGGGAGACACGGTCACTGTGACGGGCGTTGTTGTCGAACGCTCCACCGACCCGGGCTTTCGAGACCGGTTTGCCCAGTACACCACCCAGCCGCTCATGACCGTCTTTCGGCCTCAGGACCTGGGTGTGGTACCCAAGGGCACTGCGCTCCTGCTCATCCCAGGAGGGGGGTACCGTTGGTCTGTTCTGGACAAGGAGGGTTTCGATGTGGCCCGGGTCTTTGCAGCAACCGGCACGACCTGTTTTGTCCTGCGCTATAGACTGCCGGCGGATGGCTGGACTGCCGGGGCTGATGCACCCCTTCAGGATGTCCAGCGCGCCCTGCGTCTTATCCGATCGATGGCGGATGAATATGGCCTTGATCCTGATCGGGTCGGCGTTCTCGGGGCCTCGGCCGGCGGGCATCTGGCGGCTCTGGCCAGTTCAAGGGCCGATGTGACCTATTCGGTCATCGACGCAGCCGACGGTCAGCGTTTCGACCCCGACTTCACCCTTCTGATGTACCCTGTGATCACCATGCGCGATCCACATACCCATGCCGGCTCACGCCTTATGCTTCTGGGAAGCAGTCCAGACGAGGCGCAGCTTGCGGCCTATTCGCTTGAGGAGAGGGACTGGAGGGGGGCGGCACCGGTCTGGATGGTCCATGCCATGGACGATGCCGCCGTTCCGGTCGAGAATGCCCTGAGCCTGCTGTCTCGTCTCAGGAATGATGGCGTAGATGTCGAGGCTCACCTCTTCCAGGAAGGGGGGCACGGGTTTGGAGTAAGACTGATTTCGGGTCGACCCGCCGAGGCCTGGCCCGATCTGGCAAGGGCCTGGGCAGCGCGGGCCGGATTTACACTATAGGCTCGTGACCCTTGGATAGGTTCGCCTTGTCGGCTCCCGGCAGAGGCTACGCCAGCCACAGGATACGGGCTGGACAGGGCCGGTTTGACGGCCGCCTTTGCGCTCTTGGGCGTCAGCCTCTATACCGCGCGCCTCCCAAGCTCAGAGTTGTGCCTTGCCCTTTGCGTTCAACATCACGGCCACAGAAGGTCGAGCCCGCACGGGTGTCCTGAAGACCCCGCGCGGCGACATCCGCACACCCGCCTTCATGCCCGTGGGGACGGCCGCCACCGTCAAGGCGATGACGGTTGACCAGGTCAAGGCCACCGGTGCCGACATCATTCTGGGTAACACCTATCATCTCATGCTCAGACCGGGACCAGAACGTATGGAGCGCCTTGGAGGGCTGCACAGGTTCATGGGATGGGACAAGCCGATCCTGACGGATTCAGGCGGCTTCCAGGTCATGTCACTGGCGGGCATTTCCAAGGTCAGGGAGGAGGCTGTGACCTTCTCCAGCCATATAGATGGCTCCAAACATGTGCTCTCGCCCGAGCGCTCGATAGAAATCCAGGCCGACCGCATCGGGGCGGATATCTCCATGCAGCTAGACCAGTGCGTGGCCTATCCCGCTGAAGAAAAGGCAGCCGAGGATGCCATGCAACTCTCCATACGTTGGGCAGCCCGATCCAGGGCGGCGTTCGGAACACGCCAGAGCCAGGCCCTATTTGGTATCCAGCAGGGCTCAACCTTCGAACATCTGCGTCGTCGATCTTCAGAGCAACTGCAGGAGATCGGGTTTGACGGCTATGCGATCGGCGGCCTGGCCGTTGGCGAGGGTCATCAGGCGATGTGCGAGGTGCTCGACTATGCCCCAGAGATGCTGCCCCATGATCGTCCCCGGTATCTGATGGGTGTCGGCAAACCGGTTGACCTCGTCGAGGCCGTCTGGCGGGGAGTCGATATGTTCGACTGCGTGCTGCCGACCCGGGCCGGGCGCCATGGCCAGGCCTGGACCTGGGCCGGGCCCATCAATCTGAAGAATGCCCGCTTTGCCGAGGACCAGGATCCACTGGATGCGGATATCGACTGTCCGGCCTCCTCAGCCTATTCCAAGGCCTATCTGCACCATCTGATCCGGGCCGATGAAATCCTCGGAAAGATTCTTTTGAGCTGGCACAATATCGCATTCTTCCAGGCGCTGACGGCAAACATGCGGTCTGCGATCGCTGAGGGGCGGTTTGAAGCCTGGCGCCGGGATTTCCATGGCCGCCATAACAGCAACTAAGCCCCGGGCTCAGGTGGGCTCGGGGGGATGGGCGAGCTGGGCGAGCCTTTGAGCCTCAGGGCCGGACCTGGCGGGTTGGACGAAACCAGGAGGGTGAGGCAGGGGGCGCACAGTTCTCTTTCATGCCCAGTCCTTTCAGGTAGGCGCGCCGCAACCGTCCGGCCTCGATCGCATCCTGTACCTCTCTTGAGCGGGCCTGGGCCCCGCTCAGGACACGGATCCAGTTTCGATAGGGAATAAAGTCGGTCGCTGAGTTCTGGATGGCCCGCAGGGCCGCATCGGCGACTTCATCCTGCAAACGTTCACTTAAGGTTGAGCCGTCCGGGCGGGCGGGTTCGTCCCGATCGGGTCCAAGCGCCTCGTCCAGACGCCTTACCTCAGCGCTGATGGTCGAGCACCGGTTCAGATTGCGCCGGTCATAAGGGTTCGCGCGAGCCTGAAGCAGGACCAGAGGGATCTGCTCGCGGCGGACATTGAGGTCTGTGAGAGGCTGTGTGGCGGCGTCAGTAAAGCCCTCCCGAATCTGTCCGGCTGCCGAACACCCGCTCAACATCAGAACCAGGCCAAGGACAATGAGATCTGGGCGAAAGGGCATGAGGCCGTTCAAGCGCGTTTGCCTGTGCAGGGGAAGGGCAGGCGGCTTTTCTGGTCAGAAAAGTGCACCCCTGGCAAGGTCGGGGCTTGCGCCGCCGGCCGGGTGGACACAGTGAGGGGATGCACCACCCGGTCTGCTGACCAGGGACCAGGGACCAGGGACCAGGGACCAGGCCCCGGCTTGCTCTGCAAAGGCAGCGAAACCCTTTTAGGCGAGCTCTTTGATGATCCCCGGTATACTGCCCGAGGCCATGGCCAGATGAAGCCTCATGGCCACCAGATCCCTCGTCCACGCCGCGACGTGGATCAGGGTGTCACTGAAACACCGGAGACTGATGAACACGCCAGCTGTTGGGATTAATCGTCCGCTGCGCTCCCGCATGGGGTCTTGGGGGACCCACCGGCGCAGGAACAGGCCCCGCAGTCCGGCCCGAAGAGGGGAGCGGATTGCGGAACGGTAGTGAGGCCCCACTGGGAATCGGTTGCGGTATCGAGTGGTCCAGTTCGGTATAGGAACGGGCCTGGCTGATGGCCCCAGGGTTCGGCCTCGGTATTGGGGGGCTCATTTGTATGGGGAGCGGTGCAGGCCGGGCGACCGGCTGTGGGGATCTGACCTGGAAGGGAACCGTCGTCAGCTCAGCGCCTGGAACGCTTGCGGCCCGTGCGATCTGGCCTGGCTGCGGTCCCAGCGGCATGAGGGTTACAAGACCGTCCTCGCTGGCCTGTCCAGCAGGCTGGCAGGCAGATCTGTCAACACCGTAAAGGCGTGCGGCCAGATCAAAGAC
>JBFZCB010000287.1:0-3339 GCA_041308165.1 Caulobacterales bacterium
CGCTCGAAGGCGTCGATATCGGTTGGTGGCACCGCCTGGGTGTGCAGGTCCATGTCGACCAGGGCCGACGACAGGTAGCTGACCGTCGAATAACCCTGGTTGAAGGTCGAGGCGGCCTCGACCTTGTCGACCAGGGACTGAGGCATGGCCTCGCCAGTCTGATAATGGCGCATGAATCCATCCAGGATTGGACGGGTCAAAACCCAATGTTCATGAACCTGGGAGGGGTATTCCACATAGTCGCGCGGCGTCCCGCCCAGGGCCGGGTAGGTAAAGGCCGCTGACAGCGAGTGCAGGGCGTGGCCGAACTCGTGGAAGAGGGTCTCGGCGTCATCCAGCGAGATGAGGATCGGCTGACCCGCTTCCGCCTTGGTGAAGTTGTTGTTGTTCGAGGACAGGACGTTCTTTACGCCATCATAGGTCGAATAGCTGCGGTAGGTCGTCGCCCAGGCGCCAGAGCGCTTGCCGGGGCGCGAGAAGTCATCGGAATAGAACAGGCCTATGTGGCGGCCCGTCGCCTTGTCCGTGACCTCAAAGACCTCGACGTCAGGATGGAAACCCGGGACTGAGCCGGCAGGTACCGGCTTGAAGTCGAACCCGTAGAGCCGGCCTGCCATATAGAAGGCCCCGCGCTTGACATTGTTCAGCTCGAAATAGGGCTTCAGCTCGTTCTGATCGAGGTCGTACTTCTGCTTCCTGACCTTCTCGGCATAGTAGAGATAGTCCCAGGGCTCGATATTGTGACCGGCGATGGCCCGCATGTCGGCCACCTCTTCGACGACGCGGGCCTTGGCCGGCGTCCAGACCCGGTTCATCAGGTCCATGGCCGCAGCCGGGGTCTTGGCCATGGTGTCCTGCATGCGCCACTCGGCATGGTTGGCAAAGCCCAGCAGTCTCGCGCGCTCCTGGCGCAGTTTCACGATCTCGGCGATCGTGGCGTTCGTGTCATTGGCATCGCCATTGTCGCCACGGTTGACGAACTTGCGCCAGACCTGCTCGCGAAGCTCACGATCATCGGCAAAGCTGAGGAAGGGATCGACCGCCGAGCGGGTGTTGACGATGGCCCAGCCCTGGACGTTGCGGGCCCGGGCCGCGGAAGCCGCTGCGGCCTTGTTCGAGGCGGGCAGACCCGAAACCCCAGCCTCACTCGAGATGACCGTCCAGGCGTTCTCATCGGCGACCACCTTCTGACCAAAGCGGGTGAAGGCATTGGACAGGGCCGTATTGATCCGGCCCAGTTCAGCCTTCTGGGCCGCGTTGAGGGCAGCGCCGTTACGGATGAAGGCATCGCGCGCGCGCTCGGCAAGACGGGTCTGTTCAGCATTGAGGCCTGCCGCAGCCGCACCGTCCGCGACCGCCTTCACACGGGCAAACAGCCGCTCATTAAAGGTGATCTCGTCTCCTGCGGCTGACAGCAGTGGCGAGATTTCCCGGTCGACCGCCTGGTAGTCGGCCGAGCCGATGTTGGAGGTCATGACCCCAAACAGGGCACCGGCCCGCTGCAGCGGATGTCCGGCCATCTGCTGGGCGACCATCGTATTGGCGAAGGTGGGCGGTTCGGGATTATTGGCTATGGCCAGGATCTCGGCCCGACGCAGCTCAATGCCCTCCATCAGGGCTACCTTGATCTTGTCAGGGGTTACCTTGTCCCAGGGAGGAACCCCTTCATAGGGTCCGGTCCAGGGCTGGAGCAGCTCGGCTCGCGGTGTCTGGACGGGTAGAACGGCCCGCGCGATCCGGGCATCGGCAGCCAGGGATTCGACCGAAGCGGCAGAGGCGGGAGCACCGGATATGGCACCGGTCGTGGAACAGGCAGCGAGGGCCATCAGGCTCCCGCCGGCAATGAGAAGCTGGCGTCTGTGCATCGGATACTCCGCTTAAAGGCCATGTTTGGATAATCTCTAGGCCCATGTCGCACGGCCGTCACATGAACGCCGTGTAATATTCCACAACTCGGGCCGGGAAACGAAGATTCCGGCTCCGCCCCGCTTGAGAAATGGGCTACAGGGCCGGGCATGGCGATAGGTGTGTTCGACTCTGGCGTTGGGGGACTGACCGTCCACCGCTCCCTCGTGGCCCGCTTTCCGGAGCGGGACTTCGTCTATTTTGCCGACCAGGCCAATGCGCCCATCGGCGGAAAGTCCGGCGAACAGATCGTGGATCTGACCCGAAGGGGCTGCCAGACCCTGTTCAATGCGGGCGCGAGCCTGGTCGTCCTGGCCTGCAATACCGCCTCTGCCGTCGCCCTCAGGCGTCTCCAGCAGACCTGGATTCCTTCACTGCAGGCCCACTATGGCCGACCGGTCAATGTCCTGGGGATTATTGTGCCCACCATTGAGGCGGCGACAGGTCTCCCCTGGACCTATGAAAGCGACCTCAGAGCCCGCGACGACAAGGTTGAGGCCATAGATATCGTCGGTGTCTTCTCGACGGCGGCTACCGCGCTCAGCCGCGTCTATGAGATCGAGATCGACAAGCGCCGCGAGGATCTGGCGGTCTTTTCCGAACCCTGCCCGGGCCTGGCCGGGCTGATCGAACTGGGGGCTAGCGCCGAAGAGCTCAAGGTGGTCGTTGAGGAACATGTCGATGCTCTCAGGCGCCGGATCGGCCGGCACCCCGATACCGCCATTCTGGGCTGCACCCACTATGAGATCATTGCCCCGATCTTTGAGGCGGCCCTGCCCGAGGGCACGCGTCTGATCAATCAACCCACGGCCGTAGCCGATGCGCTTGAACGCTATTTTATGCGCCACCCGCAGTACGACCTGGGTTCGAGCGGACGTCGCGACTTCCTTACCTCAGGAAAAGCCGGGCCCCAGTCCGATCTGGTCAGCCAGTTCTGGGGCGCCCCGCTCGACTTCCTAGCCGCCTGATCTAGAAAACGGCTTCAGCTGAAGCGCCTGCCGAACACCTGTGGGGTCCGGCTGGCCAATGAGCACCCAGCTCAGTAACCACCCAGCTCAGTGACGGCCAGGCCAGGTGACTGACCGTTTCAGTCAGCCCTCCGTTCAGCGTTGGCCTATTCAATGCGAGCGGGCCTGGCCCTCGCGACGATCGTCAGCCCCGCCGTCCCAAGCCCAGTTGCCCTGGCCGTCCCGACGCCAGATCCCGCCATGCAGGCCAGAGTTCTCCGAGGCATTGGGACGGATCTGGACACCCTTGGCCGCCATGGCCTCCCGAAGTTCGGGGCTGAAGCGCTCGGTGTCGGCTCCGAAGCCATCGGCCCGGGCCACCAGGTTGGGAAGATCAAAGGCCGCCTGGATGGGCAGGTCCCAGACCAGGGTCCCGATCAGGGCCTTGGCATTATAGGCCAGGATCGAGGATCCCCCGGGTGATCCC
>JBFZCB010000288.1:0-28937 GCA_041308165.1 Caulobacterales bacterium
GGTTGATGTTCAGGAATGGCTGGAGCTGCAGGAGACCCGATCGGCCATTCCTGATGCCGGAGCCATGCTGGTCGAGACCTTTCCGCGCGGCAATCGACATTTCATGGTTGCCTATCCTTTCGAAGGCGGGCTCGCCCATGCCACCCTGGCCATGTTGCTGACACGCCGGCTTGATCGTTTGGGCATCGGGCCTCTAGGCTATGTCTGCACAGACTATTCGGTTGCCATCTGGTCGATCCGGTCCATGGAGGGCCTGGACTGGGATGCGCTTTTTCAACCCGACATGCTGGGCGATGATCTGGAAGCCTGGCTGGAGGAAAGCTTCATCATGAAGCGGACGTTCAAGAACTGCGCCCTTATTTCCGGCTTGATCGATCGCCGCCGCCCTGGAGCCGAGAAGTCCAGTCGACAGGTCGTTTTCTCAACCGACCTGATCTATGACGTGCTCCGCCGCCACCAGCCGGATCACCTGCTTCTAAAAACGGCCAGGCTGGACGCTGCGTCTGGGCTCCTTGATGTGGCGCGCCTTGGCCAGCTGCTGTCGCGGATTACGGGACGGATCCATCCGGTCTGCCTGACCCGGCCGTCACCCTTTGCCGTACCCGTTCTCGTCCAGATCGGGCGTGAGCGCGCACCTGGGGACGCTGCAGAGATGATCCTGGATGCCTCGGCTGAAGCGCTCATCCATGAGGTTCTTGATGATAGACCCGAGCCGGGTTCGGGTATTGATCCCACGCTCGCAATTGGCGCGGCTCACTGTGGGCGATCATGAACCTCTTGTTGCAACAGACCCTGTCCCCATCGCGAATGTCCTGTGGTGGGCTTGGGGTGCGGGTGGAGGGTGAGGCCTGCATCCTGAGATGTTCCGGCGCCATGCTCGTGCCCTCCCATGGGCTCCTGATCGTGGCGGACCTGCATCTTGAGAAAGGCTCTGCCTTTGCCGTGCGCGGCCAGATGCTTCCGCCCTATGATACGGCGGCCACTCTTGTGAGGCTCGAAGAGGAGATTGAGGCCCTTAACCCCAAGCAGGTGGTCCTGTTGGGGGACAGTTTTCATGATCGGAATGCGGTTTCCCGTTTGTCTGAAGCAGATCGCGAGCGGCTCGGCCGGATGGCTGCGGGTCGTGACTGGATCTGGCTGGAAGGCAATCATGATCGTGAGGCTCTTGGCGCGCCGGAGCTGGGCCTTCCAGGTCGGGTGATCGACCAGATGAAGGTGTCTTCGCTCAATCTTGTCCATGAGCCTGAGCCCGGCGAACGGCCCGGAGAGGTCGCAGGACACTTGCATCCGAGTGCGCACGTCTCTGCCTATGGCCGAGGTGTACGCCGGCCTTGTTTCGTAACCGACGGCAGACGGATCATTCTGCCAGCCTTTGGAGCCTTTACCGGTGGCCTCAATGTCAAGGATCAGGCCTTTTCTGATCTGTTTTCCACGCCCCCCCTGGCTGCGGCCCTGGGTAACGGCCGGATCCATCCCCTGGCATGGACGTCGCTGAGATGATTTCTTTTTTACGGCGTTGCCTATCTTCTGATTGACCGGCCGTGACAAAGAGCGCCCATCGGTGTGATGGCAACAGAAACCGTGTTTATCGTGCAGGCCTATGTAGCGGGGCGCGGCTCGGGTCTGAAGGCCGAGCCCCAGGTCGGCTGCAAGGACGCCGCGGAGGCCCTGCGCAAGGCTCAGAGGCTGGCTCCCCTGAGGCTTGGGGTCGTGGCCTTTGCTGTGTCAGCCGACACAGAGCTCGGCGACTATGACGAGACACCAACTCTTATCTTCCGGTCCGGACGCCTGCCTGCGCCATTTGACGATGAATAGGGTGTCCTCATCCGACGAACAGCCGCTGTTCCGGCGCAGCCAAAATCCTTTCTGAAGCCAAGGTCGTCCTATCCAGGGCAGCGATATTACTTGACGTTGACGTAAACGTCGGGTTTGTGGCTACGAGTATGACAACCGTATTCCCGCCCGTAATCTGTTCGGCTCAGCGAGCCGAAATAGGGGCGCAATAAAGGAGGGACGCATCGCCATGGCCGACGCCTACATTTTTGACGCCGTTCGCACGCCTCGCGGCAAGGGCAAGAAGGATGGATCCCTGCACGAGATCACAGGCCTGAGCCTGGCCTCGCAGGTCCTGGAAGCCCTGAGGGACAGGAATGATCTTGATACCTCCAGGGTCGATGATGTCATCCTCGGCTGCGTCACGCCCATAGGCGAGCTCGGTGCTGACATCGCCCGAACGGCCGTTCTGAGTGCTGGCTGGTCGCAGCTTACAGCGGGTGTGCAGATAAACCGTTTCTGTGCCTCCGGGCTTGAAGCCGTGAACATGGCGACAGCCAAGGTGAAGTCAGGCGAGGCTGACTTTGCCGTGGGTGGTGGGGTCGAGGTCATGAGCCGTGTTCCCATGGGAGCCGACGGCGGTGCCTGGCCTACGGACCCTTCGGTGGCCCTGCCGGCCTATTTCGTGCCCCAGGGTGTCTCGGCAGACATGATCGCGTCCAAATATGGGTTCAGCCGTGATGACGTGGACGCCTATTCGGTAGAAAGCCACAAGCGCGCTGCACGGGCCTGGGCGGAGGGTCGCTTCAATGGCTCGGTGGTGCCGGTCAGGGACCAGCTTGGTCTGACGATCCTTGCCCATGATGAGACGGTGCGTCCGAACTCGGACATGCAGTCTCTTGGCGGATTGAATCCATCCTTTGCCATGATGGGCGAAATGGCTTTCGACAGCGTTATTGGCCAGCGTTACCCCGAGGTCGAGCGTGTCAATCACGTCCATACGCCTGGCAACTCTTCCGGTATCGTCGATGGTGCGGCCGGCGTCCTGATCGGTACGCTAGAGGCTGGCAAGGCGATGGGTCTCAAACCGCGCGCGCGGATTCTTGGAGGCGCCTCGATCGGCTCGGAACCTTCGATCATGCTGACGGGCCCGGAGTATGTCACCCGCAAACTGCTTGGCAAACTGGGCATGACACCCGGCGACATCGACCTCTATGAGCTGAATGAGGCCTTTGCAGCTGTAGTATTGCGCTACATGCAGGCTCTGGACATCCCGCACGACAAGATGAATGTGAACGGCGGCGGCATATCGATGGGCCATCCGCTGGGTGCAACGGGAGCCATGATAACCGGCATAGCCCTCGACGAGCTGGAGCGCTCCGGCAAGTCTACGGCCCTGATTACCCTGTGCATCGGTGGCGGTATGGGTACCGCCACGGTGATTGAGAGGGTCTAGGCCTGTGAGCTATATCCAGCTTTCGCTCGCGATCGTCTGCGAGGTGGTGGCAACCACCTTTCTGAAGGAATCACAGGGGTTTACCCGGGTGATCCCGTCGATCGTGACGGTGGTCGGTTATGGCCTGGCGTTCTATTTCCTCTCACAAACCCTCAAGACAATACCGACCGGCGTTGCTTACGCCATCTGGTCCGGGGCTGGGGTCGTGCTGATCACGACCGTTGCCTGGCTGTTCCAGGGCCAGAAACTTGATGCTGCAGCTCTCGTGGGCATGGGGCTGATTGTGGCCGGTGTTGTCGTCCTCAACACTCTTTCCAGAACTGTGGCTTCCTAGGCCGCCGGAGATAAACTGATGGAAAATTTCAAGATCGAGATCGACGCCGATGGCATCGCACTGATCACCTTCGACGTCCCCGGACGTTCGATGAACACCTTGACCTCGAGTGTCATGGCCGAAATCCCGCAGTGGGTTGAACAGGTCAGGACAGACGATGCCATCAAGGGCGTGGTTCTGACCTCAGGCAAGGCCTCGGGATTCTGTGCGGGTGCGGACCTTGGGGATATGGCCGGTGGTATGCTCGCCGGCGGATCGCTCCAGGGTGCCTATGATGCAGGCTGGAAGCTTAACGGTGCTCTGCGAGCGCTTGAAACCTGCGGCAAGCCCGTAGCCGCGGCGATCAATGGCCTGGCTCTTGGAGGCGGGCTTGAGCTGGCGCTGGCCTGCCATTATCGCGTGGTGGGCGACAGCACGAAAATTCAGCTTGGCCTTCCCGAGATCAAGGTTGGTCTCTTTCCCGGTGGTGGGGGAACGCAGAGGCTGACCCGGCTCATCGGGGTTCAGGCCGCGATGATGGCCATGAGCGAAGGCAAGTCCTTCCGTCCCAATGATGCAAAGGGGGCAGGGTTCGTCCACGAGGTTGTCGCCAGCGGCAGCGAAGTTGAAGCGGCAAGGGCCTGGATCCGTGGTGGCGGCAAGGCTGTGCAGCCCTGGGACGAAAAGAGCTTCAAACTCCCGGGCGGTGGCCCCTTCCATCCAGCCGGCATGCAGAACTTCGTGGTTGGTAATGCCATGCTGAGAAAGCAGTCCTACGGCAACTACCCTGCGGTTTCGAACCTCATGAGGGCGGTGTTTGAAGGCGTTCAGGTGCCGATGGATGCAGCGCTGCGCATCGAGACCCGTTATTTTATCAAGACGCTGATGACGCCGCAGGCCCAGGCGATGATCCGCAGTCTCTTCCTTTCCAAGCAGGAACTCGACAAGGGCGCAGTCCGTCCTGCCGGTATTGCCAAGTCCGATCCCAAGAAGGTGACCGTCATCGGTGCCGGTATGATGGGTGCGGGCATAGCCTTTGTGCAGGCTCTTGCCGGCATCGAGACCATTCTGATCGACCAGACCCAGGAGGCCGCAGACAAGGGCAAGGCCCATGTTGAGGATCTTTTGAAAAAGCGCCTGTCCCGCGGTCAGCTGACCCAGGACAAATATGAGGCTCTGCTCGCCTCGGTTACGCCCACGACGGACTATGATCTCATCAAGGGCTCCGACCTGGTGATTGAGGCCGTCTTTGAGAACCGCGAGATCAAAGCCGATGTGACCCGGCGCGCAGAGGCCCAGCTCGCGGACGGTGCCGTTTTCGGTTCCAACACCTCAACCCTGCCCATCACAGGTCTGGCCCAGGCCAGTGTGAGACCTGCGGATTTCATCGGCATTCATTTCTTCTCGCCGGTCGACAAGATGATGCTGGTTGAAATCATCATGGGCGAACAGACTTCCCAGGAAGCCTTGGCCAAGTCGCTGGACTATGTCCTCAAGATCAAGAAGACCCCGATCGTCGTCAATGACTCCAGGGGCTTCTACACGTCACGTTGCTTCTCGACCTTCCTCATGGAAGGCATGGCCATGCTGGAAGAAGGCTTCTCACCCGTCGTGATCGACAATGTGGGTCGTATGACAGGCATGCCTCGGGGACCGCTTGAGATGCATGATGATGTTGCGCTGGATCTCTCTTACAAGATTGCCAAACAGACAGCGCTTGATCTGGGCGACAAGTATGTTCCTTCTGAGGGTGCAGATATCGTTGCCAGGATGGTCGAAGGCGGTCGGTTCGGTCGCAAGAACGGCAAGGGCTTCTATGACTACGACACCAAGCCCAAGACGCTGTGGAAGGGTCTGGCTGAGCTTGCACCGGTGACCAAGACCGATGGCTTTGGTGAAGATCCGTCAGCCTTTGGACATATTGACGAGCTGAAGACCCGCTTGCTGTACCGCCAGGCGGTAGAAGTCGCTCGCTGCTGGGAAGAAGGCGTGATCGACGATCCCAGGGAAGCCGATCTCGGTGCCATTCTGGGCTGGGGCTTTGCGCCCTGGACCGGGGGCCCCATCACGCTGATCGATCAGACGGGTCTGGCAAAGTTTGTAGAAACGGCTGACAGACTGGCGGCAACCTATGGTGACAGGTTCAAGGTGCCTCAGTTGCTGCGCGACATGGCCGCGAAAGGCGAGACGTTCTACGGAAACTTTGCTGGCAAGGCCAAGGCTGCAGCCTAAATGGACGTTTGAAGCGTTCACTGGAGGGGCCGGACATCTTCGGGCCCCTCCAGGCTAAGGTTTGAGCTGTCTTCCCGGAGCAGAAGACTTGTGTTGTGGCCCCTTGCGGTGCCGCCACTCAGGTGATGTTCACGACGATCCGGCCCTCGATCTGGCCCTTCTGCATGCGACTGAAGATGTCATTGATATTTTCGATCGGTTCCACAGACACGGTTGAGCGGACCTTGCCGTCGGCGGCGAAGTCGAGCGCTTCTTGAAGGTCCAGCCGGGTGCCCACGATGGACCCACGGACGGTTATTCCGTTCAGCACCATATCGAATATTGATAGTGGGAAATCGCCTGCGGGTAGCCCGTTGAGGGCGACGGTTCCTCCGCGCGATGTCATACCCAGGGCCTGTTCGAAAGCCTTTGGGGATACGGCTGTGACCAAGACGCCCTGGGCCCCTCCATCTGTCTCACGCCGGATCGTTGCGGCCGGGTCGGGATCGGTCTTGGCGTTGACAGTAACGGCTGCACCAAGGCGTCTGGCGAAATCCAGCTTTGACTCATCTATGTCGACGGCGGCCACGTTTAGGCCCATGGCCCGGGCATACTGCACCGCCAGGTGGCCCAGCCCACCAATGCCCGAAATAACCACCCAATCTCCTGGCTTTGTCTCAGTCATCTTGAGCCCCTTGTAGACGGTCACACCTGCGCAGAGGATCGGGGCGATTTCGTTGAACTCGATGCTGGCCGGCAAATGGCCGATGAAATTTGGATCGGCGACTACATATTCGGCAAAACTGCCATTGACGGAATAGCCCGTGTTCTCCTGCTCGTGGCAGAGGGTTTCCCATCCACCCAGGCAGTGGCGGCAATGGCCACAGGCCGTATAGAGCCAGGGTACGCCAACGCGGTCACCCTCCTTTACATGACGCACGCCGGCACCGACACCAGACACGTAGCCAACGCCCTCATGACCGGGAATAAAGGGCGGTGAGGGCTTCACCGGCCAATCCCCCTCAATCGCATGCAGGTCGGTATGACACACACCGGTAGCCTCGATCCTGACCTGTATCTGGCCCGGGCCCGGGACCGGGACGGGTGCATCCTCGATGACGAGCGGCTTGCCGAATTCCCGAAGGACGGCGGCTTTCATGGTCTTGGACATGGCGTTTCCTCTAGGGCGCAGGTTCCTGCGCCGGGGGACAAGTGTCGGCTAGAAGCCGGATCTGCGGGGAAGGCTGTTCTGTCGTCTCAGGCGCTACCCTCGAGAGTGTTCGAGAGCCGTCCTGCGTCTTGAAGGTCGTTTGCAGCCAGGGTCGCTCAAGGGATCAAGCTTCCCGAAAACGCTCCAGCCTTGGCGAAGGGCCGTTTCAGGGCCGGGATGCCTGCCCTGTGGGTCCAGCAGCCAGACCAAGCCTGGGTCTGCCTATCTGGTTCAGCGGTATCAGGGCCTGATGGTTCCCTCGGTCGTGCCGATTGCTTTCAGAGCCTTCCTGAGAGGGCGCGCCCCAGGGGTCGATCGGTCGTCCAGACACGACCGTGCCGGGCTGATCTTTTCAGCCCGGCACGGGACGCTCGCTACTGTCTGTGGGGAGATAGGCTTCAGGTGGCCGGGCCCTGTCCGGGTGGGGATCCTGTTTGACAGGACCCGGCATCATCCGACTTTCATCGGATCAGAAAAAGCCGAGCTTGTCCGGGCTGTAGCTGACCAGGAGATTCTTGGTCTGCTGGTAATGGTCCAGCATCATGCGATGGTTCTCGCGGCCGATACCGGACTTCTTGTAGCCGCCGAAGGCGGCATGGGCAGGATACTGGTGATAGCAGTTGGTCCAGACCCGCCCGGCCTCGATGGCTCGACCCGCGCGATAGGCGGTATTCATGTCGCGCGACCAGACCCCGGCACCCAGGCCATATTCCGTGTCGTTGGCAATGGCTATGGCCTCTTCGAAGGTCTTGAAGGTTGTAACCGAAAGAACGGGCCCGAAAATCTCTTCCTGGAAGACCCGCATGTCATTCGTACCCTTGAAGACCGTCGGCTTCACGTAATAGCCCCCGGCCAGATCCCCATCGAGAGAGGGCTGATCACCGCCAGTCAGGACCTCAGCACCTTCGTTGCGACCGATCTCCAGATAGGACAGAATTTTCTTCAGCTGGGCACTCGAGGCCTGGGCCCCCACCATAGTGTTGGGGTCCAGCGGGTCTCCGGCCACAATGGCTTCCACCCGTGCAATCGCCTTCTTCATGAAGGCCTCATAGATGTCTTCATGAACCAGGGCCCGGCTCGGACATGTGCAGACTTCACCCTGGTTGAGCGCGAACATGGCAAAGCCTTCAAGGGCCTTGTCCAGGAAGGCGTCGTCATGGTCCATCACATCCTTGAAGAAGATGTTTGGCGACTTTCCTCCAAGTTCGAGGGTCACCGGAATGATGTTCTGTGTGGCATACTCCATGATCTTGTGGCCGACAGCAGTGGAACCGGTGAAGGCAATCTTGGCGATCCGAGGATTGGTCGCCAGGGGCTCACCCACCTCGGCCCCTGTGCCAGACACGATGTTCAGGACGCCGGCGGGAATGAGATCCTGGATCAGTTCGATGACCAGGAGAATCGAAGCCGGGGTCTGCTCTGCGGGTTTCATCACGATGCAGTTGCCCGCCGCCAGGGCCGGGGCGATTTTCCAGGCGGCCATCAGTATCGGGAAATTCCAGGGAATGATCTGACCGACCACGCCGAGAGGTTCATGGAAATGGTAGGCGACTGTGTCGTGATCCAGCTCTGAGATACCGCCCTCCTGGGCGCGAATGCAGCCGGCAAAATAGCGGAAATGGTCTATGGCCAGAGGAATGTCTGCGGCCATGGTCTCGCGGACGGGCTTTCCATTCTCCCAGGTTTCAGCCTCGGCGATCGCCTGTAGATTTTCTTCCATGCGGTCGGCGATGCGATTGAGCATGATGGCGCGCTCGGTGACCGAGGTCCTGCCCCATGCGGCCTTGGCGGCATGGGCGGCATCGAGGGCCAGCTCTACGTCGGCGGCATCGGAGCGGGCGACCTCACAGAGGACCCGACCATTGACTGGAGATGTGTTCTCGAAATATCGCCCGGCTACGGGCGCAACCCACTGGCCACCGATGAAGTTGTCATAGCGGGGCTTGTACTGGGGCGTTACGCTGCGGATGAATTCTGGCTTCGTCATAGGCTGTCTCCGTTCGCTTCCTTGCCGCGCCCTGGAGGGGCGTCGTCGTTGGCGAAGACGGTCTGCGCTCCTGAGGATGAAGGCTAGGGAGCCCATCCATGGTGCAGCGCAAACCTGTCGCAGTGTTGCGACAGGTTCAGTGGTAGTCGTCGATTCCCAGGCGATTGAGTTTGCGGTGGAGAGTGGCGCGACTGACTCCCAGGGCACGTGCGGCGGCCGAAACGTTGCCGCTGTTCAGGGCCAGGGCGCGACGGACAGCTCCACGCTCAGCCTCGAGGAGATCGGTTCGGGCCGCACCGGAGATAAGGACTTCTGAGGCTGCGAGCTGGCTGGCGATTCTTTCGTCCGTGATGGAAAGCGCCAGACGTGCCGCCCGCGTGGCACCGACAACCAGATCATGGCGGTCGACAGCCAGAAGGGCTGCCGCATTCCGCTCGGCTGCGTCTCCGGCAAGGACTATGCGGGCATCGGCGAAGTGCTGGCGAAAGGTCTGGGCCTCAATGGCGCGGGCAGCATCCGCCACGGCAGCCGCAATCAGGCGCAGGACGCCTCCGGTTGCATCGGCCCTGCAGGAGGACACGTCCAGAAGGCCAGCCAGTCGTCCTTGCGGGTCATGGATCGGATGGCTCGTACAGGCCATGGCCGTGTTGCGGGCGTGAAAGTGCTGGTCGCGATCGATTGTGACCGGGCGATGTTCGGCAAGGGCAGTCCCTATTCCGTTCGTCCCTTCTGCGGCTTCGGACCAGTCGGCTCCAGGCCAAAGGCCCCAGCGCCGGAAGGTTTCGTCATCGGCCTGGGCACCGCGTCTTTCCACGGCAATGCCGTCAGCATTGCAAAGCAGGACGCAGCATCCAGTGTCACCTACAGCCAGGAAGAGCCGGTCAAGAACCGGCTGGGCGGCGGTGGTCATGGGCTCCATGGCCTGCCTTGCCTCTCGCAGCTGTTCGGCTGTCACGATGGCGGGGCCGCCCCTTGCTTCCGGATCCAGGCCATGCAGGGTCATCGAGCGGCGCCAGGAGGCGGAGACAGCCGAGCGTGCCGCGTCAGTGCCGTCATCCAGCAGGCGGCGAACCCGGTCGCCGTGGTCATGTTCCGCCCTGTCGCCCACGCCTTCACTCCGTGGTTCGTTGTTGGAAGCCAGTGAAGACTCCGATTGGCGACGGTGTAAAGCTAGGTCTGGAGCCTAGCTCGTGAATATCACCTCAAAGCCGCCCCACATCATGCGCTTGCCATCGAACGGCATGTCCATTTCCGCAAACCGGGGATCCGCCTTCATTTTCACCCAGGCTGAATCCGCAGTGGCCTTGTCTGGCCACCGGAGCCAAGACAGCACGACCACTTCCCCGGGCTGGAGTTTGACAGCCAAGGGAAAGGACGTGGTCTCGCCGTCCGGCACGTCGGTACCCCAGCATTCGACCTGTTCGAGAGCTCCATACGCCTTGAAAAGCGTGGCAGAGGCCTTTGCAGAGGCCATGTATCTAGTCCTGTCTTGGGCCTTAACCGGTGTGAGAAATCCTGTCACATGGGCCATGTCTATCCTCGTTCGGGCGTTGCCGATGTCAGTCTGGCAGGCCTGACTGTCGAAATAAACGGTTGGCGGGTCACTGGGTGAGGATCGATCCCCCAGATCCCTAGTGGCTAGACCAGCATATCGAGGAGCTGACCGGTCATCTCATCAGCTGTGCGCAGGACTGCCGCATTGGCCTTTAGGCCTGTCTCGGCAGTGATACGTTCAACAAGTTCGCCTGCGAGATTGTCGAGGGGAGCCGCCGCAGTGCGGCTTGCGGACGCGTTGAAACGTTCTACGGCACTGGCAATGCCCGTGGTTGCGCTGGCAATGGCTGAAATCGTCATATCTCCACTATGGCCCAGGGCGGTGAACAGAAGGTCGTTGAATGCAGTTAACCGGTGGCCCAAGCGAACCTCAGCCGGAAGCCCAGGGATTACAGCTGACCACTTGACCTTGGCTTGGAGCGGAGCGACCCTTTCCGCATGACGAACCCGCATGCACCCGGCGAACGCTATTCCAGCTTTGCAGCCTTCTACCCCTATTATGTCCACGAGCATTCCAATCGGATCTGCCGCCGGATCCATGTGATTGGAACCGGCCTCGTGCTGATCATTCTGGCTGGCGCGATCCTGACCCGTAATCCCTGGTGGCTTTTGGCCATGCCACTGGTTGGCTATGGCTTTGCCTGGGTCGGACATTTTTTCTTTGAAAAGAACCGGCCGGCCACATTCAAATATCCGCTTTGGAGCCTGATGGGCGACTTTCGTCTTTTCTTCGAAACGATCAGTGGTCGTCGTCGCTTCTAGCGTGCTCTGCAGCCCGCATCACCCAGGCTAAAGGCCAGCCGACGCGGGCAGGCGCTTAGTTTGAGGCCATCTCGAACGTGGCCAGCGCTGGACGATCGGACCAGTCTGGGGGGCAGCCGTCGAACCGACCTGCATCAGATATGTTCAGGGTCTGCATATTCAGACGCATGATGGGGTTCATCGAGGCCCGGCCATGGCCCGTATAGAGGTCGACCTTTGCGCCCTTGATGGCACCGCCCGTATCCGAGGCATACCAGAAGCCATCGTGAAGCGTGCCGTCAGCCAAACGCAGGCCCACGGTTTCACGAATGAAGAGACGCGTTCGCCGGGGTATGACACGCGGGTCCACGGCCACTGTACGCATTGCAATGGGTCGGCAACCCAGGCTGTCGTTGCCCGTCGCTCCGCCCCCGCCTGCATGGTAAAGTCTCGCTGAAGCGCGCCAGTCCGGGTCGCCCTGGAGCAGTTCTGTATGCAGTTCGGCCAGAGGTTGAGCCTCCCCATCTGCGGCTTCGGAACGATTGGCTGTCGAGGGGGTTTCCAGAGCAGCGGCCTCTGCGGCCAGAACAGCGGTGTAGGCAACGGGCTCGCCCGCGGCTGATCGAGGAAACGCGCCCAGCGTCGAAACGCTCAGGGCGACAAGGGCGACAGCAACAAACCGCATCAGGCCAGCTCACGGAAACGCCGGTCGGGAGGTTGACTAGCCCGCGCTCCATGATTTGTATTTGTGGCGAGATTGCGGCTGATACATTTTGGCTTCAGCACCGCCATGTTTTGTCCACAATATAACAAGGGGGTCGGATTATGCTTTGCCGTCTCAAGTTTAGCGTCATTGAATCTACATTCAAAGTAGAGATGTGTTTTATTAATATCTGACCGCGCTTATTCTGGCACTCATTATCTATATTGGAGCATTGTTATTCTTGTGTTCTAAGATTTCGCGTGATGGTTGAAGTTTTATCTGTAATAAATTCCAAGCTTTGAACGAGGTGATTTATCTTCTGCAGAGGAGGCCGATGCTGTGGCCTTCCGGGCGGTGCTGCATTGGGCAGGGGCCCATAGGCCAAAGTCGTCACGAGTATAGCCCGTTGTGATCGCTTCCACGTCCATTTGCCTCTATGGCTGAATGCAGTCTTGTCGCTCCAGGGGGTTGCGTGATGAAGCCTGTTCACATTGCGGTCGTGGTGGCCCTTACCCTTGTGGTCCCGGCTGCCCAGGTGATGGCCTGGGGCAGTACCGGTCATCGCCTGATCGGGCTTGCTGCCATGAGGGCCCTGCCGGACGCCCTTCCTGCCTTCCTGCGTTCGCCAGACGCCGCCATGGAGGTTGGAGAGCTCTCGCGCGAGCCGGATCGCTGGAAGGGGGGCGGCCAGCCGCATGGACGGGAGCGTGACACTGCGCATTTCATCAATCTGGACCAGAATGGCCGGGTGCTGAACGAAGCTGGCCTGTCGATCGATGCACTTCCCCTTCTCAAGTCGGAATATGATGCGGCCTTGCAGTTGGCTGGAAGCAACGTCAACGAGGTCGGCTACCTGCCCTATGCGATCATGGATGGATGGCAGCAGGTTGTGAGAAACCTTGCCTATTGGCGGGTATTGCATGCCCAATCTGTCCGCGAGACCGATCCTGGCCGAAAGGCTTGGTACCTGGCGGATCTGAGACGTCGCGAGGCCCTGGCGATCAGGGATATCGGGATATTGTCACACTATGTCGGTGATGCCTCCCAACCCCACCACACGACGATCCACTATAATGGCTGGGGTGATTATCCGAACCCGGAGGGTTTCACGAACTCGCGTCAGACCCATTCAATGTTTGAGGGGGCCTTTACCAGACGGACAGCAACGCTTCAGCGCGTCGAGCAGGCCATGGCTGCCCCACAACTGGGCGACTTTGAAATGAGAGCGCGGACTGCGACCTATCTGAGGGCGACACTGGCTGAGGTCACGCCCTTCTATCGTCTGGAGAAGGCTGGTGGCTTTACCGAGGCTAACGGTACTCCCGATCCCCGCGGAGCGGCCTTTGTGACGTCAAGACTGGCCGCGGGGGCTGCCGAGTTGCGGGATCTTATCACCCTCGCCTGGATCGCCTCCGCAGAGGCGTCAGTGGGCTGGCCGGCCATCAGGGTCTCCGATGTCGAAGCGGGCAGGGTTGATCCCTGGCCTTCTATGATCGGCGAGGACTGAGACCTCCTATGTCCGATCAGGCTGAAGTTTACTTGCGACAGGCGCAGGCTGCGCGGGCTGCGCAACGTTTTGATGAGGCTGCGCAGGCCTATTCAGCCCTTCTGGCAATCCGGCCCAACCTGCCCGATACCTGGTTCAATCTGGCCCTGATGCTTCGGGGAGCGGACCGACCGATTGAGGCGCTCGAAGCCTATGACGAGGCCCTGGGCCGACAGATATCAGGTCCGGAGGAGGTTCACGTGAACCGGGCTGTGATCTATTCGGATGATCTGGCGCGGCCGCTTGAAGCTCGCGCTGAGCTTGAAAAGGCTCTGCAGATCAGACCCGATTATCTGCCCGCCTTGCTTAATCTGGGCAACCTGCATGAAGATCAGGGCGAGCGCGACGACGCCCTTGCCGTCTATGCCCAGGCCCTTAGTGTGGCTCGCCCAGAACACCGCGCCCTGCCTCTTGCACGCCTGGCCAATGCGACACGTTTCGAGAAGCCCGATGACCCCCTGATCAGCCGGTTGCGGGATATGATTGCACGGCCGGGCCTTTCTGCAGGCGATCAGGCTGAACTGGGCTTTGCCCTCGGGCGGGCGCTGGACGAGGTCGCAGATTATGAGGCTGCGTTTTCTGCCTATGATCAGGCCAATGCGGCCAGTCGAGCCGCAACAGGGGCCAGATATGACCGTCAGGCCCACGAAGCATTCGTGGCGGCTTCGATTTCGGCCTTTACGGCTTGTACCTCTAGCCCCTCCCCAGGTTCAAAGCCTGGGTCTAGCTTAAGGCCGCCAGTGTTCATTCTGGGGATGTTCCGGTCTGGCTCTACGCTCGTCGAGCGCATCCTCGCTGCCCACACAGGTGTGGTGGCGGGGGGAGAGATGGCCCACCTGCCAAGGCTCGCGGCCGGTATAGAAAACTATCCCATGGGCGCCGCGGCAGCATCGGATGAAACCCTGCTCACCTGGCGTGAGGCCTATCTAAAGGGCGTCAGCACCGCGCATGGACACGGTGGGCTGATAACAGACAAGCGGCCGGACAACTTCCTTCATGTTGGCTTGATCAAGGCTCTCTTTCCGGAGGCATTGATAATCCATACGGTCAGAGATCCCCGGGATGTCTGTCTCTCCAGTTGGTTCCTGCATCTCGATGCCTCTATGGCCTGGGCTTTCGACCTGGAGGATGCGGCTCATTGGCTGAAGGCCCATGACCGTCTTATGGCGCACTGGAAGGGTCTCTATCCTGATATTCTGACGGTCAGCTACGATGCTCTGGTTGGAGACTTGGAGGCACAGTCGCGCCGTCTTGTTGAATACTGCGGATTGGACTGGGAGCCGCAGGTGCTGGATTTTCATGCGGCAGGGGGTGCGGTCCGGACAGCGAGTGTCTGGCAGATTAGGCAGCCTATCTACAGGCGCTCGTCCGGACGCTGGCGAAATTACGAGAACCGGATCGCGGGGCTGGTCCAGGCCCTGGGGTGAGACTCATTTCTTGAGGCCCCACGTCTTCTCCAGCTACGGGAGACAGAATAAGGGAGGATATGCAGTCTCCCGTCATCATCCTCGACCGGTCCCAGATGGCCGAGAATATCGGCGCTGTCGCAAGGGTGATGGCGAATTTTGGGCTCGATCGTCTGCGACTTGTCAGTCCGAGAGACGGCTGGCCACAGGAGCGGGCCTGGCCCCTCGCATCCGGTGCAGACTGGGTCCTTGATGGCGTGGAGGTCTTCGACAGTGTCGCTGCCGCCATAGCTGACCTGAATACCGTCCTTGCCACGACAGCGCGCCCGCGTGAAACACGTCAGCCGGTGAGAACACCACGCGATGGCGCAGGCTGCCTCTATGACGATGCGGCGTCCGGTCTGGGAACGGGGCTTCTGTTCGGTGGAGAGCGGGCCGGTCTGGAGACCTCCGACATCGCCCTCTGCCAGGGCATCGTGACCATTCCGATCGATCCACGTCATCCGTCCCTGAACCTGGCCCAGGCGGTTGCCATAACGGCCTATGAGTGGCGCGCGACCGTGCTTGATGCCCCTCCACCAAACTTTCGTGAAGGTGAACCTCCGGCCTCGGGTGAGCTTCTGCTGGGCATGTACGAACACCTGGAGCGTGAACTGGATTTGGCGGGCTTCTTTCATCCACCGGAGAAGTTTCGCTCCATGAGCCAGAACCTGCGTGTCATGCTGGGCCGATCGCAACTGACCCAGCAGGAGGTGGCAACCTTCAGGGGGGTTATCACAGCCCTGTCCAAGGGCCGCGGGCGCGTCCTTGAGCGACTGGCCGCCGAAAAGGCCGGGAAGCCCGAAGGGGCGTGAGGGCGAAAGCGGTTGGGCCTGCGTGAAAGGTCTCGCTCTCAGAGCGTGTTGAAGTAGGCCGGTACAGCCTCAGTCGCCGGGCCATAATGGCCCTCATCGAACAAACCTGCCCCGCGCGAAGGTTCCAGGTTGATCTCCACCGTGCGCGCGCCGGCAGCGCGTGCCTGCTCAACAAAACCGGCTGCCGGATAGACGGCGCCAGATGTCCCTATGGAGACAAAGAGGTCGCAGCGGGCCAGGGCCTGTTCGATACGGTTCATGCGCAGGGGCATTTCCCCAAACCAGACAATATGAGGGCGCATCCGGCCATTGGGATGATCAAGAGACGGCTCGTCGGCAGCCATGTCTCCTGACCAGGGGCTGACCACTCCAGAGCGGCTACATCTGCCCTTAAGCAGTTCGCCGTGCATGTGGATCAGTTCGAAACCCGGTGCAGCGGGTATGGCCTCATGGGCTCGGTCATGCAGGTCATCGACGTTCTGGGTGACCAAAAGCAGGTCTCCTTCCCAGCGCGCGGCCAGTTCTGCGAGAGCCCTATGGGCCGCATTGGGCTCTACCTCGGCCAGCTGTCTGCGCCTCTGGTTGTAGAAGTCCTGAACGAGAGCGGGATTGGCGGCAAAACCTTCCGGTGTCGCTACATCTTCGACCTTGTGGCCACACCATAGCCCGTCTGAAGCCCGAAAGGTTGGGACGCCCGATTCAGCCGATATGCCGGCACCAGTCAGGATAACGAGGTTACGATACGCCATGGGGGCCTGCCTGCCTTAGCGGTACGGCTTCGTCTACCGCCTCAGGATGACGGGCTGTGGAAAAACGCCCTTGCCGAGGACAAGTTGTATCAGAAGCGGTTGGCTGCAAGGTTATTGGTCCAGAGGTCCAATGCGTGGAGTTGTTATGTCGCCTGCCCTGTTCCTCGCTCTTGCCCCGGCCTTGACCGAGCCGATGACGGTGCTCGAGTTTTCCGTGAGATCGGCTGACGGCGTCATGATTCAGGGTCAGGCTGACGCCCCTGGCCTTGCTCACTCAGGGGCTGTGGTCATGGTGGCGGGGACGGGAAGCTTCGACCGCGATGTTCATTTTTCCCAGGATCGGGCGGCTCGCCCCATCTTTGCTGACCTTGCCGAACGCATCACCCTGCGGGGCGTGACGGTCGTCAGATATGACAAGAGAGGTGTCCGCTATCGCGCGGAGGAAGGCGGGGGCCTGGATACGGCCGAGCTTGTGTCGGCCACAACGCAGGCTCAGCGCGATGACCTTGCGGCGGTCTATGACTGGACCCGTTCACCAGAGGGTCTGAATGCAGGGTGTGTTGTTCTATTCGGTCACTCCGAAGGGATGGCCCATATTGGACGGTTGGCATCCGCAGGTGCCCCAGCGCCTTCAGCCGTTGTGGGAATGGGGGCGCTCCTTACGGATCCCGTAACCAACTTCCGCTGGAACCTGGCCGAGCGAGATGTCTGGTCCCTTCGCCTGATGGATGCCGATAAGGACGGCATCACCACCAATGAAGAAGTTCGCGCCGGACTTGCAACAAGTCCGGCTGTGGTCAATGGCGTCCTCGAGCCTTACCTGCATCCGTCGGGTGGATGGAACAGCGAAGCCCTTGCGCGTCTTGAACAGTTCTGGGTGTCGTCCTATCCGGCCATAAGGCAGGCGAACCTGGCACTGGAAGATGATGCGCCCTGGCCAAATGCCCAGGCCCCGGCCGGAAGTATGCAGTGGGCAAAAAGCTGGTATCTCGACGAGCAGACTGTGGCGTCGCGACTGGCGCTTTGGGATGTCCCTGTCCGGGTTCACCTGGGTGAGCGCGATTCACAGACCCATGCGCCCTTGCAGCGGGCGGCTGGAGAGGCTGCGCTCGGGGCCAGACTGTCTTTTCGTCTTCATTCCGGCGTCGGCCATACGCTGGGTCCGCACCCGACCTATGGTCCGGTGCGCGAAGATCTGGCCCAAGCCCTGGTCGAGGACATTGTCGCAAGCCTGGCAACCTGCTCCGCATCCGTGCCCGGCCTGATCCAGTAGGCCCTGATGCCCTAAACCCGGATCACAGGGTTTCACGGTGTAAGGTTTCAGGCTTTCACTGTCAGAGCGTGCGACCGGCACCTTACCGGTTTCGATCTCAGCGGTGTCTGTTTAGAACCGTGTCGAATCATCAAGGGAGAGCCGTCCATGAAAACCCGCGCTGCCGTGGCCTTCGAGGCCAAGCGACCGCTCGAGATTGTCGAAGTCGATCTGGAAGGGCCGCGCGCGGGAGAGGTGCTGGTCGAAATCAAGGCGACCGGAATCTGCCACACGGACGCCTACACGCTCGACGGGCTCGATTCGGAAGGGATCTTCCCCTCCATCCTGGGTCACGAAGGTGCGGGGGTTGTTGTGGAAGTGGGTCCAGGCGTGACGTCTCTTGCGGTCGGAGATCACGTCATCCCGCTCTACACGCCAGAGTGTCGGCAGTGTAAATCCTGCCTGTCACGAAAGACCAATCTCTGTACTTCGATCCGGGCGACGCAGGGCAAGGGTCTCATGCCCGACGGAACCAGCCGGTTCAGCTATAAGGGCCAGTCGATCGCCCACTACATGGGCTGTTCGACCTTCTCCAATTATACCGTCCTTCCCGAGATTGCCCTGGCCAAGATCAGGAAGGACGCTCCATTCGACAAGGCCTGCTATATCGGTTGCGGTGTGACCACGGGCGTTGGTGCCGTGGTCAATACGGCCAAGGTCGAGCCGGGAGCCAATGCTGTCGTCTTCGGCCTTGGTGGAATCGGTCTGAATGTTATCCAGGGCCTCAAGATGGTCGGTGCCGACATGATTATCGGCGTCGACCTGAACCCGGCAAAGCAGGAGTGGGGCCGCCGGTTTGGCATGACCCATTTCGTCGATCCGCGGGAGGTCACCGATGTCGTGGCCCATCTGGTGGAACTGACCGGTGGCGGGGCGGACTATACCTTTGACTGTACCGGAAACACGGTCGTGATGCGTCAGGCCCTCGAAGCCTGCCATCGGGGATGGGGCGAGAGTATCATCATCGGCGTGGCTGAGGCCGGCAAGGAGATTGCCACACGTCCCTTCCAGCTGGTCACTGGCCGTGTCTGGCGCGGCTCGGCCTTTGGCGGAGCGCGCGGGCGTACAGATACGCCGCGGATCGTTGACTGGTATATGGATGGGAAGATCGAGATCGATCCGATGATTACGCATACCCTCCCTCTGGAGCGGATCAATGAAGCCTTTGATCTGATGCATGCGGGTGAAAGCATACGCAGCGTCGTGGTGTTCTGATGTCCGTTGCGTAAAGAAACGGAATAGGTTTGGATGCGAGGGCTGCTGCTCAGGGGCGGCTAGGGAGAATCAGATGTTCACTCATATGACGGTTGGCGCCAACGACGTGGAAGCCTCCAGGGTATTCTATGATGCAGTGCTTGGAGCGCTGGGCATTCCTGCGGCCAGTGGCCCAGATGCGCTCGGGCGTTACTGGTGGCGTACGCCGCGCGGTGCCTTTGGGGTTGGCAAGCCAATTGATGGCGAGCCGGCCAGTTGCGCCAACGGAGGCACCATTGGTTTTGCTGCTGGGGATACGGCCTCTGTAGATGCCTTTCATGCTGCGGGAGTGGCGGCTGGCGGGACAGCGATTGAGAATCCTCCGGGTCTGCGCGAAGGCGGGTTCGGCAAACTTTATCTCGCCTATCTGCGCGACCCGTCGGGCAACAAGATCTGCGCGATGAACAAGCCACTGTGACGTTCCCCGAAGATGCCCATTCCTATTCCCGTCTGAGCGGTTAAGGTAACCGCTTCATCAAGCCCCAAGGGACATGGGTATGGCAGAAGAAGCGACCTCTCCGGCATTGCAAGCCTTCTATGATCAGGTCACCAATGTAAGTGACTTCATCTGGGGAGGAACATGGAACGGCGTGTCCGTCCTGCCCTTCCCGCCCATGGTTCTAGTGCTTCTGGGTATCGGCACATGGATCATGATCGGGCTTCGCTTCTATCCGATCCTGAAGCTGGGCGAGGCCTTCATGGGTCTGTTCCGCAAGGAAGAAGGCGGCAAGGGAGAAATCTCTCCCTTTGCCGCACTCTCCACGGCCCTCTCCGGTCAGGTGGGAACGGGTAACCTGGCGGGTGTGGCAACAGCCATTACGCTCGGTGGGCCAGGTGCCCTGTTCTGGATGTGGGTGACGGCCCTGCTGGGCATGGCCCTTGCGTTTGCGGAAGGGTCTCTGGCCATCCGCTACCGCGAGCAGCGCGCCGATGGCACCTATCAGGGTGGGCCTATGACCTACATCCGCATGGGTCTTGGCAAGAAATGGGGATGGCTGGCCATACTGTTCTGCCTGGGCACTCTGTTTTCAGCGGTCGCCACCGGCAACATGATCCAGTCGAACTCGATCGCCGATTCCATCACCAGTCTTGCGCCCGTGATACCGGAATGGGGAGCCGGCCTGCTTGTTGCGGCGGCTGTGTTCATCGTGATCATCGGTGGCATCAAGTCGATCGGTAACATTGCCGAAAAAATCGTGCCCTTCATGGCCATGACCTATCTGCTGCTGGGGCTGGCTGCTCTGATTCTGAACATCGAGGATCTGCCGGCCTCATTTGCCCTGATTTTTGACAGCGCCTTCAATGGCATGGCGGCCACGGGTGGCTTCCTTGGTGCGGGGGTCATGATGGCCATCCGTGCCGGCGTGGCACGGGGTCTGTTCTCCAACGAGGCCGGTCAGGGTTCGACCCCGATGGCGCATGCCGTGGCCCGGACAAATGATCCTGCCCGCCAGGGCCGTTTTGCCATGATGGGGACCTTCATCGATACGATGATCATCTGCACCATGACCGGCCTGGTCATGCTGACGGTCCAGGGAAGTTTCCCAGCCGGTACCGGAACCGTTGAACACGTCTGGAACTCCGACCTTCGCGGCTTTGAAATGACACTGGCGGCCTATTCAGTCGTCTTCCCGCAGATCCTCTTTGGGGCCACCACTCTGGGTGGGATGATCACATCGGCCTGTCTGATCATGTTCGTCTTCACCACGCTCCTGACCTGGAGCTACTATGGCGAGCGGGCAGCCACGCACCTGTTCGGTCAGAAGGTTGCTGTTCCCTGGCGTCTGCTCTGGGTGCTTATGATCTTTGTCGGATCCTTCCAGCAGATCGAGTTTGTCTGGCGCATGGGAGACATTGCCAACGCCGCCATGGCCCTGCCAAACCTGATTGCCCTGGCGGCCCTGTCCGGTGTTGTGTTTGCACTGGCACGCGGCGACAAGACCGCCGGACGGATCCACGATTAAGACGCCTGGAGCTATGCCGCCGTGGAAACTCTGAAGACCCACGCCGTCCACGGCGGCACCTTGCGCTACCTGAGGCACAGCAGTGTCTCGACCGGGACCCCAATGACCCTGTCGGTTTTCGTGCCAGACGGGCAGGGCCCCTTCCCGGTGGTCATCTGGTTATCGGGCCTGACCTGCACTGAGGATAACTTCACCACCAAGGCAGGGGCCTATAGGGCCGCCGCTGACCTTGGCCTGATCATCGTGGCACCTGATACATCGCCGCGAGGGCCTGATCTGGCGGGAGGCGCCGTCGCTGATGATGCGGGCTATGACCTGGGTCAGGGGGCGGGCTTCTATATCGATGCCACAGAGGCCCCCTGGGGCCCTCATTTCTGCATGGAAACCTACGTCACCCATGAGTTGATCCCATTGGTAGACGGGGCCTTCCCGACCAATGGACGGGTTTCCATCTCAGGGCATTCCATGGGGGGGCACGGTGCCCTGACCCTGGCCCTCAAGTATCCGGATCTTTTTACGTCAGTTTCGGCCTTTGCACCGATCTGTTCGCCGACCCGCTGCCCGTGGGGTGAGAAAGCCTTTGGTGCCTATCTCGGGCCGGATCGGTCAGCCTGGGTCCATCATGATGCCTCGCTCCTGATCGAAGCGGGTGCCGCCAAGGGGCGGTTTGACGACATACTGGTCGATCAGGGTGATGCAGACAGTTTTCTTGTCGAGCAACTCAAGCCTGAGCTCTTGCAGGCTGCAGCCGATGCTGTTGGCCAGACGCTCACGCTTCGTATGCAACCCGGATATGATCACTCCTATTTCTTCATGGCCAGCTTTATGGCTGACCACCTGGCGTTTCACGCCGATCGCCTGAAAGCCTGATGATGACCTCTGCCACTTCCGACATACACGAAGAGATGTTTGGCGCTCTTTGCAGGGAACTCGGCTTTTGCCTGCATGAAAAGGGCCGCCGGCGTGTCATCGAAGCGCTGGACAGCGGGCTGGATGCAGCGGTGAAGGCCGTGTTCGCAGCCGAGGGGGTCGACTTCCCCTCGACCAGCGGAGATCTCAGGCGTCAGGTGCGCGATTGTCTAAAGTCGCATCTAGCCTCTGGTGCGCCCGATATCGCGATCACGCCTTGAAACAAGGGGTTTGGACCTCGGGCTTGCCGGATCGGCGATAAAGTCGAGGGATTGGATCCCTGAAGTGTCGAATTCGAAGTCCGGGGGCTTGGCTGGCGGCCTTCAGGACCTAGATACACCCTCTGCCTTTTCTGTCGTAGCGACCCCGCATCGATTGTTAGCCCGTAACTCCAGGAGCCCGACCATGGCCTTTACACTCGCCCCGCTGCCCTATGCCTATGATGCGCTGGAGCCGGCCATCGACAAGGAGACGATGACGTTCCACCACGACAAGCATCATCAGGCCTATGTCGACAACCTGAACAAATTCGTAGAGGCGACGCCTGCCGCACAGGGCAAGAGCCTCGAAGAAATCTTCGCTGTGATGTCGACCCTGCCAAAGCCGATCCGCAACAACGGGGGTGGTCACTGGAACCATGCGCTTTTCTGGGAGCTCCTGGCCCCCGTTGGCGAGACGGGTGAGCCTTCTGCGGAACTGGCCCAGGCCATCGAGACCGACCTGGGTGGAATGGAAGCCTTCAAGGAGGCGTTCAATGCCGCCGGTGCAGGTCAGTTCGGGTCCGGGTGGGCCTGGCTCATCGTTCAGGACGGAAAGCTGAAGGTGACGTCCACGCCGAACCAGGACAACCCGCTGATGGACGATGCGGCCGAGAAGGGGGCGGTTGTTCTGGCCGCTGACGTCTGGGAGCATGCCTATTATCTGAAGTATCAGAACCGCCGTCCCGATTACCTGAAGGCCTTCTGGACTGTGGTGAACTGGAACAAGGCCAACGCGCTCTTTGCCGCGGCAACCGCTTAAGGGTTGGATCCGGGCCAGGGCCTGGCATTGACTCAGGAAGGGCGCGCCGCCATAAGCGCGCCCTTCACGCATTCCGCTCCGGCGGGAAGCGCGATGACACTACGGACGATGCGTGGACCGCCGTTGAGATCGCATTCCCATCTGGGGGGATGCCGGGCCGCATCCTATTGATGAGTGAAACATGTCCAAGCGCCACAGCGCCAAATACAAAATCGATCGGGCCATGGGTGAAAACCTCTGGGGCCGCTCGAAGTCCCCGGTCAACAAGCGCTCCTACGGCCCCGGCCAGCACGGCCAGCGCCGCAAGTCCAAGGTCTCTGACTTCGGCCTGCAGCTCAAGGCCAAGCAGAAGCTTAAGGGCTACTACGGCAACATCACTGAAAAGCAGTTCGCCAAGACCTATGATGAAGCCGCCCGTCGCAAGGGCAACACGTCTGAAAATCTCATCGGTCTGCTGGAATCCCGTCTGGATGCCCTGGTCTACCGTGCCAAGTTCGTGCCGACCGTATGGGCTGCGCGTCAGTTCGTCAGTCACGGCCATGTGACCGTCAATGGCAAGAAGGTCGATATTGCCTCCTACCGCGTCAAGGTCGGCGATGTGGTCGAAGTCAAGGAAAAGTCACGCAACATGGCTCTGGTCCTCGAGGCCCAGCAATCCGGTGAACGCGACATTCCTGACTATATCGAACTCGGTGATCGTGGATTCTCGGTGCGTTTTGTGCGCGTCCCTGAGCTGGCAGACGTTCCCTATCCGGTGAAGATGGAACCAAACCTGGTCATCGAATACTACTCGTCCTAAGCCGCTCTGGTTCAGCCTCAGGCTGAAATCATCCAACATGAAGGCCCCGGATCTCTCCGGGGCCTTTTTGCATGGTGACAGGTCTTTAGGGTGCTCAAGGCTCTGGCCGCATAGCCGTTGCGCCCTCAAGGGGCTGTTCTGTCACAGTCTTTGCCGCGAACCGGGTTCGCCTAGTTGGCGAAGGCCCTAGCCGGCTCTCGCCACGGTCACGGCACCGGGCTCGGCTGCTGTGCCTGGCTCATCGCCTGCGTCTGGACGACAGCGTGGGTCACCGGGGCAGTTTGGTGGTGGTGGAGGCGGCGGAGGCGGAGGTGGAGGGTCTGGAATGACAGCACATCCCCCCAGCACAATGATGAGCCCCAGAGCTGACAGGGCCGGCCATGTGACCTGACGGGCAAGGCGCTTGGCGACGGACATGGTTTCAGACTCCCCACAATTAAACCCTGGGCTGCAGTAGCGACCTGTTTATCGCTTCCGTCAATGTTGACGTAACAGCGATCGCTTCATCAGCGCCGACAGGGCAGTTGAACCCAGCCCTTCTTTCTCAGGTGAGCGGCCAGCCAGGGTTGATAGGCGCTCTCTCCCTGTGGACCGAGATCGATGATGCAGGTCGAGACTTTCTCGCCATCGGAATGGAGCTGATACCGGAAGCGCAAAGTGATGGCTCGGTTTCGCTCTAGAGCCGCTACCACACTATCGAAGTCGACATAGTCGTCACAGAGCCCAGGCGAAGCACAGCCTTCCTTTTGCAGGACAAAGCCGACGTACTCCGAACGGGAGGCACCACCTGGAACATCTAGGGTCCGTCTTGGCTCCTCAATAGCCAGAAACTCGTCGTAGTTGACCACGCACCGGGCCGTCACTGGACAGTCCTGCGCCCGCTCAGAGGCATTCAGCGTGAAGACGGGGGTGACGAGGACCGCATAGTTGAACGCAGGACCTTTGCCGCCTGGCAGGTCGATTTCCATGGTGATGCGAGTGATCACATCACCATGGTTGCCGCTGGCCGAGTTCACGAGGGCTGTGTCTACTCCAGCCGTCAGAACTGAGCTCGCGCCTTCACCGCCGGTGTCGCGGTAGAAGAAGACACTCTCTGGGGGGACGGCTGTCACAACCGATCCACGCAGGCCATACCAAGCACCGGTCAGTACAGTGGTCAGCGAGAGAACCAGTGCTGCGCTGGCCACGACGGCCTCGGAGGTAAGGGCCAAAGGACGGTACACCGGCCTCGGCAGGCGTGGTGGAGGCGGCGCAGAGTAGGATCGGCGAGGTCTAGAAGCCACGGTCCCCAGTCTCTTTGGAAGATGGCAGAATGCCAAGCTTCTGCCAGTCTGCCACAGAACCGGGTTATCTCCCACGTCGGAGTGTCTAGCTGGCGGCGGTGTGGCCGTCAGCCGTTCATGATAGCGTCGACCGGCCCGGCAGGCCCGGTCAGATCCCGACGTCCTACGCTTTCGGTTTGCGCTGCGAAAGTTGGGTGCACTTGCCAGCAAATCAGGCGATAGTTGCGGCCGTGTGGGAGCGGGTCGATGAAGCTGACCAGAATTTGGTTGTTGGGGGTCGTGGTGTTGAGCGGCCTTTCGGCCTGCGCTTCGCTTCCCGGAGTGCTGGCAGGGCAGGGGCAGGTAGCGGCCCCCTTGCCCGGGGAGCTCGAGCCGATCCGTGCGGCTGCTGTTGTCAATGATCTGGCTGTCTTCTGGGTTACGTCTAACGGATGCACGACGCGCGAAGACCTTCTGCCGGTTGTTTCAACGCGGGGGGCGGCTTCTACGGTCATGCTGCGCCGCATTACGCAGGACCGGTGCGCGGATCCTTCTGATGATGGCCTCGAGGTCCGATGGTCATTTGAAGAACTGGGGCTGAGGCCCGGTGCACAGGTGACAATAGAAAGCCCCTATCA
Source organism: Caulobacterales bacterium (assembly GCA_041308165.1). GTDB lineage: Bacteria > Pseudomonadota > Alphaproteobacteria > Caulobacterales > Caulobacteraceae > Brevundimonas. The sequence goes on from JBFZCB010000288.1 coordinate 25,662, forward strand.
GGTGTCACCCAGCACAAGCTGAGACGTCCGTTCGGCGTAAACCCGGCGCAGGCGGCCCCTGCACAAGCCTTTCCGATTATTCATGTGCCTTTCGTCATGGATTGGGCGATCAATGCTGCAGTTATTGCGAAGGGGATACCTCATGCTGCGCCTTGTCATTGCGATCGTCATTGCGGCTCCACTGCTTTCGGGCTGCATCATCATTTCAACGGATAAGCCCACCACGCGTGTCATCCAGACCGCACCGTCTGAAGCCCCGTAATGGGCTCCCGGATGAAGGGCTCGGTCTCGGTCCTGCTGCTTGCGCCAATCATGTCTGCGTGTGTGATCTATGATTCCACCGGTCGTGACGATGTCTCGGTGAGTGTGGGCTCGCAAAGGGTCACAGCCCAGGCTGAGGCACTTGAGACGCTTTCCGCAGCCCGGTTCGAAGCGGGAGGCGTCATCATCCGCGTCGGCTCAAACGGATGCACCCGTACCCAAGATTTTGCGGTCGAAGTCGAAACGGGCGCTACCATAGCCCTCACCTTCAACCGCGAGCAGCCGGATGTCTGTCGGGCCTTTCTGCCCGAAGGGGTCGAACTGCGATGGTCCTACGAAGAACTTGGGCTCACCGCGGGTCAGGCCGTTGCAATCAGGAACCCGGTCCAGCTGCCCTAGGTCCCCAAGTCTGTGTCTAAGCGGAAATCGGATCCGTAAGAGCGGAGACTGAACTGCGGCGCGTGGCGCTGGGGTGCGAGAACCGGGGTCTCGTTCGACCGGTACGATTACCGTTTGCCGTCCTCGTCCTGGTTGGGGCTGCTCTTTTTGCGGGCTTCACACTTGGAGACGCCGCCCCAGGCCCATGGTTCTGGAGCGGGTGGTCCTAGCCTGCAAGATCCCGCTTTACCCCTGCGGTCTACTCCGACTGTCTGGCAGACTGAAGCCCCGGGCCTGATTCAGCGGCGCTCAAAGACAGGGAGCATGTCGGATGGAATCCGGTGTGGCCGCATCGTGGCGGCATCGACCAGAACCCATTCTGAAATACCCTGGGCACATAGACGCCCGTCGCCATCCTCTATGCGGACATAGCGGTTGAAGCGTGGCCCCTGGGGATCTCCCACCCAGGTACGGGCCGTGACACCCGAGGCTTCGGGGGCCAGGGGTCTGAGGTAGTCGATCTCGTGGCGGACAGCCACCCAGGACCATCTGGCGCGGGTGTCGGGGTCGAACCGGGCCGTCCAGTGTGCCGTGCCGGCGTCCTGGAGCCAGCCGACATAGACCACGTTATTGACGTGCCCATTGGCATCGATGTGCTCTGGCAGCACCGACAGGGGGAGGGTGAAAATCTCCCGGTCCTGACGTGGCTCGAGGGGTGTGCGCGCCAAATGCCTTCAGTCCTGACCCAGGGGAACACCCTTTTCCGTCATCAGGGCGTGCAGTTCTCCAGCCTGGAACATTTCGCGCACAATATCAGAGCCGCCTACGAACTCACCCTTCACGTAAAGCTGGGGGATCGTCGGCCAGTCGGTGAAGGCCTTCACACCTTCCCGGAGGGCTTCGTCCTGCAGGACATCGACCCCGACAAAGGCGGCACCCACCTGATCGAGGATCTGAACCACGGATGCAGAGAATCCGCAGCGTGGCTGATCCGGTACGCCCTTCATGAAGAGGACGACGTCATGTTCCGCAACGGTCTGGCCGATGAAGGCGTTGACGGGGTCGGCGGCTGTATGGGTGGCATGGTCGGTCACGGGGGGCCTCCTGGAGTGCAGCCGTCAGCTAGGGACGACAGGGGTCCGGGTCAAGGTATTGACGTGGCAGGTCACGCATTGCTGACCGGTCAAACGCCGATTTTGGCCGGTGGAGGCCGGGTTCAGGCTACCTTGCTGGCCAGACTCACGCGGGCCATCTCTATCTGGGCTGCAAGGCCGGCAGGCATATCGCGGTCAGGGATGGACGAGAGTAGCTCCAGTCGGTCCGTGCGGTTGGCCTGGATGACGACACTGGAGATGACCGAATCGCTCAGGACGTGAGCCAGACAGATTTCTTCAGCAGACCAGTTCTGGGTCCGGTGAAGAAACTCAAATCCGCCAACGCGTTTAAGGTCATCCTTCTTCGCGGACTGGCCGAAGGAAAGGCCGAGGAAGCCTTTCTTGGGTTCGTGTGCCTTGGCAGCCTTGCGGGCCGTATCCAGTTCCTCAGGAAAATAATCCTGTGCGATCACGACCATGTCCCGATTCTTGGCCATCCTTATCCGGCTGCGGACCTGCCAGGTAGAATCCACGTGGTAAGGCGTTGACAGGACATCAAAGGCACCCGTCGAAACATAGACATCCATGACCGGGTCATCTCCCGCGACCCCCAGGCAATAGACGCGCCCGGTGGCACGCAGGGCCTTGAGGGCGTCAAGGGACGAGCGCGAGAGTTCATCCTCGCCAGGCTGGTCCAGTATGGCGATGTCGATCCATCCGAGGTTGGATACACGCAAGGACCGATCAATGGCCAGGGTAAGTCCTTGTGCGGAGAAGTCCCGTGCGCTGTCTCGACGACCGTCCCGTCCACCTAGTACCAGGCTGATGTTCAGGAGCTTGCGGTCGACGCTGGACAGAGCATGGCCTGCAATCTCGACGAGAACCGGATCGGCATTCTCAAGACGGTAGCTGTTAATGCCCGCTTCGAGTGCTCTATAGATCAGATCTGCAGCGGCATCAGGTCCGCGCGAGACGGTGTCAATACCAAGGCTGAGTGTAAGGTCGGATACAGCAGCACCGGTGCCGCCGAAGGGACGATAACGCATTGATCAGTCTCCGTGACCTGAAGGTGGACAAGAGGTCTCGAGTGCCAGGGCGTGCAGGGCTCCCCCCATTTCGCCCTTGAGCGCGGCATAGACGAGCTGGTGCTGGCGAACCCTGGGCATTCCAGCGAAAGCCCGCGAGATGATCCGGGCGCGGTAATGGTCCCCGTCGCCAGCCAGATCCTCTATGGTGATCTCGGCATCGGGGAAGGCCTCGGCCAGGTGACCGTGCAGGGTTTCGACGGACATGGGCATGCGAAAACTTTGGTGTAGTCTGAGTGTCACCAGACAGGATGGCCCATAAACCTTAATGGCTGCCTACGGAGACCCGGATTAGGGCGTTTCGCCGGGAGCGGCCGCGCACCTTGGCCTTTCAAACAGGTGCACGGCACCGTCCTTGTAGGTCGAAAGGGCATAGGGCTTGTAGCCGACCCGCGATGCCAACCTCAGGGATGGATGATTGTCCGGTGCAATCATGCAGACCGTACGCTCAGGCTTTA
>JBFZCB010000289.1:0-6831 GCA_041308165.1 Caulobacterales bacterium
GACGCCGCTGTACCTCCTTGCCAAAGCCTTCAGCCCGGCTGGTCTCGTAAAGGTCATTGAGGTTCGTTGGCCCTTCGGCCCGATGACCAAACCGCATCCCGTCATAGCGAGCCAGATTGGAGGAGGCTTCGGCAGGGGCGACGATATAGTAGGTCGGCAGCGCATACCGTGTGTGCGGCAGGCTGATATGGACGATTTCGCACCCGGCGTCCTTCAACCAGGCGATGCCATCAGACCAGATTCTCGACATTTCTTCCGGCATGCCGTCGACCACATATTCGGACGGAACACCAATCCGTAATCCCTTTACCGATTTGCCGACAAAGGCAGTCCAGTCAGGCGTTGGCACGTCCAGACTGGTAGAATCCTTCACATCGAACGAACACATTGACTGCAGCAGCAACGCTGCATCCTCAACGCTCTTGGCAATCGGCCCGGCCTGATCGAGGGAACTGGCGAACGCCACCATACCGTAGCGACTTGCACGCCCATAGGTCGGCTTGATTCCCACAGTCCCTGTGAAGGCTGCGGGCTGGCGAATGGAGCCACCCGTATCGGAGGCGGTGGCGGCAAGACACAGGTCGGCGGCTACAGCAGAGGCAGACCCTCCAGAGCTTCCACCTGGAGTAAGGTTATCCTCACTGGACGCTGATTTCCAAGGGTTTACAACCGGACCAAAGGCTGAGGTCTCATTGGAAGAGCCCATGGCAAACTCATCCATGTTGAGTTTGCCAAGCATGACAGCACCGTCACGCCAGAGATTGGCTGTGACGGTCGACTCATAGGGGGGAACAAACCCCCGAAGCATGTTCGAGCCTGCAGTCGTCTGGACGCCTTGAGTACAGAAAAGATCCTTGATCCCCAGAGGCGCACCTTCGAGAACACCGCCGTTTCCAGCGGCCAGGCGATCATCGGAGGCTCGCGCCATCGTCAAGGCCCGATCCGCTGTCACCTCAATGAAGGCATTCAGGGTCGGATTCGCGGCTTCGATCCTGGAGAGAAAGGCCTGCGTCAGCTCTACCGAACTAAACGTCCTGTTCTTCAGGCCGGAAACGGCTGCGCTCAAAGTCAGACGGGTTAGATCACTCATGACTACTCGACCACCTTGGGCACAACGAAGAAACCCTCTGCAGAGCTGGGAGCATTGGAGAGGACATCCTCAACCTTGTCTCCATCACTCACAACGTCGTCACGCAGCCTTAGGGGCTGGGCAACATTTGACGTCATGGGCTCAATACCGACCACATCGACCTCGTTGAGTTGCTCGATCCACGCGAGGATACCGTTGAGCTCCTGTGCAAGAGGCTCAAGACGGTCTTCGGGGGTTTTAATACGGGCGAGATGCGCAACCTTGCGCACGGTCGCTGCGTCGATGGCCATTCGGCCCTCCAGCTGCACTATGATGGCAAAGGACTGGGATTAGCGACCCGGACGCGGATTCACAAGGCAAGCCCTGCGCGCAGTTCGCATTAGCCGAACCGCCTGACCCCCATTGCAGGCTCGGGAGGGCGACGACCTTTCATCCGTTCAAAATCGTGCCTTTGGGGGCGCGGGCTCCCGCCAGCGATGATGCCGGCTTTGACTTCAGCCGCGGAGCGGCATAACCGGCGGCCTGTGCCCGTACTTGAACTCTCCGCCCTGCCCCAGGCCTGTCCGCCCAATACGGCCTGGATGGGGCTCGACTTGGGTGAGAAAACGATCGGTGTCGCCATCTCCGATACCAGCCGAATGATCGCTAGCCCGCTGGAACTTATTCGGAAATCCAAGTTTACCACCGAGGCAGAGCGTCTGTTTGGGTTGATCCGCGACCGTAAGATTTCAGCCCTGGTGATCGGGCTGCCACTGAACATGGACGGGACCGAAGGGCCAAGAGCCCAATCCTGCAGAGCTTTTGCCCGCAATCTTGAGAGGCTGCAGCCACTCAATATTGCGTTTCAGGACGAGCGACTTTCGACGACGGCTGTCGAACGCTTTCTCATCGAAGAGTTGGATCTGAATCGTAAACGGCGTGCCCAGGTGATTGACCGGACAGCGGCGGCCTGGATCCTGCAGGGGGCTCTTGACCGAATCCGGCACTCGGCGAGTGAGCTGCCCCCTCAGACAGCACCTGAATGACGGGCCTGATTACGGGCGTGCTGCCCGTCTTTGCGCTGATTATCCTGGGATATGGCCTCAGAAAATCCGGCTTCCTTGCCGATGCGGCCTGGCGCCCCATCGAAAGGCTGGCCATAAACTGGCTCTACCCCGGCTTTCTGGTTCCGGCGATCTGGTTTGCAGATCTGTCGGGTGGGCGAGCGCCTGCAGCCGCGGGGGCTGCCGTGGTCGCCATCGTGATTGTGGCAACGGCTACCTTGATGGCCAAACCCCTGCTTACGATCAGCGGACCTGCCTATACCAGTGTGTTTCAGGGCGTAATTCGCTGGAACAGTTTCGTCTTCCTGCCTGTTGTTCAGGTCACTTATGGAGAACAGGGTCTGGCCTTGGCTGCGGTGATGATCGCCTGCATCATACCCGTTACAAACATCGCCTGCGTTGCAGTCCTGGCCCGCTGGGGAGCCAACCAGAACGGCGTGAGCCCTCTGGCCCTTATGAGAGCCATGCTCGCTAATCCCATTCTTGTAGCCTGCCTGGTTGGTCTGATCCTGAACATCGGTGGAGTCCCGCCGATCCCGGGCCTTTCCGAAACCCTGGTTCTTTTGGGAAGCGGAGCCCTGCCACTGGGGCTCATTGTAGCGGGCGGTGGATTGAGTTTCGCAGAGGTGGCGAGACGTCGGTGGACCATCGGTGCAGTATCGGTGGTCAAACTCTGTGTGCTCCCGGCACTGATGTGGGGTCTCTGCATCCTTTTTGGCGGCGATAAACTGGCACAGGGCCTTGCTCTTCTGTGTGGTGCCGCACCGGGTGCCGCCGCAGCCTATATGTTGGCCAGACAAATGGGAGGAGACGCTCCGCTCATGGCGGGGATCATCGCGGTCACTACGGTAGGAAGTGCGCTGATCATGCCGATCCTGCTGGCTGTTTTCAATCTCGCATAGGGCCTCAGTCGTGTTTTCACCCTGAAAGGCCAGAGCTTGAGCTTCGCATCCTGAACCGTTTCGATCTATAGCATGAGCTCATGACGCAGATGACTGTGACCGAGCCCGAAATTCTCGAACGGCTCTCCCCGTTCCCGACACCGCATTTTCTCTCAGCTGGTGATCTGAATGCAGTGACCGCCATGGCCCTGCTTGATCTCGGCGACGCCTTTGTTGACTTCAATCGCCAGTCTTCAAAATCACTGGCCCTGCTTCACGGGCGGACTGTGGTCAACCTCTTCTATGAGAACTCCACCCGGACAAGCTCTTCATTCGAGATCGCGGCCAAACGACTGGGGGCTGATGTAGTCAACATGCCAGTCAGTGCCTCGTCAGTGAAAAAGGGCGAAACCCTCATTGATACGGCCGTAACCCTCAATGCCATGAAGCCGGATATTCTGGTCATTCGCCATGGAGCCTCGGGGGCCGCCGCCCTCCTATCGCAAAAGGTCGGCTGCGCTGTCGTCAATGCCGGTGACGGCAGGCATGAGCATCCCACACAGGCCCTGCTGGATCTGCTGAGCCTGCGCCGTGCCTTTGGCGATGTCACCTCTCTCACTGTGGCCATCTGCGGCGATGTCGCTCACAGCCGGGTGGCCCGCTCCAATGTCATCCTGCTTTCGATGCTGGGCTGCCGGGTCAGGCTGATCGGCCCGCCAACCCTTGTCCCAGGTGATGCCGATCGCTGGGGCTGCGAGGTTTTCCATGACATGCGCGAAGGCCTTGAGGGCTGCGATGTCGTGATGATGCTCAGACTTCAACTCGAACGGATGGAAGGCGCTCTTGTACCCTCGACCCGGGAGTATTTTCGCTTCTGGGGCCTTGATCGCGAGAAGCTGGCCTGGGCACGGCCAGGCGCAAAAGTCATGCATCCCGGGCCCATGAACCGGGGGGTTGAGATCGATTCAGCTGTCGCTGACGACCTGTCGATCAGCCTGATCCAGGATCAGGTCGAAATGGGGGTCGCGGCACGCATGGCTGTTCTGGCTTCACTTTCGATGCGGATCGAGGGGGCACAATGAGCACCCCCGCCTGGTTGTCTTTCGTTGAGGACACCTCGACCAGCCGACGGCCCCGTCAGGGCTTTACGCCAGTCTGCGGACCGGACTGGCGCGCCTCCCTTTCACGGTTTTTCCAACCCTTGTCCCATGTCAGCCCAGGGCGCGCAGCTCAATGATCGCTCCCACCGCACCTTTTGCCATCATCAATGCGCGGCTGCTTGACCCCGCTTCAGACTATGATGGCCCGGGCGCTGTTCTCGTCCAGGACGGGCGCATACTCGAAGTCGTCCACGGAGTTGCAGCCCACCAGCCTGCGGGCGTCGACATCATCGACGCCCGGGGTCAATGTCTGGCGCCGGGTCTGATCGACATCCGCGTCAAGACTGGCGAGCCGGGGGCCGAGCCTCGCGAAACGCTAAAGTCTGCAAGCCTGTCGGCTGCAGCGGGAGGCGTGACCACCATCGTTATCCAGCCCGATACCGATCCGGCGATCGATGATCCTGCCATGGTCGAGTTTATACAACGACGCGGAGTGGCGCTGGAGCTTGTCAATGTCAGGGCGGCCGGTGCGGCCACTCAGGGTCGCGAAGGCCAGCGCATGGCAGAGATCGGACTGATGGACGAGGCCGGAGCCCTCTATTTCACGGATGGCGACCGCGTCATTGCCAATAGTCGCACCCTGCAAAGGGTCATGAGCTACGCAGCCGCCTTCAATGCGCTTATCGCCTGCCGGCCTGCAGACCCCTGGCTGTGCGAATCCACGGTTGCAACCTCGGGGGAAATGGCGACGAGACTGGGTCTGTCTGGTGCCCCGGCTATTGCCGAAAGGATACAACTAGAGCGCGATCTTGCACTGGTTGAACTGACTGGGGTCAGGTTTCTTGTTGATCAGGTCTCTACTGCGGGGGCTCTGGAGACGCTGGCGCGCGCCCGTAAACGGGGGCTGGAGGTTTCAGCTTCGGTTTCGATCAACCACCTGTGCTTCAATGAGATCGATATTGGCGATTACCGTACCTTCTTCCGGCTCGATCCGCCTCTGCGATCCGAATCGGACCGGCAGGCCCTCATCGAGGCCATCCGGGAAGGCTTGATCGATGTGATCACCTCCGCCCATGCTCCCGCGCCCGCCGAGGACAAGAGAAGACCGTTCTCAGAGGCAGCACCCGGCGCCGTGGGTCTCGAGACACTGCTGGCTGCGGCTCTATCCCTTCACCATGAAGACGGTCTGGAACTGCTGGACATCCTTCGTCCTCTCACCATTGGCCCCGCTTCAATCCTTGGCCTCGACTGCGGCCTCATTGCCGCCGGTGCCCCTGCAGATCTTGTCCTGTTCGACCCGAATGCTCCCGTTGTGATCGACGCTTCGGCCCTTCGGTCCAAATCGCGAAACTCACCCTTTGATGGACGTCGCCTCCAGGGCAGGGTCAACGGCACCTGGGTTTCGGGACGACGCATCCATTCTTAAGGTCGCCCAACCGCCCTGGCTGAAGGTCTTCGAGGCCGGCATCGCCTCATTTCGCTGCGTGGACAGGCAGGGTCAGCCTCCATCATCTGGGCCCTGTTACAGCAATAGACTTGCCCGGCTCCAAAGCTCGACGCATTCTGGTTGTGTCGCATGAAGGAAGGACGAATCACGTGCAGGATCTGATGGCAGCAGAGCTAGGCGTTCTGGCGGCTGTACTGGTCATGGGCTACCTGCTCGGCTCGATTCCCTTCGGCGTCCTGCTGACCCGGCTTGGTGGAGCTGGCGATGTCAGACAGATCGGCTCAGGCAATATTGGCGCGACCAATGTTCTTCGGACTGGCCGCAAGGACCTTGCGCTAGCGACCCTCATTCTCGATGCCGGCAAGGGCGCCGTGGCCCTGTTGCTGGCCCGGTGGCTTCTGGACAGTGAACTGGCCGGTTGTATCGCAGGTGGAGCCGCCTTCCTGGGGCACCTGTTTCCTGTCTGGCTCAGTTTCAAGGGAGGCAAGGGGGTGGCGACCTTCTTCGGACTCCTTCTTGCAGCCCACTGGCCGCTGGGGCTCATGGCAGGTGCGACCTGGCTCATCGTCGCCTTCGTCTTGCGCTATTCATCGCTTGCAGCCCTCATAGCGGCAGCTCTAGCCCCTGCCCTGTCCCTCTTGCCATTCGCCGGTGCAGGTCTTCCCACATCGATCCTGATCACACTGTTGGCGCTGTTTACAGCCTGCCTGATCTATCTTCGCCATCACGAGAATATTGTCAGACTGGTCAAGGGCGCTGAGCCTCGTATCGGCGCATCGAAGGCATAATTACCAACCAAGTCCGCGTATTAGAAGGGTATTCCAGAGCGGCCCCGGCAGCGCTGCGGCCTCGGCTCCGAAACCTGGTCATGGTTCTTTAATCACCCTGCTTCAGTATCAGCAGCCTGCTATGAGGGAGTTGTTGGTGAGGAATTCGGCTCAAGTTTTCAGTCCGCCTAACACCCTTCGCATGAAGGTCGGTGGAGCTTTTGGCGGCATTGATGCCAATGCCATAGCCAAGGCTGAGGCCGCCCTTGAGGCCATGTCGGCACAGTTTGGACAGTGGCTCGACGATGAACTCAACAAGCTCGATGCTGCACAGGCAGCTATCCGTACCGATGGACTGACGACAGAGACGGCCGATGCACTTTATTGCCGCTCACACGACCTCAAGGGCCTGGGGACGACCTATCAGTATCCGCTCGTAACGCGCATAGCCGGATCGCTCTGCAAGCTGCTTGATGATGCCTCCAAGCGCACGAGTGCCCCGA
>JBFZCB010000290.1:0-2504 GCA_041308165.1 Caulobacterales bacterium
CGAAACTTTAATGAACGAAGGCCGCCGCCCCGCCTATGGGGAACAACCTGAACTCAGGAGGCCCACATGTTCACCCGTCTGATCAACCGCCTTGCCCTAACGGCCATCTCGAGCCTGGCACTGACGGCCGCTGCCGGACCTGTCCTTGCACAGGATTTCCAGGGGGCCAGATTGTCTGAACACATCAGGGTACTGGCTGACGACAGTTTCGAGGGGCGCCTGCCCGGGACGATCGGCGAGGAAAAAACCCTTGCCTATCTTCAGGCTCAATATGAGGAGATGGGTCTGGAGCCTGGAGGCGAGAACGGGAGCTGGCTGCAGGCCGTGGACTTGCTGCGACTGACCCCCAGCCGTCCGGCGACGGCAAGCTGGAGAGGTGCCGATGGCGTGGTTCAAGCGATTGAAGCCGGACTATCCCTTCGGGCGGGAGCGCTTGAGCGCGGTGTCACTACGGCCGACATCAAGCTCAATGATTTGCCCATTGTCTTTGCAGGCTACGGCATTGTTGCCCCCGAGCGGGGCTGGGATGATTACGGCCGGATCGACCTTACCGGAAAGGTCGTTGTTATCCTTGGTGGCCAGCCCGACAGCTTTGGAGACTATCCGAACTTCTATGGCTCCGGCGCACACAAGACCTCCGAAGCGCTCAAGCGCGGAGCCCTTGGTGTCCTGACACTGACAGAGAATCCGAACGCCCGGGGAATGCGAGGTAACACACGGCCCAGGACGACCACGACAGGAGCCCCAGAAGCCCGTTTCAGTGGCGTCATGTCCATGCAGATCGCTGAAGCCATGGCGTCATCTACCGGTGTCCAGATGTCTCAGGTCCTTGCCAGTGCCCGAGCTGGCGGCGCGTTCAAGGCTATCGACACGGGAATCAAGATCAGTGTCGATATAGCCGAGACCGGGCAGACGACCCGATCGTACAACCTGCTCGCCAGGATCACAGGTAGCGAGCGCCCGGATGAATACGTCGTCTATTCGGCCCATTGGGATCATATCGGCAAGGCCACAAGCCCGAACGCCGCTGGCGACACCATCTATAACGGAGCCTGGGACAACGCGTCTGGAACCTCGGGTGTCCTGGAAATGGCCAGAGCCTTTAGCGGGAGCAGCAGACCGGGCCGGACCGTGGTCTTCCTGCATGTGACCGCCGAGGAGCAGGGACTTCTTGGCTCCAGATGGTATGCCAACAATCCGGTCTATCCGCTCGCGACCACGGCAGCCAATATCAACATAGACATGCTACCCCTGACCCCGGCTACCCGTTCTGTAGCGATCTTCGGCCCCGGTAAATCGACGCTCGAAGACGACCTGGCGAGGTTGGCTGCCTCCCAGGGCAGAGACGGTGGCGTGGTCGGTGATGGCGAACCTGAGCAGGGCTTCTACTATCGCTCCGATCACTTCAGCTTCGCAGCGGGCGGTGTACCGGCCCTGATGCCCTGGACGGGTGTGGACTTTGTGGACGGCGGAGAGGCTGTGGGGCGGCCCTTTTACCAGGCCCAGATGGCCGCCCACTATCATAACCTCGAGGACGAATGGCGGGCCGACTACGACTTCTCGGCTGCCATCCAGAACCTCGAGCTTCTCTACCGTCTGGGGCGTGAGCTTGCCGATGGAAACGCGTGGCCGCAATGGAAGCCAACGGCCGAGTTCGGTCGGATTCGCGCTGAGACCGAGGCCGCCAGGCAATAGTCTGGCGCCGAGATCGCCCTGGCCTCCGGTTCTGGAGCGTTTGGACAAGGTGGCTACCCAAGAACACCTGACCGCGCGGTCAAGGCTGTTCCCTGCAAGGAGCCGCCTGCGTTCGCGGCTTGATGTCGGATGCGCAAGGGGCAGTCTTTGAGCCGCGGGGGCAGGACCTATGCGGGAGCACTGGGCCTGTGGATCACCCGCCGACTTTGGACAAGACTGTCTGGATTGCCCCTAAAAGCCCAACCTGCTCAGCGAGTACACAGTCGAGGCCTGCAGCCCCGACTGACCGAGACCGCAAACAGTGTCCTCGACATTGTCCTCGTCGCATTCATCCGCCTGAGCGCTAGACATTTTGTCCACACCTCCTGTCCCACGCCGGATCTCCAGGCAGTTTGCCCTGCCTTTTGGGCCATGTGTTTGAAACAGGATGCCAGACAGGCCCTGATCGGCTCGTTTCAGCTGAACAGGAAGTTCATCACATCGCCATCCTTGACGACATAGGCCTTGCCCTCGGCACGGAGCTTACCCGCTTCACGCGCCTTGGCCTCGCCTCTCAGGGCGACATAGTCATCATAGGCGATGGTCTCAGCCCGGATGAAGCCCTTTTCGAAGTCGGTATGGATCACACCGGCTGCCTGGGGTGCTGTTGCACCGACCGGAATGGTCCAGGCGCGGGCTTCCTTGGGCCCAACCGTAAAGTAGGACTGAAGACCCAACAGCGAATAGGCTTCCCGGATCAACCGATTGAGACCCGGCTCAGCCAGGCCCAGGCTCTCCAGGAACTCAGCCTGTTCTGCCGGCTCTAGGAC
>JBFZCB010000291.1:0-15142 GCA_041308165.1 Caulobacterales bacterium
AAGGGCCCTGGTTCAAATGGAAACGCGATCCGTTTTTGATCGATGCCGTCTTGATGTATGCCCAGCGAGGTCATGGCAGGCGGTCGAGCTACTATTCGGATTTCACATTTGGCGTCTGGGACGGACAAGGCGTCCTCAGTCCCATTGGTAAGGCCTATTTTGGCTTTACAGATGAAGAGCTCAAAGCTCTCGACAGCTTCGTTCGGGCCAATACAGTTGAGCGATTTGGCCCGGTCCGCTCTCTCAAGGCGACCATGGATTTCGGCCTCGTACTCGAAATCGCCTTCGAGGGTTTGAACCGGTCAACCCGACACAAATCAGGTCTAGCCATGCGTTTTCCTCGCATCTCCAGAATTCGATGGGACAAGCCGACCCGAGAGGCTGACACCCTTGAGAATGTCCTACGCCTCCTGCGGGCCATCGAGTCCGGGGGCGGACGGGTCGCCTAGGCAGGGTTTGAGTACGTTTTGCCCATGCTCAGGGCTTCCAATCGTAGCTGCAGGCTATAGATCGGCCTTCATGAGCATTTCTGTTACCGATAATCTCAACGACGCTGTTGCTGTCAGCCGTCAGGCCCTGACTGTGGATCAGGCCGTCATAGCCCGACTGATTGAAATGGTCGGTGCGCTCACCGTTAATCTTACGGTCGCTGCGGTCATCCTGGTCGCCACCCTCTTTGCAGCGAAATGGGGATCAGGGGCGGTCAAGCGGGCCTTGAGCCGTACGAAGGCCTTCCGAAGGGACACCACGGTTGTTTCGTTTGCAGCTCAGGTCGTCAGGGTCGTCATTATCATCATCGGCCTCATTGCCGTCCTTCAGCGGCTGGGTGTTCAGACGACCTCGATTATCGCCGTCCTTGGAGCGGCATCGCTTGCGGTTGGTCTGGCCCTTCAGGGTACGCTGTCGAATGTGGCTGCGGGGGTTATGCTGCTGGTGCTCAGGCCTTACCGGGTCGGCGATGTTGTAGATATCGGAGGCGCGACAGGGGCAGTTCAGAAGCTGGATCTGTTCACGACCCAGCTTGCGAACGCCAACAACCACAAGATCGTAGTGCCGAATTCCAAGGTTCTTGGCGATGTAATCATCAACCTGTCCGGTCAGAAGACACGAAGGATCGAGATCCATTTTTCAGTCGGTTACGGTGAAAACCTTGCAGATGTGCGCAAGATTCTTCTTTCCGTCGCCGGTGCGCATGCCAAGGTGCTGGCCGAACCTGTGTCCTGGTCTGGTGTAACGGCACTGCTGGACAGCGCCGTGCAGGTCACATTGCATGCGTGGGTCAATCCCTCGGACTGGTGGCAGACACAGGCGGATTTGATGCAGTCAGGTAAGGAAGCCCTGGATTCGGCCGGGATCGAAATCCCGTTCCCGCATCAGGTTGCCGTTGGCTATGGCAATGATCCAGCGGCCATGGTGACGTTTAGGCAGAGCGATGGCGTTGGTGATATGACCCCGCTTGCCGACAAGACTCAGCCGTCTGGTAAGACGCCTTCTAAACAGAAGAGATAGACGTGCGTTACGATTTTGCTTCTGACAATACGGCTGGTATGGCACCCGCCGCCCTGGCGGCCCTGGTCGAGGCCAACACCGACTTTGCCCGCGCCTATGGCTCTGATGACGTAACGGCCCGCGCTGCGGACGCGATCCGCCAGCGTCTGGATGCGGATGCTGATATCAGGTTCGTCTTCTCGGGTACGGCAGCCAATGCCATCGCACTGTCCATGCTTGCGAGGCCTTATGAGGCAGTGCTTGCGCATCATTCGGCCCATGTCTGTACGGACGAGACCGGCGCACCTGGCTTCTTTGGGCAGGGTGTTGGCCTGATCGGACTACCTGGCCAGTCAGGCAAGATTGATCCGCGGGCGCTGGAAGCTGTGCTTCACGAACCTGAGGTAGGGCACCGCCAGCCGCCTGCTGCGCTTTCACTGACCCAGTCAACGGAATACGGCACCGTCTACACTTCGCAGGAGTTGAAAGATCTGATCGAACCGGTCAAGGCGCTGGGATACGGGGTCCATCTGGATGGTGCCCGGCTCGCAAATGCGGTTGCGGCTGGATTTGATCTCGCAGAGATCGCAAGGCTTGGCATAGATGTTCTGGTCTTTGGTGGTGCCAAGGCTGGACTGGCCTCCACAGAGGCCCTGGTTCTGCTCAATACAACGTTCTCGCGTCGACTGGACAACAGGCTGAAACAGGCGGGTCAAACCGCGTCCAAGGGCCGATTTCTGTCCGCACCCTTTCTTGGACTTCTGGAAAGTGGAGCCTGGGAGGAGGGGGCTGTTCATGCAAATCAGATGGCTCAGAAGCTGGCCAGCGGTGTCGCGCAGGTCTCCAGCTTCGCGCTTGCCCATCCAGTCGAAGCCAACAGCGTCTTCGTCAGGATGCCCGCTGCACTCCATGCGCGTCTCAATGCATCGGGATGGGCCTGTTATCGGTTCGATGATGGGTCGGTTCGGTTTGTGTGCTCGTGGGCGACACGCGCTGAAGCGGTCGATGAGCTGGTCGAGGCCATAAGTCGCCTGAGCTGATCCACCGGCCTTTCACTTCATGTGCTTAGCGTCCATATGACGGAGATGGCGCGAGGTTATCGGGGTGGAGAAGGCAGGGGAGGGTCACTGGAGGCTCGTGCTCAGGGAGTCTCGGCAGCCTCGACTGAAATCGAGCCGGGCGGTCTCTCTGCCCTGTTGGAGCTGGCGCGTCTGGTCGGGCGTTCAAATGCACCCCAACTGAAACTGAGACTGGTCGCCGCCATCGGGCTCACGTTGATCGGCAAGGGGCTGGGCGTGTTTGCTCCCCTTGTTCTTGGTGCAGCGGTCAATCACCTGGCCCGAGAACAGTCAACGGCGGTCGCCATCGGACTGGGGTTTGCCGGATTTGCGGTGGGTTGGGCTGTTGTTCGCTTTCTGTCCTCAGCGGCACCGCAGCTGTCGGATGTCGTCTTTGCTCCTGTCAGGGCCGCCGCGCAGCGCACGACTGCGGCCGAGACCTTCGCCCACGCCCTTAATCTTTCCCTGGACTTTCACCAGACCAAACGCTCAGGATCGCTCTCGCGTACCGTTGACCGCGGATCTCGCGCTGTCGATTTCCTGCTGCGCGTCCTGGCCTTCAATCTTGTGCCGACCGGGCTCGAGCTGATCCTGGCGGCCGGCGTTCTGGGAGGCATGTACGACTGGCGGTTTGCCGCCGTGGCGGTTGTTGTTGTCGTGGTCTACACGGCCCTGACATTTGCTATTTCAAACTGGCGGATTGAACAGAGACGAGCCATGAATGCAGCTGATAGCGAGGCTGCTGGCCTGGCTGTCGATGCGTTGTTGAACTATGAAACGGTCAAGTCCTTCGGAGCCGAGGCCCGCGCCGCGCGTGGCTATGATGAGGCGCTGGGCGTCTACAATGTGGCGGCCCTGAAGGCCAATGCCTCGCTGGCCATGCTGAATATCGTGCAAGCCCTGGTGATGAATCTCGGCTTGGGCGTGATGGCAGTAATGGCAGGCTTCGAGGCGGCTGCCGGGCGAATGGGGCCCGGTGACGTGACGGCGGCAGTCCTGATCCTTATCTCGCTCTATGGTCCGCTGAACATACTCGGCTTTGCCTATAGGGAAATCCGCCAGTCTTTTGTTGATATGGAGGAAATGCTGAAGGTGACGCGATTGCGTCCTCTCGTTGCCGACGTTGCAGGCGCGCCTGCATTGACCCGCCGGTCGGATGCCGAGGGCAGCGAGATTGTTTTTGATCAGGTCACATACCGACATGATGCCCGATCGAGTGGGCTGGAAGATATCAGCTTTGTGGCTGCACCTGGCAAGACTACAGCCTTGGTTGGGCCTTCAGGGGCGGGAAAGTCGACCATCGTAAAGCTTGCCCTGCGCCTGCTGGATCCCCAGTCAGGATCGGTCACGATTGATGGCAACGACATGCGCAACGTTACCCAGGCGTCGATCCGCAATGCCGTGGCTCTCGTGCCTCAGGATGTAGCTCTCTTCAACGATACCATTGGGGTCAATATCGGCTTTGCAAGGCCGGATGCTGACCCGGCAGCAATCTGGGCCGCAGCAGAGGCGGCTGAACTGGCAGATTTCATCCGAGCCTTGCCAGAGGGCATGCAGACGAGGGTGGGTGAGCGCGGGCTGAAGCTGTCAGGCGGCGAGCGCCAGCGCGTAGGTCTGGCTCGAGCGCTCCTGGCCGACCCTTCGGTTCTCATACTGGATGAAGCGACCAGCGCACTCGATAGCCGCACCGAGGCTGCCATCCAGAAAACACTGCGCCGGGCCCGCTCCGGGCGAACTACGCTTGTTGTGGCACACCGTCTGTCGACGATAGCTGATGCCGACCAGATCCTTGTGATCAAGGCTGGCCGCATAGTGGAGAGGGGCGCACATCATGAACTGGTTGCTCACGTCGGTGGCGAATATGCAGCGCTTTGGCGCAAACAGACCCGCGGAGCAGCTCAACCGGCCTGGTGAAGCTTGGCCTTGAGTACGTCGCGCAGACCTGACAGCACACGGCTTCGGGCTTCGTCACCTGCATGGCCTGGCGCGAGGGTCTGCATCAATTGCATGGCCTGAACATGCACAGTGACAATCCGCCAGTCGAACATTTCGCCCTCTGGGGAGGTATCAAGAAGATCACAAAGGCCGGACGCTGCAGCACAAAGATCGTTCATCTGAAAAGGACCAGCTGCATCAAGTATGCCCGCCGACAGGCCATAGGCCCTGGACTTGGCACGTTCATCAGGTCCGGTTGGGGGTATCATGGCCGCCAGCTCACCCAGTTGGCAGGTTATGAGTTCCATGCCTCGGGGTTTGATCGCGTCGAGATGCGCTGTTGCCTGTGCCATGGCCACTGCCACGCTTACCCCGCCGGGTGTATCGATCATCGTCGAAAGACGCGATGTCCTTTGTTGACTGATCACAGCCATCAGAACTCTCCTCCCATTCTTGCGGCCTCAGCCTCAAGCTCTGCCGTAATCGCTGCCAGTTCGGCTTCGTCTTCCGACAGGCCAAGTTGCAGCTCCCGTTTGGCGCGTGCGATCATATCGACGCGCCTCTCTCCTGATTTCAGCGGCTTTGAGCGGCTTCGACGGCGATCGGGGCCCTTATAGTCTCCAACCTCCAGAAACGGCCGGTTGTCGCGTGCGACCCAGACGAGCCGCTCAAGCAGGCTGCCGGCACTGAAGGGCTTGGTAATGAGAAAGTTTGCGCCGCATTCGCGCACGGCGGCGACCTTGGAACGACGCACGTGACCTGCGGTCATGATAATCGGCACAAAGGCGTTTGGATCCAGACCGGACCGGCGGATCCAGCGGACCATATCGCAGCCGTCCATCCCGGGCATTTCACAGTCGACCAGCAGAAGGTCGATCACATGTTCCTGAAGGATCGGGATTGCCTGTCGTGCGCTTGAACAGCTGTAACGTACTTCAACGCCAAAGCCTCGCAGTGCCTCTGAAGTCAACTCCCGGCTGAAGGGAGCGTCATCGATCACCATGGTGACGGCCCCGCTGAAGTTCACGACTGCGCTATCGCGAAGCTTCTCCCCAAAACCACTCATGACCAGGCCAAGCGTCTCCCTACCTTGCTAGGATGTCAGGTCACGGTAGAGAATTGGTTAAAGGGATTTAGTCTTAATATTCAGCCTGTCCGACCGATAGCATAAAAACGGTCGGCTCTCTGTCTGCGGAGTTCTTCACCAGAGAGGGCGGCAAGGGCGCGGAGTTCCTCAGCGATCACATCACCGACTAGACTGATGGCTGCAGCGGGGTTTGCGTGGGCACCGCCCATGGGCTCATCTATAACGCGGTCCACAATCTTAAGTTGCATAAGATCGGGTGCAGTGATCTTCATGGCCATGGCGGCGTCTCGTGCGCGTGCCCCGTCGCGCCAGAGAATCCCGGCCGCACCTTCTGGCGAGATGACCGAGTAGATCGAATGCTCAAGCATGAGTACCCGATTGGCCGCCGCCAGTGCGATGGCACCACCGGATCCGCCTTCACCGGTAACGGTCGCAATCATTGGGGTGCCGAGCGTTAGGCCGCGCTCTGTGGAGCGTGCGATGGCTTCAGCCTGGCCTCGTTCCTCAGCGCCTAGTCCGGGGTAGGCACCGGCGGTATCTACAAACGTCAGGACCGGAAGGCCAAAACGTTCGGCCAGGTCCATAAGTCTGACGGCTTTGCGGTAGCCTTCCGGAAGGGCCATGCCGAAGTTGTGGGCTAGGCGGCTGGAGGTGTCATTGCCCTTTTCATGGCCCATGACGACGACGGACTGACCGCGGAAACGTGCGAGGCCCCCCATGATCGCCTGATCATCGCCAAACTGGCGGTCGCCCTTAAGCTCTACAAAGTCTGTAAACAGTCCGGCCAGATAGTCTGTCAGGTGGGGGCGATCAGGATGCCTGGCAACCTGTGTCTTCATCCAGGGATCAAGCGTCGCATAGGTCTTCTTGCGAAGCTGAGCGGCCTTCTTGCGCAGACCCGCAATCTCCGTTTCGAAAGATCCTGAGGTTGCAGAAAGCTGGCTCAGTTCCTCGATCTTGTGCTCAAGCTCGGCAATCGGCTTTTCAAATTCAAGATAGTGCGTGGCCATCGGGCGTCCGGAATGACAGGCGACACGAGCCGCCCGGCGAGGTCGCGGAACCTAGAGCCGTCAAGGCCTGTGGGCAAGCGGGGGTTCTGATGCCGCTTAAAATGGCGGTCTGCTGCGTCTAACCGCTACGTTCGTGCTGCTTTGGGACGCTGATGGCCGGTCATCAGGATAGCGAAACTAGACTCGCCGTCATTGAGGGGGCGGGAGTTTTAGTCGTCTTGGGCAAGGGGATGATGCTGGTTGACGACCTGGGTCAGTCGTTCGGTTGTGACGTGGGTATAGATCTGCGTTGTGGCGATGTCGGCATGGCCAAGGAGGGTCTGGACGACCCTGAGATCGGCGCCACCCTCTAGGAGATGAGTCGCAAAGGCGTGGCGCAGAACATGGGGGCTGACCCTTGCGGGATCTATGCCAGCCTTAAGTGCCGCCTCATCCAGGATCTGGGCAAAGCGGCGCGGGGTTAGATGTCCTTTTGCCCCCCTGGAGGGAAAAAGCCAGAGGCTATCCACTGGCGCAGCCCCTGCGGTCTCGCGATTGGTCGACTTCCCGCGAACGTCGAGCCAGCTCCTTATGGCGGCGCGAGCCGCATCGTTCAGGGGGGCAATCCGTTCCTTTCCGCCCTTTCCCTTGATGACAATCCAGGACGGGTCGTTCTGTACCGCTTCAAGCTTCAGGCTGAGGAGTTCTGACACCCGCATGCCCGAGGCATAGGCCATCTCAACCAGGGTTTGCATTCGCACTGCGCCCACACTGTCCTTCGCCGCTATGGCCGCCAGCAGCGCCTCGATCTCGCTGCGACTGAGCACGTTTGGCAGGGCCCGCGCCTGCTTTGGCGCGTCAAGGCGACGCGAGGGGTCGTCCGCTCGCCAGCCCTCGCCCAGAGCGAACCTGTAGAACTGGCGGATGGACGATCGGCGTCGTGCTGCCGTGGCTGCAGACAGCCCTCTGGCCGCGAGGCTGCTAAACCAGGCCTCGATGGCGTCTTCATCGGCTGCGATCAGGCCCTGGCCACCAACAGCTGTGTCGGCGTCCTCCAGATCTCGGGCATAGGCTGAGAGCGTATGGGGGGAGGCATCGCGCTCAACCGCCATCATTTCGAGAAAAGCCTCAATCTGGGGTGATAAAATCGATCCAGTCATGAAAGGGCTGAGGTCGAACTGTGGCAAGGGCGTGCGCATGGTGTAGATAACGACCCGGCCATGATCCTCCTTTTCGTCTCCCATCTCCCGATAGCCGCATGAGCCAGAATGCAGCCGCCTGTGATTCGCCACTTTCCTGTGGCCGCACCATAGCCCTCGTAGGTCTCATGGGCGCTGGAAAATCGACTGTGGGTCGACGACTGGCCAACCGGCTCAATCTGCCCTTTTCTGATGGTGACGATGTCGTCGAACTTGCCGCTGGAATGAGTGTTACAGATATCTTTTCAAGCCTCGGAGAGGCGGCTTTCCGGGAGGGCGAAGCCAAGGTAATGCGCAGGCTGCTTGAGGGGCCGCCTCTTGTCCTGGCGACGGGGGGCGGTGCCATGATGAATGCCGATACGAGAGCCCTGCTCAAGCAGCACGCAGTGACCGTATGGCTCCGGGCTGATATCCGCGTGATCGCCTCTAGGGTCCAGCGTCGGGACACCCGGCCGCTCTTGAGGGGCAAGGATGCTTTTCAGACCCTGACTGCCATGGCTGCCGTGCGCTACCCGCATTACGCCGAGGCCGATGTGATCGTTGATGTCGGGGGAGGCGCGCATTCCCAGGCTGTGGACGCCATCATTTCTGGTCTGAAGGTTCACGCCAAATCCATTGGAGCTGACAGTCAATGACCCAGGTTCGCGTGGAGGGTGACTTCAAGGCCTATGATGTGAGGGTCGAGGCCGGTCTCCTGGCCAAAGCCGGCCATCTCCTTGCCCCTTTCGTCCGGACGCGAACCGTCATCATCAGCGATGAGACCGTAGCGGGACTTTATGGCCCGGCCCTTTTGGAGGCACTGTCCGGCGCAGGGATTGAGGCGCAGATCGTTACCATTCCCCCGGGCGAGGGATCCAAATGCTTTGCCGAACTTGAACGTGTGCTCGACTGTCTTGTGGTCGCAGGTCTCGACCGCAAGGACACGGTGATCGCCCTAGGCGGCGGGGTTGTTGGCGATCTGGCAGGACTGGCTGCATCCCTTTACATGCGTGGGATAGATTTCATCCAGATCCCAACCACTCTCCTTGCCCAGGTTGATTCTTCAGTGGGTGGCAAGACGGCCATCGACACCCCTCGCGGCAAGAATCTGATTGGGGCATTCCACCAGCCCCGGATGGTGCTTGCTGACATATCGGTGCTTGCTTCCCTGCCGCCGGTTCAGTTGCGATCGGGTTGGGCTGAAGTCCTCAAACATGGTTTGATCTGCGACAGGGCTTTTTTCGATTGGCTGGCGGGAGAAGGAGCCGCTGGTGCCACCGGCGATCTCATCGCCCTTGAACGTGCCGTACTCCGGTCCGTACAGATCAAGGCGACTATCGTCGGGGAAGACGAAAAGGAAGCCGGACACCGCGCACTTCTGAACCTCGGCCATACCTTTGGGCACGCCATAGAGGCTGAGCTGGGCTTTGATGAGGCAAGCCTTGCCCATGGAGAGGCCGTGGCCCTCGGCTGCGTTCTGGCCTTCCGTTATTCAGCCCGGCTTGGGCACTGTAGTGCGGAGGAAGCTGACCGGGTCGAGGCGGTCATCACGGCGGCAAGTCTTCCCAGCCGACTGGAACAGGCTGGCACCTTTTCGGCCAATGCCTTGGTCCAGCGAATGAAGGGTGACAAGAAGGCCGAGCAAGGGCGGTTGACCCTGATACTGGCCTCGGCCATCGGCAGTGCCTTTGTTGAAGCCTCAGTTGACGCCGATGATGTGCTAAGGTTTCTCCATGAACAGGGCGCGGCCTGAAGGCCAGGGATCGGTTGTGCCCGGTCTGAGGGTCCCCTCGTCGACGGTGCCTAGTCGACTGCCCGGCATTGGGTCGCAGGACGGTTCTTGACCATCCAGGTCGCATGGATACCCTGGCTTTTGAGCTCATGGCCGTCGGCCCTGTACCAGAGCCCGTCTGCAGTGCGGGCCTGGAAGAGATCGATGGCAAGTCCGCTCGAGTTCCTCACAGTTGCCATAGCTCGGGGGTTGTCAAAGTCGACGGTCAGGCTGTCGCCGTTTTGGCAAAGGTAGACCGTCCGAACGACCCGGTTCATCGCTCTGTCCTGTCGTTCGGCTCCCGTCTCTGACCGGGCGGTCTGTGTATCCTGAGCTCGCTGCTTGACTGCGTCGCTATCGACGGCTGTCGAGTTGGGGTCAGGGCCGCAGCCGGGGGCGATCGTGATCAAGATCAGCAGAATCGACGCGGCTCTGTGTCTTGGCAGGGACAAAACTGGGCCTTTTCAAAACCGATGCGGCCCGTCTTGGCAGGACATGAACGCAGAGCGCTTAGCTCTGTTCCGTTGCACTACGGCCACGGCGCTGGCGAAAGAAGCTCCTGAGCAGGTCTGCAGATTCAATCGAAAGAACTCCGCCCAGGAGACTTGGTCGCCAATGTAGGGTTGGCTGTTCAAACAGTTTTGGTCCGTGAATGACGGCCCCACCTTTGGGGTCATCAGCTCCCCAGACCAACCGCCCGATACGAGCGTGACTGATGGCTCCAGCGCACATGGCACAAGGCTCTAGCGTGACATAGAGGGTCAGACCGGTCAGTCGGTAGTTTCCCGTTTTCTGACCTGCTGCACGCAGGGCCGCAACCTCGGCATGGGCCGTCGGGTCCTTACACACAATGGGTCCATTGGTCCCCGTGGAGACCACTTCACCGGTCGATTCGTCGACGATCACGGCTCCAACTGGAACCTCGCCTTCTTTCGCCGCCGCTTGCGCAAGGTCCAATGCCATGCGCATGAACCGCTCATCATGGTCCGCCATACAGATGACAACGACAAGAAGCCCCGCCCGCGTCAACGCCCTTTTGGCGAAGACCGACCGCGCACGCCCGGATCCGGCGGCGAAATTAAAGGCAAACGCTATTCAGCCGGGGGGTCTAGCGACCGTTCCGGTGATTTTGCCAAGGACCGGCCAAGGGCCAGGGCGAGCGGCAAGGGGGGCGAAAAGACGCCTGCTGAGCCCAAGCGTATGGAACGAATCGCCAAGGCCATGGCGCGATCGGGTATTGCGTCCCGTCGTGAGGTCGAGCGACTGATTGGTCTGGGCAAGGTGGCTGTGAACGGCCGCATCCTGGACACGCCGGCTACCTTGGTGAGCCGAGATGACAAGATCACGGTGGATGGCAAGCCAATAGCGGCGGCTCAGGCAACACGCGTCTGGCGTTACAACAAGCCCGTTGGCCTGCTCACCTCTCATAATGATCCGGGCGGCAGGCCGACGGTCTTTGATAATCTTCCAGGCGGTCTGCCCCGCGTGATTTCCGTTGGGCGGCTCGACATCAATACGGAAGGTCTTCTTCTGCTTACCAATGACGGCGAGCTAAGCCGTGCCCTGGAGTTGCCGACCACGGCTCTGGTACGTCAGTACCGCGCTCGGGCCCGAGGCCGCATTACCCAGGCTCAGTTGGACACCTTAAAGGAAGGCTGCACAGTCGACGGTGTGCGCTACGGGCCGGTTGAGGCGACCATTGATAAGGCAAAGACCAACGAGGATGGCGGGCAATCAGCCAATCTGTGGCTGAGCGTCCAGATCACGGAAGGCAAGAACCGAGAGGTTCGCAAGGTACTCGAATCGGTCGGCCTTACCGTCAATCGTCTGATACGCTTGGCCTACGGGCCCTTCCAGCTAGGTACCCTTGCGCTCGGGTCAGTGGAAGAGGTCGGTCCACGGGTAATCCGTGAGCTTCTGGGGGAGCATATCCGACCTGAAAATCTACCCCAGGGCAGTACAGTGGAGACACCTGCACCCTTGCCGGGCCGTCGTTCATCGACGCCCGTGGTCAAGGGCCGCTCAGGATCGGCCCTTTCAGATCCTTCGCGCAAGCCCAGCCGGGTTCGGGCAGCCGATGCAGCTGCTGAGGCCGGTACCGCAAGAGCAGCCAGTCCTCCCAAAAAGGGAGCGGGCTGGGCTAAGGCCAAACCCAGGTTTGAACATCCAAAGCGTGATTTTAAGCCCCGTGCACGACCAGACGGGGACGTTCCGGGAGGGCGTTCTGTAGAGCAGGAGGATCGTCCTCGCCGCGCATTCAAGCCCCGCGAAGACAAGATCATCGGACCCAAGTCGCCAACCTGGGCCCGCGATGGTCGCGATGGTGACCGAAACCCACGTCAGCACGGTGCAACCTCTTCCCGTTCGAGTTCAGGTGAAGGCGACCGGGGCGGGGCGTCACGTTCAGGCCCGCCGCGTTCAGGCCCGCCACGTTCAGGCCCGCCACGTTCTGGAGCCCCCCGAACAGGCGCGCCGCGCCCGGGCCCAAAACGCCCATGATCTTCGCGGGACTTGGGCACGGGTCAGTGGAATAGGGACCCGTTCCCATCATTGGGTCTTGCGGCATGGGCGGTGAGCGCCCTTGCGAAGACGGCCCTAGACTTGGGCAGGATCGGAGTTCAGGGGCATTGGGCGTCGGCGTGCGATCATTTCCGTCGCCGTGACGATTACGACTGCGGTCACCAACTCCGGCAGTAGATAGACGGCAGAAATACGCTGGTCCACAGCTGCAGCGTCAGACATTGGGGCCCCGAGCAGGACGATCACAAGGTTATTGGCGCAGTGTGCGCCGATGGCGAACTCGATCCCCGCCAAGCGCAGGGCGGCCCATGTCCAGACTGCCCCCGAAACGGCTCTGGCCACGAAGGCCACGGGATCCGGATCCAGGTGCAGCATGGAGAAAAGAAGTCCGTTCAGGATCACCAGAAGCCAGGCCTTTCGGGTCAGGCCGCCCAAAGTCCGAAGAACAATGCCCCGGAAGACTATCTCCTCAGCCGCTGCAGCGATGAACACCATCAGACTGGCGACCAGAAGATAGAGAAGGCGACTGTCCAGGGTATAGAGATTATTCAGGATTGGGGCGGGACTGATCCTGCCTTCGATGAGCCATCCCGCAGGCCACAGCAGGAGGCTGACGAGAGCCATCAGAACAAAGCCGCTCAGCAAAAGCTTCAGCGAGGGCTTTCGCCCCGGCCACTGGAAATCGCTGATGGGTCTATCGTGCATGATGGAGGCAGCAGCGAGGATCACCAGGGCTGCCCCCATGAGCGTAAAGGCCAGGATGACCAGGAAAGCACTCTCGCGATGCAGTCGATCCGGGCTGTCCGGGATGGGCTGGCTGAGCATCTCATAGGACAAGAGGGCGGGCGCAGCCTGCGTACCGGCGCTCAGCCCAAGGCCAAGGAGTGTAATCAGAGCGACAAGACCGGCAGTAGAAAAGGCGACGATACCGACCAGCCTCAACAGGGGTCGGTTTACGGGCTGATAGGTGAGAAATGGGCTTTGGCCAGCGTCTGCCAATGCAGCCTGCAGGCCATTTATCAGTCGAGTGAAAGGGGAGGGAGAATTCATCGTCAGACCGTTGCATCACGCTGGTGATCCGGTCCAGAGGTGCGGGAATGAGAATTGTAGCCGGAAACCTCAAGGGACGCGCCATTTCGACACCGGAAGGTGCCGCAACCCGTCCAACGTCGGACCGTGCGCGCCAGGCGGTTTTCAATGTGCTTGAACATGCCGTCTGGTCAGAGCCGCTCAAGGGTATGCGTGTCCTTGATCTATTTGCAGGGTCGGGAGCCCTGGGTTTTGAGGCCCTTAGTCGTGGAGCGAGCTTTTGCCTGTTCGTCGAGACCGACGATGCTGCTCGTGGCTGTATCCGCGAGAATGCGGACAGTTTCGGCCTCATGGGGGCCACCCGTGTCCACCGCCGCAGTGCCATAGATCTGGGTCCCAGGCCTGGCTCCACTGGGGAAGCCTTCGATATTGCCTTTCTCGACCCTCCTTACCGGCAGGGTCTCTGCGAAATCGCGCTCGAACGTCTTTTGGATGGCAACTGGCTGAAACCTGATGCACTGGTGGTCATCGAGCGGGGCTCAAACGAGCCGCCGATCGAGACTCCTGGCTATCTGCAGCTAGATACCCGCAAGTATGGAGCGGCTCAGGTGATGTTTCTGAAAGTGGCTGGATGAAAGACAGGCAGGCTTGCTGCGGATCTTGACCTGCGGCTCAACAGCCCATTGGCTAGAATTCAGGGGTTCGGGCTGGTCAGTTCAGCCCAAGAGGGCCATGGTCGGTCAACTTTAGGTGAGGGTTTGCGATGAGACGTTGGCTTTTTGCCTTGCTGCTGATGATCACAGCGATCGGGACACCTGCCATGGCAACAGAAGAGCCCAAGTTCGCGCTCGTGCTCAAGGACGGGGCGTTCGAAATCCGTGACTATGAACCAACCGTGGTCGCCGAGGTCAGGGTTTCTGGAAGCCAGGATCGGGCCTCGAACCAGGGATTTCGCTTGCTGGCCGGATATATCTTCGGCGGGAACACGCGGCGTCAGTCCATCGCCATGACAGCCCCCGTAGCCCAGCAGCGGTCGAGCGAAACCATCGCCATGACGGCCCCCGTCACGAGTAGCGGTTCGGGCTCGGATTGGACCGTACGTTTCACCATGCCGTCGGAGCACACGATGGAGACCCTTCCAGTACCCAATGACAGCCGGGTAAGGCTGCGGGTCGAACCCGGCCAGAGAATGGCGCTGATACGCTTTTCCGGTATTGCCGACAGCCGTCAGGTGGATCGGCGGATGTTGGAGCTGGACAGGGAACTCCAGGCCCGCAACCTGAGACGTTTGGGTCCGACAAGTCTGGCGCAGTATGATCCGCCCTGGACGCTGTGGTTCATGCGCAGGAACGAAGTCATGGTGCCCATCGCGGCCTGATCAGCGGCGACCAAAGAGCTTTTCAAGGTCATTTAGCTTGAGCTCGACATAGGTTGGACGCCCATGATTGCACTGGCCTGAATGGGGCGTGACCTCCATCTGCCTGAGCAGGGCGTTCATCTCCGGACCAGAGAGGACCCGGCCAGCCCGGACGCTCCCGTGACAGGCCATGGTCGAACAGACTTCACCTAATCGTTCAGCGAGCGCGAGCACCGAGCCATGTTCGGCCAGGTCGTCTGCAATATCGCGGACCAGGCCTTGGACGTCTGTGTCGCCGAGGAGGGCGGGGGTTTCGCGCACCAGTATGGCTGAGCCGCCGAAGGCTTCGACAACGAGGCCGAACTCGGCCAGTTCATCGACGCGTGAGAGGATCCGATCGGCCTCTGATGGGTCTAGCTGCACGACTTCGGGGGTCAAAAGGGCCTGACGGGTTACGGACCCACGCGACATCTGTTCTTTCATGCGCTCATAGACGAGACGCTCATGCGCTGCGTGCTGGTCGACGACGACGAGCCCATCGCGGGTCTGGGAGACGATATAGGTGCCGTGCAGCTGAGCGCGAGCGGCCCCAAGGGGATAATCCATCAGCTCGACCGGGACACCCGGAATGGGTTCGATCGTAGCCGGCTGGCCAGTCTCGGCCTCGACGCGTACGGATCTCTCATTAAGTCCGGGCAGTACACCTGTGCCCTGGGAGCCGGTTTGTGGC
>JBFZCB010000292.1:0-5068 GCA_041308165.1 Caulobacterales bacterium
AGCCGCAGCCCTTGGCCCCCGAGACGGCGCTGGCGGAAGCCAGGGAGCACTACGAAGCTTGGATGCCGGGTGCTGCCAACCGTTTGCTTATTGCCGACTTCGCAATGAGCAAAATGCTGAACAACGAGACGGCATTCGAGCTACATCAGGCTGCTGAGGCACTGTACAACGGCCTGCTGCTGGTGATGACGCACTATACGCCCAAGAGCCATAATCTGGTCAGGCTGCGAAGCCTCGCGGATCAGATTGATCCGGGCCTGTCCGATATCTGGCCGACCGAAACCAAGTTCCAGAAGCGAAGCTTCGAGATGCTGCGTCAGGCCTATGTCAAGGCGCGCTATTCGCGGCGCTACACCGTGACCCCAGAAGAACTGGCTTGGATGCGCGAGCGTATCGAGCGGCTCCAGGACCGCGTTGTTTTCCTGTGCCAGAGGCGGCTCGCTGAGCTGGCACATCTGCCGCCGAGACCCTGATCAGGCGGCCCTGTATGCTGTGATTGCCCCCGTCAGGCGGCTCACCTGCAAGGCAGCAGTGTTTGGCTTCGAGCAGAGTGGCCGACTACAGGCTGATCATTCACTAGAGTAGCAAAGTCGAAAACGTCCCGCTGGTTTTGTCTCATAGGGTTGCTCGGAAGGTCAGCTTTGCGGCCTGAAGCCAATGCCTTCTGGCGCATCGGCGCCGTTTGAAGTGTGTCCTGCAGTTGGGGGAGCTGATCGTGGGAGGTGGCCATGAGCAAGCCCGATCTGTTCGTTTACCTCGCAAGCCCTGGAACGCTGGTCGAATGACCGGAGCCAAGGCCTCGCTCAAACCAAAGCCCATTTGGGCAATCCGACAGCATCTCAAGTCGATCGGATCGATCAGAGATCTGGCGATGTTCAACGTTCCATTGGACGCCAAACTGCGAGGCTGCAATCTGGTGAAACTCCGACTCGGTGATGTCATTCAGGGCGGCGTCATTCGGAAGCGATCGACGTTCATCCAGCAAAAGACCGGTCGGCCCGTGCCGTTCGAGATCACGGAAGCCACAAGGGTAGCGTTGACGCACTGGCTGGAACGCCAAGGGCGACGGCGTGACGACTGGCTGTTTCCCAGCCGCAGCCGAGACGGAGCGCACATAGCTAACCTGGAGTATGCTCGCCTGGTCGATACCTAGGTGAGAATGATCGCCCTGAATCAATGCGCCTATGGCACCCACAGCCTTCGACGGACAAAGGTGGCGTTGATATCCAAAAACCGGCGACCTGCGCGCCTGCCAGCTACGGCTTGGTCATGGGAAGCTGGAGAGCACCGTCAGATATCTCGGCATCGAAGTGGGTGACGTGTTTCAGATCTCGGAGCAGAGATACCTTTAAGCCGTATGGACCAGTCGGCCGGAAAGCGGACGTGGTCAGGGTCAGTTGAGGGTGGGAAGCGGACCTGAACCCGAGCTATCGGCGATATGGCTCGGAGGGCGTGTAGCGGTCCACCACCCAGAAGAAATCAAATCGATTGGCGGTGGAGACCGGGTTGAGCCCAAGCGGCAGATTACCACTCGATCCACCAACGCGGTGAACGCCACAGTCGGGCATACATGCCCACGCCTCACCCGGTAGGCTGTTCGCGATCTTCACATTCACGACGTCCCCCAGTTCCGAAGTCAACGTTGCGTCTTCTGTGGGGTCCAGCTTACGTCGAGCATGATAGTTCCCGACGAGAACGATCAGCGTATCCTCGGGCCTGCGGCGGGTCATGATCCCTCCTGCCGCCTCGGTTCTCGAGTGAGGCTCGGATCGGTCGCTGGGTTCAAAACCTATCACTTCGACTGCCCCGGACAGGCGGAGACCACGCAGCCCAAGAAGCAGGTTCCGAGTTGCGATTGATGCGCGACCATCAGGATACCGTTGGTCCCAAAACGTATCGTCGACGGGAGGCCCGTATACATCAGCAACGGCTTCTGGCGGCATTTCGACTGCGAGGGTGACAGAGCGCCCGGCTTCCATCGCTCCGCATATCAGAGACATGATCACGGGAGCGGACTGTTCGGTTCCGTGAAACTCTCCCACGACGACCGGCTTGTCAAAATCGAGCGGTATTGGCACAGCCGTGAGGCAGGCTTCGCGTTGGGCACTGCGACTGCCATCGATATCTGCAGCAGCCTGATCCGACGACATTGTTGCCGAGGCGATCAGGATTAGCGACAGGATGAGCTTCATCCACTGATGATGTTCGACCTATCGTAGTTCTGCAATGGGTCGGGATCAGCCTCCACCATCAGGCCGAATAGGCGCTGTTCAGGTCGTGAGCCGTGAAGCGAGTCTGATGAGATCGACGGGCCGGATCGGCTTGGAGAGATGTTCGTCTGCTCCGGCATCGGATGCCGCCGCGATATGTTCTGGCATCGTATTGGCCGACAGGATGGCGATCGGGGTCCGCGCCCTACCCGAGCGCCGCTCGATGTTGCGGATTTCCTGCACGGCCGCCAAGCCGTCCATTACCGGCATCTGCAAATCCATGAGAACGAGGTCGAAACCTTCAGACAGGAAGGCCGAGACTGCTTCTGAGCCATCGACAGCCGTTGTGCAGCGCGCCCCGAACTGTTCCAAAATCATAGTCGCGACCTTGAGGTTGGTGGGATGGTCGTCAGCGATAAGGACGCTCAGTGGGCGATCAATCCTGACTTCATTTTCTTCGACCATGGGAGAACCTGATGGAGCGCAAGGCGCGAACGGCAGGTCGACCCAGAAGCTCGATCCCGCGCCCGGCGCGCTGTCGTAGCCAATCCGGCCGTGCATCAGTTCAACGAGATCGCGAGATATCGCGAGCCCCAGGCCAGAGCCGCCGAATTTGCGTGTGATCGAGCCGTCAGCCTGCTGGAATCTGGCGAATAAATCCCCGGAAACTTTCGGATCGAACCCGACCCCGGTATCGGCGACCACTACGCGGACGCGGTCGGGCTCCGGAAGGGAGATGGTGACTGTCACGCAGCCTCGCTCTGTGAACTTCACGGCGTTGGAGACCAAGTTGTTCAGGACCTGACGCAGACGATTTCCGTCTCCGGTGACGAAGCGATCCGCTTCGCCAGGTAGATCGAGCACGACCGCAACCCCCTTTTCCTGTGCACGCAATGTGAACAGCGCACAAACAGAGCGGACGGTGTCCCCGAAGTGAAAAGGAACATGCTCTAAACTGACCTCACCGGCCTCGATGCGCGCCATGTCCAGAATGTCGGATAGAATCGTAGTCAATGTGTCCGCGGAGGTCTGGATGATCTGCACCAGTTCTCGGTCCGGCGACGTAAGCTGAGATCGACCCAGTAGATGGGCCATGCTGACCACACCGTTCAGGGGAGTACGGATCTCATGGCTCATGTTGGCCAGAAACTGGCTCTTGGAGAGATTGGCGCTTTCGGCGGCATATTTTCCTTCTTCCGTGATTTGAAGTTTCTCCGACAGCTGGTTGGACGCAATGACTGCAGCGAGAACGAACATAAGACTTGCTACGGCCAATTGAGCGGTCGCCAGTGCGGAGTGTCCCGCAACCATGATGGCCGCGGCCACGGCGCATAAGCACAGGATTTGCGGACCAATGGCCGCCCAAGTCAGTGGACGAGATCCCGCACAGGCGATCACTCCGTTCACGATAGCGCCACAAAGAACGAAAACTGCGGCCGTAACCGCGAGATCCTGTCCACCAAAAGCCTGGCTGACTGCGAAGGACCCAAACACAAAATTGTTGACGGCAACTAAGCCGATAGCCTTCCAGCACCAAGGCTCTGAGGGCGTCCAGTCAGGTGATCTTCGGTGGGCTCCGATTGCCCTGATTTCGATGAACTGGAGAACCGAATATATAACCAGCCAAGCAAGGGCAAAGCGCGGTCCAGTCATTGTGAAGAAGGCGAGCGCGATGAACACGCCTAGACCCAGCCGGGTCCGCCATTGCCGCGCACGCGCGGCCATAGCAGTTCCCAAATGACGACGATCAATCTGCTTCATCATCCCCCCGAAACAGTCATTAGGCTTGCAAGATTGAATATTCACTACTTCGAATAGGCATGTTCGAAGAACGTTGAATTTGAGGCGGGGATCGAGTTTCCCGGACCCGCGCTGATCGTGTCTCAACAGCTGGTGTAGCTTCGGCTACTTGGTCACCGCGATCCTCGCCCGGGCCGGGTCTGGTAAGGCTGCCATTTTGGGCAGATCAACGAGAGGATCATTACTCAAAGCGGCGATACTTCCTACAGTCAGGTAGCGGCCGTGCCGGTCAGGCCACGTTGGGCGGTCCTGCCGGATTTTTGCGGATGAGCCTGCAGGCAGCCTTTGTCAGAGATCAGGCGTCGGATTTCTGCCGGATAGCCGTCAGGAAGCGGCGGCTGCGGTCCAGGACATGATCGGCGACGGCGCGCAGGGTCTCGCTGTCGAACCCTTCGCCGCCCAGTCCTTCGACGGCGCGAGTGATCGCGTCCCCGGTCCGTGTCGCCAGTTCGGCGGCGCGGCGGCGGAAATAGGGCGCGCTGATGCCGACCTGAGCGGCGAAGCCGCCGAGAGTCTCGAATGTGAATTCCTCCAACCGGCTCACGCCACCCATGTGCATGGCCATGTTGGCGTGGACCTCGGGATAGAAGGAGGTGCTAAGCAGGTCGTAGAGCGGGGCGAGACGCACACCGTCGTCCGCGCGCAGCAGGCTGAAATTTTTCCCTTGTGCATCGGCATTGCCGATGATGACATTAAACAGCGCGGCATCCGCAAGCGCGAGGACGGCGGGTGCCGGCAAGAGGGTGGCAGCGCGCAGGAGGGCGAAGCTGGACCGGAAGTTCGGGCCGCGTTCGGCGGCGTATTTGTGCTCGGGCGTTATCCCCAGGGCCTGACAAAAATCCTCCTGATGGATGCGGCGCAGGCCGTTCTCAGTGGGCATCCGGTCGTAGCGTTCGACCAGGAGAAACAGGTGGGGATCCGCCCGGCGCAGGCTGACCCGCGCAACGTCCAAGCCCAGCTCGCAAGCCAGGCGCATGCAGAGGGCCTCGTTCTCCGGAATGGTCGGATATTCCTTTGGAGCCGGCTTGATGATGTGTGTGGTCGGCTGGCCAGGGGTG
>JBFZCB010000293.1:0-4394 GCA_041308165.1 Caulobacterales bacterium
GCCTGCAAGCGCGTCGGCCATATCCAGCCAGAGGCTATCAAGCACGCGCAGCAGGACAAACGTATCCTGGGTCGGCGAGAACCGGCGTTCGCCGCCGATACGGCCGGCCCGCCGGCTCGGCCTGTCCGCTCCCTGTCCAGCCCGCCCCCGGCCCGGCGGGCCCTCACAGAGGTCCACCATCACGTTGAGTGAGGATCCAAGACTGTCGAGGCGGCGCAGGCGCGCGCCGCATTTCACGGTCAGCCGGCGTGCGATCGCACGGGCGGTTTGCGGATCCCGGGCGGATCCGGCCAGTATGTGTCCATGGCTCATGGAGGCGAGGGGACCTTCCCCGGGCGGTTCCACGTCCTCACCCTGCAGACCTCGCCAGAGCCGTTCGCCCTCGATCGTGTTCCAGAGCCGTCGCGCCTTGCGAGGTCCAAGCGCCCAGAAACCGGCCATGTCGCTCACACCGGCAGCCTCGAGCCGGGCCTGCATCCGCGGGCCGATGCCCGGCACCCTGGAAAGCGGCAGATCCAGCAGGGCTGCGGGCAAATCATCGGCCCGCAGCACCGTCAGACCCCGCGGCTTTTTCATGCCGCAGGCCAGCTTGGCCAGCAGCCGGCTTGGTGCCAGGCCAACCGATGATCCAAGGCATTCGCCCACGGTTAGTATTTCCAGCTGGACCTTTCTCGCCAGGTCTAAAGCGTTCTCCTGGAGCCTTTGGGGGCCGCTTAGGCGACAGGCGGCCTCATCGATGGAGCAAACCCTGTCGATCGGCAGGCATCGCTCAAGAGCGGCCATGATCTTCTTGTGTGTCTCGACATAGATGTCCGGCCGCGCCTCGACGACCTGAAGGGTTTGGCCATGGGCCGCGCTGAGGGCACGAGCCTCAGCCACTCGGGTACCGGTAAGGATACCCAAGAGCCGGGCCTCATGGCTGGCGGCAATCGCACAGGTGTATTCACTGGCCGCGGGCCGCACGATAACGGGCAGGCCTCGCAGTTCAGGCCTCAACTGCTGCTCCACGCTGGCAAAGAAACTGTTCAGGTCGACAAACAGCCAGCGCAGGCCTGCCGCGTCCTGCCAGCGTGGGTCCTCGGCAACGGGGCTCAGAAGGTCTCGTTCGGGCAACATGGCAGGAACATAACACGAACATCAGGCCTGTCGCTACGGCCCTGCAGGGCTTCTCTTGCCTTTGAAGCCCGCTTCCCTTAGAGGACGCCCCTTCGCGTACCGAGCCGCCGGGCGAACAGGCATGCCTGGGCGGTTCTGAACATCCAAGGCGACCTGCGCCGGTTTCATCCTATCCCCTCAATCGGGGGCTTGGGCAGACCGGAGGCGGGTAGCCCACTCAAAGGGACCCAAAATGCCGAAACTGAAGACGAAGTCGGGCGCCAAGAAGCGCTTCAAATTCACCGCGACAGGCAAGGTAAAGGCCGGGGTTGCGGGCAAGCGTCACCGCTTGATCAGCCACAACTCCAAATATATCCGCCAAAACCGCGGCACCTCGGTCATGGCCGATGCCGATGCCAAGAAGATCAAGTCCTACATGCCCTACGCGTAAGCGACGGCAGTCCAGAGCAGATATCTTCACCGCACGAATTTGAAATCAGGATGCCCATGGTCTGTTTGCGATACTGTCGTGAACGCTAGGGCCCCTTCCGAAGGAATATAATCATGGCTCGCGTCAAAAGGGGCGTTGTCTCCCACGCCCGTCACAAGAAGGTTCTGGAACAGGCCAAGGGCTTTTCCGGTCGCCGCAAGAACACCATCCGCACGGCAAAGGCCGCCGTCGACCGCGCTGGCCAGTATGCCTATCGCGACCGCCGCACCAAGAAGCGCAACTTCCGCGCTCTTTGGATCCAGCGGATCAACGCGGCAGCCCGTCTCGAAGGCTTTACCTACAGCCAGTTCATCAACGGTCTGAATAAGGCCGGCATCGAGCTCGACCGCAAGGTCCTGGCGGCTATCGCTGCTGATGCTGCCGGCTTCAAGGCCGTTGCCGACAAGGTTCGCGCAGCCCTCGCCTAAGAGACGCTGTCCTGGCGCTTCTGATCATGGATCGGGGCACCAGATATCGATCAGACAAAAAGGCCCCTCGGCGACCGTCGGGGGGCCTTTTTTCTCGATCGCCCCCTTCCCGGGTGGGGCCAGCCCTCTATTGAGGTAACTGAGAAGGGTCGAACATCTTCCGTCCCATTGCCTAAGCCGCTAGACGACTGCCTCCATGACCGACCTTGCCAAACTCGAACTCGACCTGAACCGCGCCATTGGTGCTGCCGCAAACGTGGCTGAGCTGGAGGCCATTCGCGTATCTGCGCTTGGCAAGACAGGCGTCATATCCGCTCTGCTCAAGAGCATGGGCACCATGAGCCCCGAAGACCGTCGCGAGCAGGGCCCCCAGATCAATGGTCTGCGGGACCGTGTTGCGGGCACCCTCTCGGAGCGGAAGGCGGATCTGGAGGCCGCCGAGCTCGAGGTGCGGCTTCTGGCCGAAACCCTTGATCTCAGCCTCCCCGCACGTCCGCGGCGCAAGGGTGGCGTGCACCCCACCATGCAGGTCATGGACGAGATGATCGCCCTGTTTGCAGACATGGGCTTCTCGGTCGCTGAGGGGCCGGACATTGAGGACGATTTCCACAATTTCACGGCCCTGAACTTTCCGCCAAAGCATCCTGCCCGCGAAATGCACGATACGTTTTTCCTGAAGCCCGACCCTGTGACCGGCGAGCGCAAGGTCCTGCGCACCCATACCAGCCCGGTGCAGGTCCGCACCATGACCAGTCAGACCCCGCCTATCCGCATCATTGCGCCGGGCCGGACCTTCCGAAAGGATTCGGACGCTACCCATACACCGATGTTCCATCAGGTTGAGGGGCTGGTCATCGACCGTGGCATCCATATGGGGCACCTCAAGACCACGCTCGAAAGCTTCATTGCGCGATTCTTCGAGCTGGACACCGTGCAGGCGCGCTTTCGCCCCCACCATTTCCCCTTCACCGAACCCTCGGCAGAAATGGACATTCGCTGTGACCGCTCCGAAGGAAAGCTGAAGTTCAATGAGGGTGACGACTGGCTGGAAATCCTCGGCTGCGGCATGGTTCACCCCAACGTTCTGCGCAACTGCGGCATTGACCCCGATGAGTATCAAGGCTTCGCCTTCGGTCTCGGCGTCGATCGCCTGGCGATGCTCAAATATGGCGTACCCGACCTGCGCCCCATGTTCGATGCCGACACCCGCTGGCTGGCCCACTACGGCTTTTCCGCCTTTGCCGCCCCCAATCCGGCCTCTGGCCTGAGTTGAGTAGTTCAAAGATGACCGACATCATGTCCGAAGCCTTCGGCCGCGAGCTGGCTGCGCGCACCACCTTCGAGAAGGAAGCCATCTGGCTTCCTCTGCTGGCCGTGCACTGCCTCAATGCCGGCGAGACCGTCATTGCCGACAGGACCTTCGTCGACTGTGTGATTGAAGGCCCCGCACTTCTGGCTGCGCTAGATGGCGTGACCTTCGAGGGTTGCAACCTGGGGTTGGCAACAGACCCGAAGTCCCTGTTCTACAAGGCCCAGGGCCCGATGCTGACGGGCGTTGTTGCGTTTTCGAAAACCCGGTTCGTTCGCTGTCGCTTTGTACAGGTCGGCTTTACCGGGCAGGAAGCGGCCATTGACGCCATGGCCGCCGACCTCATTGCGGCAAGGGACGCAGATCGCTGATGTCACGTCGCCCCATCGATCGACCCGTGCGCGTGGCCACGGACCTGTCGGCTTCCGTGTTCGAAGACCTCGATATAAACCTCTTTGATCTCTACGCGGACGCTGCGGCCAGGGGCGTAGGCCTGATCCAGGATCGAACGTTCAGGGGCTGCCGTCTTCAGGGCCCTGCCATCCTGCTTGTCGCCTCCGGCGTCAGCTTTGATGACGTCAACTTTGGCGACAGCCGTAATGATATCCGCAATCTGGTGCTTCGTCCCGAGGGGGCCCTGGCCCTGGGTACAATACCCTTGCGGGACTGCACCTTTGAAGGTTGTGAGTTCTACAATGTCGGCTTCACCGGCGATGAGGCCTTCCTTTCCCTGATCCTCTCCATCGGGACACCGCAGGCCTGAACATGTCCGATACAATCGACTTCAAGGCCCTGGGGCCCGGTCCCGTCTATGAACGCATGGATATCTGGCTACCACAGCTGGTGGCGGAAGCCATCCGGCGGGGTGAACAGATGATCGAGGGCAAGACCTTCGTTGACTGCAGGATCGAGGGACCGGCGGTATTCTGTCCTGTCGGCGGCGTCAGTTTCGAGGGCTGTGATCTGGGCAACAGTGGCGGCGACATCCGCAACCTGATGCTGGCTCCCCTGGGTCCAGACCGGATTACGGGTGCCATAGCCTTTCGCAACTGCCAGTTCCGCGGCTGCAACT
>JBFZCB010000294.1:0-16190 GCA_041308165.1 Caulobacterales bacterium
TGTCGTTCCAGCGGACTGGCACCCAGCGTTGCCGTTGTTGTTGCAACGGTAAGGGCCCTCAAACTCCATGGAGGAGTGAGCAAGGGCGAGCTTGCTTCGGAGAATATCGGTGCCGTCAAAACTGGATTTGTGAACCTGCAGCGGCACATAGAGAACATGAAAGGCTTCGGCCTGGCTGTCATCGTGGCTATCAATGCGTTCAGCGATGACACAGACGCAGAACGATCTGTGATCATAGAGATGTGCGCTGCCTTGGGCGTTCAGGCCCATGTCTGCTCCCACTGGGCTAATGGTGGGGCAGGGGCGCTGGAGCTTGCTCATGCTGTCTCTACTGCAGCGGATTTGGTCGCCGATCCAAAAGCGGGTCTAGCCCTTACCTATGGAGATGAGCTTGCTTTAACTCTGAAAATTGAAGCCATCGCAAAGTCACTTTATCGCGCCGATGATGTCGCCTTCTCCGAAAAGGCTATCAGGGATCTGGAAAGACTGCAGGATGAAGGCTACGGGCACCTTCCTGTCTGTATGGCTAAGACCCCCTATTCCTTCACCGCACAGGAGACACGAACAGGAGCCCCCAGTGGGTTCTCACTTCCTGTAGACGAGGTTCGCCTTTCTGCGGGTGCCGGGTTCGTGGTGGCTCTTTGCGGTGCGGTCAACACCATGCCCGGCCTTCCTCGCAAGCCATCAGCTAATCACATTTCTCTTGGTCTTGACGGTCGGATCTGTGGGTTAAGTTGAGACCAAAAGCGGGCCTTCAATTGCTGGTCTGAATGGCAAACCAGGGCTTTAGGCGCAGGAGCGCTTCGCGGATTTCTGGTGTCGAGACCGCGAAGCTGAAACGCATGAAGCGATGCCCGTTCACAGGGTCGAAGTCGATACCAGGAGCGGTGGCAACGCCGGTTTCCCGAAGGAGTTTTTCACAAAAGCTAAGGCTGTCTTGGGTTAGATGACCAATGTCGGCCCAGATATAGAATGCACCGTCTGGTGGGGCTATGCAGTTCAGTCCCAGACTGGGCATGGCCTCGAGCATTAGGAGCCGATTGGCCCGGTAGGTCTCGATATGTCCCTGCAGGATGTCATCGCTGTCCATGGCAGCAAGTGCGGCATGCTGGCTGAGAGATGGGGGCGTAAGGAACAGGTTGCCGATCAGGGCGCGAACCCTCTCGATCAAGGGGTCTTCAACAAGGATCCAACCCAGCCTCCAACCCGCCATGCTCCAGTATTTTGAAAAACTGTTGATCACGGTCGCCTGTGGAGAAAACTCCAGCATGGTCGGCGTGGTGCCAGCGTAGGACAGTCCGTGATAGATTTCATCGGAGACAATAGCGATGTTGCGCTGCCTGCAGACCGCAGCGATCTCTTTGAGCTCAGCTGGGGCGATGATCGAGCCCGTCGGATTGGCCGGGCTGGCAATGATAAGTCCATCAGGCACAGGGTCGAGGGCTGCAACGGCTGAAGCTGTCAGTTGGAAATGTTCCAAAGGCCCGCAGCCGATCTCCATCGGAACCATGTGCAGCGCCCGTACAGTATTCCGATAGGCAACATAGCCCGGCCTTGCCATGGCAATACGGGCTCCCGGTACGAAACGACTGGAAAGCGCAAGAACCAGGGCGGGAGAAGCTCCGCAGGTCAGAAAGATCCGCTCCGGGTCCACACAGACACTGTGGCGCTCCCTGTAGAGGCGCGCGATCCTCGCCTTTAAGGGGGGGCTTTCCCAGTACCCCATGGCGTCACTGTCAAGAATACTATGGGCCGCTGCAATAGCTGCAGGGGGGGCACCCGTTGAGGGTTGGCCAAACTCCATGTGAATAATGGAGCGTCCTTCGGTCTTGAGCTGATGAGCAAGCCGGCTGATGCCGATTGCTTGAAAGGGATCTACGTTGAACATTTAATCGTAATAACCGAGCTCGCTAAATTTCCAGCCATCTCTTGCCTGCGCAGTCCGGGTGACGATGAAACGCCGCTCAAACTGCATGACTTGCCAGTAGAGGTCACAGAAAGGGGCCTGTTAGTCACTTCCCTGATCGCAGAGCGCTTGTGCAAGCCGCATGAAACCCGCGATGTCGACGACTTCCGCTCTCACATCAGCTTCTATGCCCGCCTGTCTGCAAAGTTCAGCCCCCCCCAGACTCTTAAGGCTGGAACGTAGCATCTTTCTGCGTTGACCAAAGGCAGCCCCCGTAACCTTTTCGAGTGATCGGATCACGACTTCAGGTGGGCGTGTTGCAAAGGGAATGAGATGCACAACTGCCGATGCAACCTTTGGGGGTGGCGTAAAGGCAGCGGCTGGCAGATGCATCACAATGCGCGCTTCACACAGTGTCTGACTGATTACAGCCAGACGACCATAGGCATCATCCCCAGGTGCAGCGACAATCCGCTCGGCGACCTCCTTTTGAAACATCAGGGTCATGGCGCAGGGTGTCCATGGCCCAGTCAGCCACTTAATCAGAAGTGCGGTGCCCACGTTGTAGGGCAGGTTGGATACGAGGTGTGCTGGCCCCTCAGTCAGGTCCGCTTCGACAACCTTTAGCGCGTCGGCTTCGATGAGCCTTGTCCGTCCCGGGACGGATTCCAAAGCTGCCAACAGGGGCAAAAACCTCGGATCCTTCTCGATGAGAATGACGGACCCGGCATCACTTTCGAGAAGCGCCCTCGTCAGCCCACCCGGACCTGGTCCCACTTCAATGACCGTACGACCTTCAAAAGGCCCCGCCAGACGGACGATCTTGCGGGTGACGTTCAGGTCTAGCAAAAAATGCTGTCCAAAGCTTTTTCTGGCCAGCAAGCCGTGTGCTTCAAGAGATTGGCGAACTGTGAGTTGATCTGACACGTTATCGCCCTAGCCTGTCCCACGACGGGCGGCCATCTCGCTGGCAAGGCGTATTGCAGCGATGAGACTGTCCGAGCGCGCGAGCCCCTTTCCAGCGATATCGAAACCCGTTCCATGGTCGGGTGACGTCCGGACTATGGGCAGCCCAAGCGTTGCATTGACGCCACCCCAGAAGTCCAATGTCTTGACCGGTATCAGGGCCTGGTCGTGATAGAGGCAGATGACGGCGTCATAGGTCTTACGCGCTTCATCGTGAAACAATGTGTCGGCCGGTTTTGGACCACTTATGGCAATACCTTCACGCCTCAGAATTTCGACAGCGGGATCGAGTATTTCCAGTTCCTGTAAGCCGATCGCGCCGCCTTCACCCGCATGAGGGTTCAGGGCTGCGAGCGCCAGTCTGGGGTGAGAAATACCAAAATCAGACCGCATGGCCTCATGCACCACTCGGGCAGTCCTTACGACCCGCTCAGTCGTGACCAGTTCAGGCACCTGGTCCAGCGCAACATGGATCGTGACCAGACAGGCTCTAAGATCGCGCGCTGTGAGCATCATGACGGGCCCACGTGTTCCTGAAAAAGCCACATCCGAGGTCAGCTCGGCAATGAACTCCGTGTGACCCGGAAACCGAAATCCGGCGGCGTAGAGGGGGGCTTTGGCAATGGGCGCTGTAACCAGTCCAGAGGCTTGGCCAGCAAGGACCAGACCCACTGCCTGCTCGATCCAGTCGGCTACAGCTGAGGCATTGGCGGGATCAGGTCGACCCGGCGTCACAATGTGAGGTGCAGGCAGGTGAAGGATCGGAAGGGCCCGATGGAACTGGGTTTCGACTTCAGACAGGTCTGCCAATGTCCTTACAGGTACGTAGGGTTCGAGCAGTCTGGCGTCCCCGACCACGGCGAAGGCAGGGCCTGACGGGC
The DNA here is from genome assembly GCA_041308165.1 of Caulobacterales bacterium. Lineage (GTDB taxonomy): Bacteria > Pseudomonadota > Alphaproteobacteria > Caulobacterales > Caulobacteraceae > Brevundimonas. The sequence goes on from JBFZCB010000294.1 coordinate 3,754, forward strand.
TCATTGCCCGCCAGGCGGCAGCAATAATCTCGGGCCCTATGCCTGCAGGCTCACCCAGACTGATGACCAGAGGGCCTTGGGCACCCACCTGTTTACTTCTGTTCGATCAGGGCATCAGCACGAAGGTCACGGATGTAACGCCGTGCGAGCATGGCCAGATTTTGGTTCTGAAGTCGCCCTTCGACCTGCTGAAATGTCGGAACATCAGGGCCACCAACCCGTCGGCCGCAAACGGCAATCAGATGAAGGCCTAATGGCGTGCGGACCGGTTCGCTGAGGGATCCGATCTCTCCGGAGCGTGCGATTGTCTGAAACTGCGGGGCCAGATCGCCGATATCGGTCTCCCCCAGATCATTGCCAAGCAGACCCTGTTCCGAGGTTGCCCTGTCGAGCATGTTGTCACAGGTCAGCTGGGTTCGAAGTGCGCTCAAACGGCTCGTTGCAGCCGATATCTGCTCAGCTGCGGCATTTTCGGGAAGTTCAATCACCACCTGTCTCAACTGAACCAGGTTGGTGGCTGCCCCTGAACGTTTGTCGCGCATGTAGATGATATAGACACCCCCCTCTACAGGGATCGGACGCGAGAGCTGTCCGGGTTCGAGTTGGTTCAGCGCCTCTTGCAAGGCGGGTTGAACCGAACCGTCGACAACCCAACCCGCATCTCCACCTCTTGGAGCACTGGGAGCATCAGAGAACTGTTGCGCCACGGCCTGGAAGGGAGCGCCCTGGATCATCTGTGTGATGAGTTGCTGTGCACCGTTTACGGTTGCCTGGGCCCCACCATGCTTTGCATTTTCGAGATAGATTTCCCCAATGAGAAACTGAGGTTTTGTTGCCGCCTCGGTGAGCTGGCGCAACGTCTGTTCCACCTGGGCCCTGGAGACCTTGCTACGGGTGTTGAAGCGGCCCCCGACAAGAGCGCGCCAGCCCACTTCGGTTCGAATTTGCTCTCGCAGGGTCGACATGCGGATACCGCCCTGTTCAAGGAAGGCCGTGAAATTCTCAACAGTGGTGCCCGCACCCTGTGCCATTTCAGAGATTTCTTCATCGACCTCCGCATCAGAGATGACGAGATCATCGTACTTGCGAAGCTCCTGACGCTGCAGATGTTGCTCGATCAGGGCATTCAGCGCCTGGCGCTGTATCTGGGGCAGGGTCTCTTCGGTTGGTTGGAGCTGGCTCATGGCGATTATGGACAGCATGCGCTGACGCAGATCAAAACTCGTCACGACCTCGTCATTCACCGTAACAAGTATTCCCTCAGCCAGTCGGAACTCGGCCGGCGGGGCAGCACTGCGTTCAGACGCCGCCAGATCCGGCACCTGACCGAGAGAGCCGGCCGCTGCGGGTGACGACTGGGCTGCCGCTGCCCAGGGCAAGGCCTGACCGATGGTACAGGTCGCAATAATCGCAGCTGTCGTAACCGATGTGGGAAAACGCATCAAACGCATGTTCAGTCCTGGTTCCTCAAAGGAGTATCGCCTCGACCCCAATATTCGGGGAGGTCGTACCCCTTATGCATTGCTCTCAACGCAACCTGTTCCGGTCATAGCCTGATCCTCCAAAAGTGGCGAGGTTTAGGCGCAGGTATAGTCCCTCGGAGGTCCCTGAGGGCCTTACGCGGGTATTGTCCTGCCTGAATCCGATCTCGAATCTGAAACAATCATCATCAAACAGAAGGCCGACTTCAGAACGTGTAATCAGATCGCGCTCCAAATCAGAGATACCCGTTATGGCTACCCCCCAGTTTCCATAGAGGAACTGCTGGGCTGCGAGCTGGATAAATTCATAGTTGCGGTTCAGCGGGCCAGCCTGTGGATTCGAACGATCCACGATATAACTTAAGGTGGCGAGATTTCGGGCACCCCAACGGCCATCCATAGCGGCTTCGGCTCGCCTTACATTACCACTGCCATCCAAAGTGGCATGCGCCCATCCGCGCATCCTGTCTGAAGGCGAAAAGCTTCCCTGGACAACCCAGTCGGATGATTGCGCTGCAAGCCCCGATGGGTCGTAATCATTGGTTGGGGCGTCGGGTATGGCAATCCGGAACGCATCTTGGGTTTCAGACCGGATGCTACGGCCTAAGAACAGGCTGGCCCTGCGACTTTCGTCCCAGTTGATGGTGAACCTCGCGCCGGCAGTGAACCGGGTGCCGCCTTCATAGGCGTCGTAGCCGGGAAGTCGGTCGACACGGAACAGTGAGGTCTCATCAAGTTCGAAAGTCTGGGTGTCTTCGACCGGGATACGGGGATCGAGGTCTGCGGAGTTAGCCAGAGAAACCTGGGCCAAGGGTTCGAATATAAGGTTAGTTGACGCACCGATCCGCCTGATAAGCGGATAGCTGACGTCCAGACCTACAGTGGCCCGGCCTCGGGTCAGGGTGCCGTCCTTGACGTTGAGCATCGCCGGCAGGTCAGAAATCGAATAGGCATCGTATCGGATATCGACGAACGGCTCAGACCTGACCCCGGAGCGGGTTGTCATGATGCGCCTCCACTCGCCCTGAAGCGTAAGGCGGCGGCTGTCGACGCCTTCGAGGCCCTGGATTGATCCGGAGGGAACAAGTTCAGGTCTCAGGATGGGCGCACCAACGTAAGCGTCTCTTTCGAGCGCGACAGCTGAGGCCTTTAGCCTCAGGCGTCCCCCAAGGATGGGGCCTGATGGCTCCCAGCGCCCGTCAATGAGCGGTGCCACAAGGGGAAGGGTGTTGTCGTCCTCAAAGACATTGAGTGCGGGGGTAATCGTACTGAAGCGGGAGACCCTTAGGCTCTGTATCGAGAAGGCAGCGATTGAGAGGTAGGCATGAGATGTTTGCCTTTCCGCATAGACTTGACTGATCAACCGACGCTGATCGCCGTAGTATAATCCCTTGTCCTGATAGGGGTCGCGCACATCGTAACGATCAAAGAGGGTCTTGTCAGAGACACGCTCGGCCGTGAACCCCCAACGCCATGGACCTTCAAGGTCAAAGTTTCCGTAGCCAAGGAAATAGCTTCGGCTGGTTCTGTCACCGAAATCGACATTGCCTTCTGCCTGCCCGTCACCATCCAGATCGAAGTCGCCGAAGTTGCGCGCATAGGTATATCCCGCTCGGGCTTCTATCGTTCCATTCGCAAACCGGCGCCGCCATTGGATATTGAGGAAGGGAAGAACCTCGGTGTTTAGCTGCGGACTGATGAGCCAGTCCTCTGAAGCCGAACGGACCAAGAGGTAGGGGGCCTCCACCGAAACGCCTCTGGCCTCATCATAGTTGATGATAGGCGCAAGCAGGCCCGACGCACGATCCACGGTCGGATCTGGAACCGCAAAGGCGGGGAGACAAAGCACGTGGACGCCGCCGACCTCAACATAGGCATTTTTAAACAGGATCGCTCGAAGGTTTTCATCCTGAACGATCTTCTCAGCCCGTAGGGAAATGCTGGGGCGTTTGGACTGGCCCTCAGCATCACAAATCGGACAGGGGGTGAACAGGGCATAGTTGAGTTCGTTTACGGATTCAGAGCGTCGGACTGCCGATGCCGCCATGACACTGGCACCATTCGAAAGTCGGGTGGCAAAATCAAGGGCAGTACCGGCCTTGAAACCTGAATCGAGCTCAATGCGGCTGGCATGGACCACGTCACCCTCAGGACCCGTTAGCTCTACCTGACCCTCCGCAGTGCCCGTTCCCAACCCCAGATCATAGAGCAGCCGACGGGCGCGCAGACTATGCTGGAGCGAACGTGCCAGAACACGGTCTTCTACAGACCCCTCGGCAACAATGACGTCGCCGAGTCGGCCAGCTGATGTGGCCTCAATATAAACCGTCCCAGGCGCAAGCCCGTCTTGAGCCGCATCCGTGACCACAGCCGGTACAGCGGGGGCATCCATGCGGCTTTGCCCATTGGCCTGACTCGTCATCAAGGGATACAGGCCAGCGACAGCCAGACCAGCCAGCAATAGAGACCGGGACACATGCCGTTGTTCTGAGGGGCGAGATGCCTGTTTGCGCACTCTGGTGTCTATCCTTGCGCCTGCGCGAGAGGCTGCCTTACCCATCTTCGGTATAGAACAGCAAGGTGAAGGCAGCGAGAGCGGTCAGGATTGCGGGCAGCCAGGCGGATACAAAGGGTGATGTGACCTCCGCTGACCCCATGGCGGCCGAAAACTGGTTCAGGAAAAAAAAGCCAAATCCGAGGATTACGGCAAGGATGACCATACGGGGCATGTCGCCAAGCCGCATGAGTCGCAGGGACAAGGCTGCAGCCAATATCGACATGGCGGCAAACATAATCGGTGTAGCCAGTAACTGCTGGAGCCTGAGCCTATAGGCGGTCGCCGAGAAGCCGGCGTCTTCAACACGGCCAATCTGTCCCGGGAGTGACCAGAACGGCGTTGATTGGGGCCTGGCAAACCGTTCGAAGGCTTCCTCATCAGCTAGAGCCGAGGGTAGATCCAGCGATGCATAGCTGATGGCGCGTTGACCCGTCTGGGCGGCGAGTGCGTTTGTCAGTCGCCAGCGCCCCGCGCTCAAACTTGCCGTTTCAGCGTCAATCCTTTCGCTGAAGACCCTCAGCCCATCTGCATTGTTTCGATAGATGAAGAAGGTCACGTCCAGGAGGCGAGCCTGTGCCCGGTCCTGCTCACCAGCGCGAATAACCGTTTGCCGCTCGCCTTCACCTTCGCGAAGCCATATTGCGAGCTGTTTTTCGGAGTCACCAAAAGAGCCTGAGATCCGAGCCTTTTCGCGCTGGAAAAGAGCGTCTCCAGAGGCGGCTAGCGGACCAATGGCTGTGACGGTTAGGACCCCTAGAGCTAAGGCGGCAAAGGCTGCGGGAAGAACAAACCGCCAGGCCGAGACCCCTGCAGCGCGCATGGCGATGAGCTCACTGCGTCTGTTTAGGGAAATAAAGGCTCCAAGCGTACCAAATAGAAAAACGAACGGTAGGAGCTGGACAATGACTGATGGCGATTTTAGCACCATGAGGCTGAAGACCCGGTAGGCGGGCAAATCCGTCTCTGAACCCAGTCCTCTAGAAATTTCGACGAAATCAATCAGCATGACGAGGGCGCCAATGATGGCCAGAGCCACACCCAGTGAGCGTAGCTGCTGAACCAGAACATAACGTTCGATACGGCCGAGAATCTGTGGCGATCTGGTCACCCAGGGCCCTGATGCGATGGGTCCTTTCATGCCGGTCTCGATTTTAGGACAGGCAGTCTTGGGAACCAGAACCCGACCTTGGGCTTGAGATCGCGAAACACCAGACTGAGAGCAAAGGCTGCAAGCGCTAAAGGCAGGACATACTGAAGCGGGTTCAGCCAGACGTTCCAGACGCTGGCAGCTACAAGTCCATAGCCCATGATCCTTGCCACCAGAAATGCCCCAGCAGCCTTAGCAATCCGCATTGAATAGCCCGTGCGGCTGAACGATCCGCCCAGGATAGCGGCAAGCGCCATGGCCATTGCGGTCAAGGCGTAGAGAGGCGAAGACATTCTGGAGTGGGCTTCTGCCAGGAGCTCTCCCCGTGATCCACTGTCCCGGATCGCAGTGGCTGATGGGTTGATCAGTTCGGTGAGCCAAAGGTCGGTTGGCTTGAAACGGATTCTGGCATCTGTACTGGTGAATGGAGCCAGATCGAAAGGCAGTCGGCTGAATGACAGCTGATTGAGGACGCCATTGGAAGAATACTCCTGGGCGCTGCCATTCATGAGGATGAGATAGGGTTGACCCCCGACCCGCTCAAAACGGGCCTCAGAGGCATCCCAGGTCCTAACGGTCTCGCCATTGTCGAGATAGACAAACAGGTTCTTCAAGAGGCCGTTCTGTTCGATCTGCTGGACATAGACTGTGAGCCCCTCCGGCCCCTGCACGAACTGTCCTTCCTCTACCAGAAGGGCGGCAATATCGGTTCGAATCGCGAATCCCTTTTCGCGTGCCGTACGTTGAGCCCAAGGTTGGGCAAGGAGATTAGACACAAGGGCAACTAGGGCCACAAAGACCGCGATCCTGATGGCGGGTGCAATGACGGTCCTGCGCGATAGACCGCTTGCAAAGGCTGCCGTGATCTCCTGTTCACGCTGAAGTCTAGTCAGGGCTATCAATGCTCCAACGAAGAGCCCTATGGGTAGAATCACAGAGAGTAGAATAGGGACGGCCAAAAGGGTTAGCTCGACCATCACCAAGAGACTCTGTCCACGTTCAACGATGATCTCGAGTTGATCCAGGCTTTGGCTGAGCAGGCCGATTCCAATCAAGGCCGAGCACGCTGCCAATATAGGCAGGGCGAGCTGTCGAAAAAGATAGCGTTGAATCAGGGTCATACAGCGACTTTTGGCGTAACCAGTTGCGGGCGCGCCGGATGGGGAGCATTTAATACACAAGGTGATGCGTCATGGACAACCGGTCGGACGCGCCAGTCGAAATCAGTGGATGACCAGGCTGCTGTCCTGGCTGGAGTTGCGTTCTATGAAAGTTGAATTTGTCACTGCCGCGGCAGAAGCTGAATTGGTTGCTGTGCTGGTGCACGATGATCGGGCCATGAGTGCGCCCGCTGCATCGATTGACGCGGCTTCTCATGGAGCGCTAAGCCGGGCCATTGCCTCAAGCCGGTTCACCGGCAGTGCAAACTCTACCCTTGTGCTTACCGGTTTGGCGGGAACCAAGGCCAACACTGTGGTACTGACGGGTGCCGGACCGCTGGCCCTTGATGATCTGGCCCTGGAATCTGCAGCTGGCGCGGCCTATCATGCCGTCAAGCTGTCGGGGGCTTCCGTGCTGACCCTTGATGCCTCGCATCTCACGCCTGAACAGGCGGCACGATCGGGGTTCGCCGTACAGCTCGCCAGCTACAGGTTTGACAAGTACCGCACGACGCTGAAACCGGCGAAAGTACCTTCGATTACCACGGTGCAGGTCGTGACAAGCGATCTGCGTGCCGCAGCTGCAGCGCATGAGTCTCTTGCGGCCATTGCCGATGCCGTCACCTTTGCGCGTGACCTCGTATCAGAGCCCGCCAATGTTCTCTATCCGGAAGAGTTTGCCCGGCGCGTGAAGGCGTTGGAAGGTCTGGGTCTGAAGGTCGAGATCCTCGGCGAGCAAGAGATGGAAAAGCTCGGGATGCGAACCCTACTTGGTGTCGGCCAGGGCAGTCGTCGTGAAAGCCAGCTTGCCGTCATGCATTGGAATGGGGGCAAGCCCGGTGACCAGCCTATCGCGTTCGTCGGCAAGGGGGTCTGTTTCGATACGGGTGGGATCTCGATCAAGCCGGCAGACGGCATGGAAGATATGAAGTGGGACATGGGCGGTGCGGCCGCGGTTGCGGGTCTTATGCACGCGCTTGCCGGACGTAAGGCGAAGGTGAATGCCGTAGGTGTACTGGGGCTGGTTGAGAACATGCCTGACGGCAATGCCCAACGTCCTGGAGATGTGGTTATCTCGATGTCTGGGCAGTCGGTCGAGGTCATCAACACCGATGCGGAAGGCCGTCTCGTCCTGGCCGACGCCCTCTGGTACACTCAGGAGCGTTTCCAGCCTAAGTTCATGATCGACTTGGCGACATTAACCGGAGCGGCCATCGTTGCCGTGGGCCTGGACATTGCACCTCTTTATGCGAACAGCGATGAGGTTGCCGGACCTATCCTTTCCGCCGCCGAAAAGGTTGGCGAGAACTTTTGGCGCATGCCCTTGCCGCCCCAATACGAACAGCACATCGATTCCAAGATCGCTGACGTCAAGAATACGGGCAATGGTCGTGCTGGCGGCTCCATTACCGCGGCTCTCTTTCTGCAACGCTTCACCAACGGTGTGCCATGGGCACACCTTGATATTGCACCCACGGCATGGGCCAATAAGTCGCCACGCCCGACTGTTCCGGAGGGCGCTGTTGGCTTTGGGGTAAGGACCCTCGACCGTATGGTGTCGGACAGCTACGAGGGCGAATAATCCTATGGTTGAGCCGGCTCCGACTGAGGTCTGGTTCTACCATCTGGAGCGTTCGACGCTTGAACAGGTCCTGCCTGAACTTCTCGAACGCACCCTTAAGCGAGGCTGGCGGGCGCAGGTCCGGGTCAGCGGCAATGACCTTCGCGACGAGATCGATGAGTGGCTTTGGACGTGGCGTGAGGATTCCTTTCTTGCTCACGGCCTTGAGCATGATCCCTATCCGGCACGCCAGCCGATACTCATTACGTCTTCACCCGAGAACCTGAACAAGGCTCAGGCACTGTTCATCATAGACCAGTCAGAAATCGGCGAACTTGAGGGATGGGTACGATGTTTCATCATATTCGATGGCCGCGACGATATGGCCACATCGCGGGCCCGCGACACCTGGCGCAGGCTCAAGGACAGTCCTGTAGAGCTGGCCTATTGGAAGCAGACCGACGGGGGCTGGCAGCGGGCTGCTTGATGGCCGCACTCCTCGTCAGTGCCTGCTCTACGCCCCTTCCGGAGCCGAGTCCTGTTCAACAGGTTCCCACGGTTATTCAGCAGCCCGACCCGATACCTGTCCCTAGGAGCCAAAGAGCAGGGCCCGAAGAGAATGACCTGTGCAGGGCGAGAGACCTGCAATGGCTGATTGGCCGGTCAAGGGCGGATATCCCTGTGCCGGTCGATATTTCCAATCGCAGGGTCACCTGCACGACCTGCCCTATAACCCAGGACTACTCTCCCTATCGCCTGAATATTCTTTTGAACGCACAGACGGATCGGATTGAAATCGTCAGATGTGGGTAGGCGCTCCTAGGGAGCGGGCTCTGCCGAAGGATTGATGGCCAGGAGCTGGACACGGAATTTGAGGGTGGAGTTGGCCGGGATGTCATTGCCCATGCGACGCGAGCCATAGGCGAGGTCGGCAGGAATGACGAAATCATAGGTCTCGCCAACGCGCATGACACCAACCCCTTCGGTCCACCCTCGGATAACCCGGTTGAGAGGAAACTCAGCGGGAGCGTTCCGGCTATATGAACTGTCGAACTCAACATCGTTGATCAGGGTTCCACGATAATGAACCCGCACGATGTCGGTAGGGATAGGGCCCGGGGCCTTGGGTCGGGCCGCACCGACACGGCGATACTGGAGACCCGAAGGGGCAATCGTCCAACCGCGTCGCGTGCTGTTCCAAGCCAGGTAGCCACGCTGAGCCGCTTCCCAGTCTGCTGCCACGGCTGGTGATGCCAGCAGAAGCGACTCTGGTGGTGAGGTTGCACAACCCGTCAATGCGAGAATCGCCGAAATACCCAGGGCGGCCGCAAGGCGGGCACGATAGGGGGACTTGGAAGAAATGGAGCGTGTCATGCCTTTAGGCTTAGCAGGCAGCGGGCCGGGTTTGGAAGCCCCCGATCCCCTTTGGTCTGCCAACCTCCCCGCAAAGGTACCGCAGCCAGGCCGGCAAGCCTCCTACTGGTCAACAGAGGTTTCCCCCGACCTGGGGGGGCTTGGTGGTCCCCTCTTTGGGTAGGACTGATCGGCACCCTCATGCCCTGGCCAGGTCTCAGGCCTTGCTCGTTGTCGTCTTTGACGGGGCCTTCTTGACGGGGGACTTCTTCTTGACAGATCCCTTTGCGGTTGAGGTCTTGGCCGCGGCTGACTTTGCCTTGCCTTTCGGAGCGGCTCCTGCCTTGGCGGCCAGTAGGGGCAAAGCCATATCCAGGGTCAAATCCTCAGGCGATACGCCCTTTGGAAGGGTCGCATTGATTTTCCCACATTTTACATAGGGTCCAAATCGGCCGGCCATGACGTGAACGGGGTCACCGGAGACAGGGTGGGCACCAAGATCCTTGAGTGGAGCTACAGCTGCGCCTCGGCCTGCAAACTTCCCGGCACGTTTTTCGGCTAGCAGAACGACCGCCCTGTTCACGCCGACGTCGAAGACTTCTTCGATGTCTGAGACATTGGCATAGGTGCCAGCATGAAGAACAAAGGGACCATAGCGGCCCAGACCTGCTGATATCGGCTTGCCATCTTCCGGATGCAGACCCACTTCCCGCGGCAGACTGAGTAGACGGAGAGCCTGTTCCAGGGTCAGTGTCGCTGCCGACCAACCCTTGGGTAGAGAAGATCGCTTGGGCTTGTCCCCAACTGCGTCGGCCGCGGTTTCCACATAGGGTCCAAAACGACCAATTTTCAGTGAGATGGGGTGACCCGTCACAGGATCTGTTCCCAGTTCACGGTCGCTTCCAGTGTCTTCGCCCGCTCCGCTCGCGCTCGCTCCAAAGCCGCGCGTATAACGGCATTCAGGGTAGTTGGAGCAACCAATGAACGACGACTTCATCTTGAAGCTGGCCTTCAGGTGAAGTCTGCCCGTGCCGCACAGGGGGCATTGTCGAGGATCTGAACCCTCAGCCTTTTCGGCAAAAAGGAACGGGCCGATCGCTTCATCAAGCTGATCAATCACACCCTGACGGGCAAGCACAGTCTCGGTCGCGGGCTTGAGCCTTGACCAAAATTCGCGCAGCAGAACCTTCCAGTCCAGCTCTCCGGCGGACACCGAATCCAGCTGTCCCTCAAGGTCTGCAGTAAAATCATACTGGACCCACTGAGCAAAAAACTCCTCAAGGAACGCGGTTACCAGACGCCCATTATCTTCCGGGATGAAACGGTTCTTGTCCATCCGGACATACTCGCGATCCCTGAGTGTTGTCAGGATCGATGCATAGGTCGAAGGTCGCCCGATACCGAGCTCTTCCAGCTTCTTGACAAGGGTGGCTTCGGAATAGCGGGGAGGCGGCTCTGTGAAGTGCTGATCCGTCCGAATGGCCTCAACCTTGGCGTGCGCACCTTCCTTGAGCACTGGCAGTCGAGTGGTGTCATCGTCCTCGTCGGCTTCAGCACCTTTCTGCTTTTCGTCACGGCCCTCTTCGTAGACTGCAAGGAAGCCGTCAAACGCTACGATCTGCCCGGTCGCTCGCAGACCCGTCTGGCCGTCTGGCGTTTCAATATCGACGGATGTCCGGTCAAGGCGAGCCGACTCCATCTGTGAAGCGACCATCCGTTTCCAGATCAGTTCATAGAGTTTTGCCAGGTCATTATCGAGCCTGAGGCTGTCTGGATGACGCGAAATACTGGTCGGGCGAATGGCTTCGTGAGCCTCTTGGGCATTCTTGGCCTTGGCCTTGTAGTAGCGCGGCTCGGCTGGGACATAGGCTGGCCCAAAACGGTCTGTGATTTCCTGACGCGTCTGCGCAATGCCCTCGGGCGTAACAAAGACGCCGTCAGTACGCATATAGGTAATCAGCCCGCCCTGATCATCGACACCTTCATAAAGCTTCTGGGCCGCCTGCATGGTGCGTTGGGCTGTAAACCCGAGCTTACGTGCGGCCTCCTGCTGCAATGTGGAGGTCGTGAACGGTGGCGATGGGCTTCTGCGGACAGGCTTCTTCTCGATCGAGCGAATGCTGAAGTTTCCAGAAGCGATTGCCGTACGAGCGTCCTGGGCGGTAGCCTCGTCCTTCACATCTAGTCGCTGAACTCTTTTGCCAGCATGCTTGACGAGTCGAGCCGTAAAAGGCGGGCTATCAGCGGCCAGATCGGCCTCGATGGACCAGTATTCCTGGGCCTTGAACCGCTCGATTTCGAGTTCCCGATCGACCACGATTCGTAAAGCAACGGACTGAACACGTCCGGCTGATCGTGCGCCGGGAAGCTTCCGCCACAGAACCGGGGAAAGGGTGAAGCCAACTAGGTAATCCAGAGCCCGGCGCGCCAGATAAGCCTCGACCAGCTCCATATCTAGCTGACGGGGGCAGGCCATGGCCTCAAGCACTGCGGTCTTTGTGATGGCGTTGAACGTCACACGTTCAACCGCCGTGTCTTTCAGTACCCGCTTCTTGGTCAGCACATCCAGCACATGCCAGCTGATGGCTTCTCCCTCGCGATCGGGGTCGGTGGCCAGGATAACCCGGTCAGCCCGCTTAGCGGCCTCGGCAATCTCTGACATTCGCTTTGCGGCCTTGGGATCGATCTCCCAGGCCATGGCGAAATCGTTGTCAGGCTGAACTGACCCGTCCTTGGACGGCAGGTCACGAATGTGGCCATAGGAGGCCAAGACCTCAAAGCCTGAGCCGAGGTATTTGTTGATGGTCTTGGCCTTAGCCGGGCTCTCGACGATGACGAGGTTCATTGCAACGCAGTCTGAGGGAGGGGGGGCGAACGTGGTTGGCCGGGCCCGTCCTGTCAATCGCACTGCGACAAGGTTGGTCGCTCAAGGCCCGATTTCCGACCGGGTGCGTTCTGGATGGTACTTGGATGCAGGTCTTGGAATGGTCAGTTCAGTCAGGCGATCGGTCAGATTTGCAGGGTGGGGTACTGAACCTCGGACATAAAGAGCCGGGTGCGTTAGAAACCGTCACAAAAGCGCTTTCGTTTCGCAGGTTCGAAGAGACAACGCCCGGCAGGCGCGCAACAATGTCAGTCTGAATGGAGCGAAGCTGTGAAATTTGCCGTCATTACACTC
>JBFZCB010000295.1:0-14614 GCA_041308165.1 Caulobacterales bacterium
GCCAGCGTCACGGCAGCCACTCCCGCCCCCTTGGCAATCCAGGCTGCTGCCCCGGTCTGGGGCCCGGAAACAGCCGCAGCTGCAATCAGTCCACCGACGATAATGACACTAGAAATCGCATTGGTCACGGCCATCAGCGGCGTGTGGAGGGCCGGTGTTACCGACCAGACCACATAATAGCCGACAAAAATTGCCAGCACGAATATTGCCAGTCGAAAGACGGTTGGATCAACGTGTTCCATCAGGCTGCTTCCCTAAAGAGGCGCGACTGTAACAACAGACGCGAAAACCCTGTGATCCGGCCCCGCAAACCGAGCATCACGTATCCAAAGGCGTTCATGCTGACACCCCCTCGTGAACCACAGTCCCCCCACGTGTGATCGCTGAGGCCTTCAAAATCTCGTCATCCAGATCCACTGACACGACCCCGTCCTTGAGGATCAGTTCGAGGAAGGCGACCAGGTTCTTGGCATAAAGGCTCGACGCATCTGCTGCGATCCGCCCTGGCAAGTTGGCGATACCGACGATGGACACACCGTTTGGGGTTATGACTGTCTCACCCATCTTGGCGCCCTGAACATTGCCCCCTGCCTCGACCGCCAGATCAACAATCACCGAGCCAGGCTTCATCGTCGCCACCTGTTCAGCCGTGACCAGAACAGGTGCAGCACGACCGGGGATCAGGGCCGTGGTGATGACGATATCCTGCTTCTTGATATGCTCACCGGTCAGGACCGCCTGTTTGGCCTGATACTCGGGCGACATCGGCTTGGCGTAGCCGCCGGCGGTCTGGGCGTTCTTGAACTCCTCATCCTCAACGGCAAGGAACTTGGCACCGAGCGATTCAACCTGTTCCTTCGTCGCTGGCCTTACGTCTGTGGCTGTAACGACCGCTCCCAGACGTCTCGCTGTGGCAATGGCCTGAAGACCAGCCACACCAACACCCATGATGAAAACCTTGGCCGGTGCGACCGTGCCCGCAGCGGTCATCATCATCGGAAACCCGCGCCCAAACGCATGGGCCGCCTCGATCACAGCACGATATCCCGCCAGATTGGCCTGGGACGACAAGGCGTCCATCGACTGGGCCCGGGTGATCCGGGGGACGAACTCCATAGCAAAGGCCATGGCCTCGGCCGCCGCCAGGGCCGCGACAGTGGCCTTGTCCCGGTAGGCGTCAAGCAGGGCAATCACTACCGCGCCAGGCTTGAGCGCACTGATTTCCTGCGCCGTTGGTCCGCGCACTTTCAAGAGGACATCAGCACCCGCAATGACGGCCCCAGCATCCGGCCTTACGTCCGCACCTGCCAAAGCATAGTCGGCATCAGGAAAAGAAGATCCAGTGCCCGTCCCCGCCTCGACCGCAACGGTCGCGCCAAGGGCAATGAGCTTGCGGGTGGTCTCGGGTGTCAGGGCGCAGCGCGTCTCACCATCACGGCGTTCTCGCGTCACGGCAATCGCGACTGCCAATCGATTCTCCCCAAGGTCGTCTGTTTCTAAAAACAGACTAGTCTGGAAAGGATTGCCGCGTCAAAGCCGCAGGTGCCTAGGCACGTAAAATTGACATGCGTCAGAGCCACGTTTTCCGCAAGATATGTGCGGAAAACGACCGTTCGATTACCGAATTAGTGCGAAGAGCCTGACTTGAGGAAGACAAAGCCGGCACCGAACAGGACTACACCGGACACGAAACCCGCAAGGAAACCCGCAGGGGTACAGAACCAGACCACCAGCCAGACCAGAATGGCCGCAAGAACAAGCGAACACCACTTGGATAGGCCCATGAACAGAGCCCAGGTTGATACCTGTTCACTGATTTCCATCGTACCGCGCTGGTAATCGCTGGAATCGGTATGATGCGGGTCAGCCATTGTCTTGTATCCGAATGGAAGGGTTTTGCTGTCTTATAGCCAGCGATGTGGTTCGCTCAAGAGGCGTCTGTGCCCGAGCCTAAGATCAGTCAAGGGTTGCCAGAGCCTCTCGCGTAAAGGCCGCAATATCGAAACCGCGCCCTACAGGGTCCTCGCCACGCCGCACCAGAACAATTCGCCGTTCGGGAACGATGACCACATATTGTCCACGATTACCAAAGGCAGCGATCGTGTCCGTTGGCACGCCAGGTGTGCGGTTCATCAGCCAGAAAGTGGCACCATACCCAAAGGTGCCCGTAGGCTGTGGTCCGGACGGATCCGATACATAGGCCTGCCAGTCCTCAGGCAGCAGCCGCTCTCCATCCCATACCCCGTTCTGAAGATAGAGCTGGCCCAGACGCGCCAGATCCCGAGCGGTTGACCAGACCTGGCTAGAAAGCATGTAGCCGCCACGCCAATCGGTCTCAGCTGTGGTGTCAACCATTCCCAACCGGTCAAAAAACCCGGCTGGCGGATTGTCCGTAAGGAAGTTCGCCAGCCCGTGGACCGCCAGTAGCGTATCATTATTGGCATAGCGGTACCGGGTTCCCGGCCTAGCGATCAAAGGCCAGGATATCGTCTGTTCATCGATGGTCACGCCGCCGAAATATAGCGCATCGGTGCGGTTACCGGCAGTATCGCTGGTCAGTCCGGACGCCATCCGCATGAGGTTATCCAGCGTGATCCCGACGCGAGGATCACCCATCCTGTCCCACTCAGGGATGACTGCGGAGGCTGAGACATCGGCTGCCCCCTTATGAACTGCCCATCCCACGAGGGTTCCCGCAAGGCTCTTGGCCACGGACCAGGTACGCTGGGGCGTGTCGGGGCCAAAGCCCTGCCGATAACGCTCGGCCACGAGGCGGCCATCCTGCACCACCAGGACCGCTGTGGTCACTCCCGTGCCGTAGGTTTGATCCATTGCTCCTGCGAGGACCTCGTCAAGCCCTTTAGCATCGCCCTGCGGCGCAGCCATGGGCCAGGGTATCGGCCGGGCCCGCGTCAATGGTGGACGGGGCACCAGGGTCTCCGCACCAACGGGCGCAATGACGCAGCCGCGCCCTGGCGTATGGACGGCCAGCCGTGGCGGCATGGACGCATCCCAGGCGACCCGTACCTCGCTGTCTCCGACCTCGGCCGACAGGCTGGCGACCAGAGGCTCCAGTTCTGGGTAGATACCGACCAGTTCGTGGGCCTCGACACTGGCCAGGGTGCGAACCGCTCCGGCCTCACGAGCATTGAATATTGCGCCACAGACCATCAGAGCCTTGTAGCCCGCTGCCATGGCCCGGTTTGTATCGGATGGGGGCGCGATGGGTGCCGGGGCCGGTGCGGTCTGGGCAAGGGTCAGGCCCGGCAGAGCCAATAGAGCGGTAACAGCCAAGATCAGAATACGCATGGCCCGACGCTCCCTCACCCTTGCGCCATCGTCAACACCTGACGTGGCTGTTCCCCTCACCCAAGCGCCTCGAACTGATCCACCAGCCTCTCCAGCCGACGAGTGCCTATGGTCCAGAAGGCTGGATCGCGCGGATTGAGGCCGAAGGGCTCCAGCGCCTCGACATAGGTCCGGGTACCGCCCCCCGAAAGCAATGCACGATAGAGGGGCGTGAACCCGGCCGGATCCTTGGCCCGGGTTTCCATCAGAGCCGCAACCAGAAGATCCCCAAACGCATAGGCATAAACATAGAAGGGAGAGTGCACGAAATGGCTGACATAGCTCCACCAGTGCTCATAGCCAGCATTCAGCGTCACCGCGGGGCCAAGACTGGCTCCCATCTCCTCAAGCCAGATTTCGCCGGTGCGTTTTGAAGAGACCTCACCGCGAACACGCTCATCATGGAATCGGGTCTCAAAACGGTGAAAGGCAATCTGGCGCACCACAGTATTGAGGCCATCTTCAATACGCCCTGCCAACAGATCACGCTGTTCAGAGCGGGGCGCGCTGTCCAGCAGGCGATCAAAGGTAAGACCCTCAGCGAAGATGGATGCGGTTTCGGCAAGTGTAAGGGGCGTTTCGGACAGAAGCGTACCCTGCTCAGACGCCAGGGTCTGGTGGACGGCGTGCCCGAGTTCATGAGCCAGGGTCAGAACATCACGCCGCTCTCCCATCCAGTTCAGGAAGACGTATGGGTGTCTGTCCGCAGTGACCGGATGGGCATAGGCCCCTGACTGCTTGCCGGGCCTGGGCCGGCCATCAATCCAGGGATTGTCAAAGAACTGACCAGCCGTCTCGACAAACTCATGTCCAAGGACACTGAAACTCTCGAGGACGATCGACTTCCCCTCCAGCCAGTCGAAGGTCCGCGGCGCAGCCTTGGTAAGGGGAGCATTTCGATCCCAATGGTTGAGTGTCTTAAGTCCCATCGCCTGTGCCTTGAGCCCATAGTAACGATGAGACAGTCGCGGATAGGCCGCTGCAACGGCTTCTGACATGGCGTCAACCGCATCACCATCAACCTCATTGCTGAGGTGGCGTGCATCGGCTGGCCTTGCAAAGCCACGCCAGCGGCCTTCGAGCGCCCTGTCGGCAGCAACGGTGTTCAAAACAAGCGTCAGGGTGGATGCACGCTCCGCAAGGGCGGCTGAAAGCCCTTGCGCTGCCGCCTTGCGCTGACTGCCCCTTGGATCGGACAAACGGTTCAGGGCTTCTGATAGGGTCAGGCTGTCCTTGCCGGACTTCACCCGAAGTCCAGCAAGGGTCTCATCGAACAGACGCGGCCACTGGGCTGCGATGGGGCCATGGTCGGCCAGAAATGTCTCCAGCTCTGACGACAGCTCATGGGGCTTCATGGCACGAACCCTGCGTAACCAGGATGACCAGGCAGCAACCCGTTCATCTGCCTTCAAGGCCGCCTCGATTTCCCTGTCCTCCAGTTGATTGATTTCCAGTGTCAGCCAGACCATGGGCGTGGATACGGCTGTCAGCTGTTCGCGAATGTCGGCCTCAAAGCCGTTGGCAGCCGATTCATCTCTGGTCGTTGAGGCTGAAAGGAATGCATAGGCACCCAGCCCGCCCATGACTTCGCCAGCCCTTTCATAGAGCCTTATCGCCTGGTCCAGACGCTGCGCCAGAACAGCCGCATCTCCACGCGCAGCGACCAACTGGCCCTTAAGGCCGGACAGCTGCATCACATAGGCCCTCACCTTCTCGAGATCGTCGGAAATCCGCTCATCCTCGCGTGAGGTATAGAGGTCCTCCAAGCTCCACAGAGGCGGGTCAGCCGAGATCGGGGTCGGTATCTGGAAGGGTGCGTTCATCCCTCTGTTCTGGGGATAGAGGGCCGCAGATGCAACCTGGCGAGCGCTATGCAGGCCGGGGAAGCTGGCATTATCTTGCGGTCTCATCCTGCTGGACAGGCGCTGCGGGCAAGACGTGGACAAGGGCTTGGCCCAGAGGCAAAAATCGCAAAAACCTGGCCCGCGGCTATCGTATTCCAGTGAGATGCGCTCAGATGAATTCGGAAGGGCAAGCCAAGATGATCGATACCCAGCAAGACCCTGGCCGTGATGCGATGGATGGCAGGAGAGACCTCGCCCAGAATCATGCTCGCTGGCTGGGCCCGGCCCGCCTCGCCATCGGCCTCATATGGGGATTTGGCGTATGGGGAGTGCTGCGGACGGGCCTTGGCCCGGAAGCCGACCGTTCATGGCCAGCCACTCAACCCGAAGCGTATGGACCACTGCTGATCATTCTTGCCTATCTGCCTGTCGTGGCGGTGGCATCGATTGGCCGACTGAGAGTCTTGACGACCATTGTCTGGTTGGGGGTCGCCACGGTCGGGCTTGGCCTTCTGGGCCTTCATGATGTCGCCCGCCAGTCGGCCGAGACCCTGAACGGGCCACCCTATCTGTCGCCCCCTGCCCTGGGCTTTCTGGCTGTAACCTTGTTCATAGCCCACCATCTGGTGGCGCCCGCAGACGCCGAACGGCGCTGGATTGCGAGCTTTGCCGCCTATTTTGACCAGACATGGAAGGCTGGCGTCCAGCTGACCCTGGCCCTGGGCTTCACCGGTGTGTTCTGGCTGCTGGTATTTCTGGGAGCCGCCCTTTTCCGGGTCATCGGCCTCGATTTCCTGCTGGAGCTGATAGGTGAGCCAGGGTTTGCACTTCCCGTTTCCGGGTTGGTCTTCGCGATTGCCGTGCACCTGGCTGACGTCCGCGATGGCCTGATCCGGGGTGTGCGCACCATCGGGCTGATGCTCCTGTCCTGGCTACTGCTTCTTCTGACGATCCTTGTTGCGGGTTTTCTCGCCGCCTTGCCGTTCACGGGACTGGAGGGTCTATGGGAAACCGGAAATGCGACCGCCCTTCTACTGGCAGCTTCGGCAGCCCTGATCGTCCTCATCAACACAGCCTACCAGGATGGTCGGGCCGACAATCTGCCACCTATGGTGCTTCGTGTGGCAGTCCGTGTCGCTGCCGTCTTGCTGGCTCCCCTTATCTTGATCGCCTTCTGGGGCCTCGGCCTGAGGATCGGGCAGCATGGACTGACGCCAGACCGTATTATTGCCCTGGCCTGTGCGATCGTGGGAGCCCTATATGCTTTTGGCTATGGACTGGCGGCGCTGGTTCCCCTGATCCGTGCCGGATCGCCATGGATGAAGGCGCTCGAGACAACCAACATCGTCAGCGCGCTCGTGGCGATCATGGTCCTCTTGGCACTTTTCAGTCCACTGGCTGACCCGGCCAGTCTTTCCGTCAGGGACCAGCTGGCCCGGCTTGAGCTTGGCAGGATACAGCCGGACAGATTCGATTATCGGTTCTTGCGTTTCGACAGTGGCCGGGCGGGTGAAGCGGCACTGGCAACACTGGCCAAGTCGCCCAATCCGGACATTGCCCGCCGGGCCCAGGCCGCCATAGACGCCACAGATCGATATGTAGACGCTGAACTGACACCCCAGGGTGAAACGCCCACGCCCATCGTAGAGCCTTGGCCCAAGGGTACAGCTCTCCCGCCAGAGTTTATAGCATCCCTTTCCCGCCAAGGTGTGACGTCTGTCTGCACCCAGCCAGGCGACTGCCTTGCTGTACGCCTCGATCTGAACGGAGACGGAATCCAGGAAATTCTCGTCGCTAGCCGTGCCCATATTGGATTGCATGCGGCAATGTCCGATGGAAGCTGGCGCGAGGAAGGCTACTATCCGGTCGCACGCTGTCCCGGAGAGCAGCCTGCAGACGCAAGGGCGCTTCTCAGGTCCGGGGTTATACGGCCCGCCCAAAACCGTTGGCCTGAGCTTTCGACGGGAGGCCGCTTCTCCTCAAGCCTGAATGCCAGTGGCCCTTGCACCGAACCCTCCGCGGAGAAAGGGCCTTAACACTTCGCTCACCACACCCCCCAACACGATCTTCACCCCCTTTGAATAGAAGCGTCCCGAAACGAGCCAGTCGCCTCGCTGCAGCGGCAGGCCCCATTGGGTGCAGTAAAAGGGTGTTCTCCATGGCCAAGACCGTTCTGGTGGTCGATGACGATCCTACACAGCGCCGCCTCGTTCAGGCCGTTCTGGAGCGCGAAGGTTTCGCCGTCGTGCACGCTGAATCTGGCGATGAAGCCATTGCCCGGATCCAATACGGGGGGGGTGCCGATGTCATCCTGCTGGATATGGTCATGCCGGGCATGACGGGTATGGAAACCCTTTGTGCTATCCGCGCTGCCGGTGACCGGACGCCCATAATCGTGCTTACGGCCAATGGCGGCATCGAGACTGTGGTCAAGGCCATGCAGGCCGGTGCCCAGGACTTCTTCATCAAGCCGGTAGGCCCCGAGAGACTGGTTATTGGCGTCAATAATGCCCTTCAGCTCACGCGTCTGACGGCCGAGGTCGGCCGCCTCAAGAAACACGTTTCCGGCCGTACGACCTTTGACGATCTGGTTGGTGACAGCCAGCCGATGCGGCTGGTCAAGAGTTTCGGCCTTCGCGCTGCCAAATCCTCCATACCGGTGCTCATCACTGGCGAAAGTGGGGTCGGCAAGGAGGTCATTGCCCGCGCCCTTCACGGAGCATCGGATCGGGGTGGAAAGCCCTTCGTCGCCGTCAACTGCGGAGCGCTACCCGCCAACCTCGTCGAGTCTATCCTGTTTGGTCATGAGAAGGGCAGTTTCACCGGGGCCAGCGACAAGCATCTCGGCAAGTTTGCCGAGGCCAATGGCGGAACCCTTTTCCTCGATGAAATCGGCGAGTTGCCACTGGACATGCAGGTCAAACTGCTCAGGGCCCTTCAGGAAGGCGAGATCGATCCGGTCGGCTCCAAGCGCCCGGTGAAGGTCGATGTCCGCATTGTCTCGGCAACCAACCGGGACCCGGCTCAACAGGTCAGGGAAGGTGCCTTCCGCGAAGACCTCTACTATCGGCTCAATGTTTTTCCGATAGAGGCACCGGCTCTGCGGGAGCGTCGCGAGGACATTCCTGCGCTTGTTGATCATTTCATTACGCGCTTCAATGCCGAGGAAGGCCGCCGTGTCATCGGAGCGTCACCTGAGACGCTGGGCCTGCTCAGTGCATTTGAATGGCCCGGCAACGTTCGCCAACTGGAAAATGCCGTCTATCGCGCTCTCGTCTTGGCCGACGCTCCCTGGCTTCAACCCCACGACTTCCCGGCCATTTCGGGCCTTTCTGCACCACAGGCCGATAATGTCCCCGGACTGGATCGCCAGGATGAAATCTCATCAGGTCCGTTACTGCCGCCCCTTCCAGACACACCGGTCCGGATCCTTGATGAGCGCGGCCACCTGCGCACCCTCGAGGAAATCGAAAGAGACCTGATTCAGCATGCCATCGAGGTCTATGCTGGTCATATGTCGGAGATTGCCCGGCGTCTCGGCATCGGTCGCTCTACACTCTATCGCAAGGTTCGCGAACAGGGCCTTGAGGGCAGCCTCACAGAAGATTTGCGCGAAGCCAGCTAGGCTCGTGCCTTTCGAGTAACAGTCTCGAAACAGATCGGAATTCTGTCCGAATTGTAATCTTTTGGCCCGACGGAAGACATCCAACCCTGCGTTAAAGCCGTTATGGCGGAGCATAGACGGGTGCGGGATTACGACGCCCTCCTGCAACTGCTTCAACTGCCGATCCCCATCAGTCTAGACCACCAGGGCGACCCACAATGACGATAGCCGCCGCGATCCTGCTCGCCTTCGTTTCGAACTCGAGCCCAGCGGTGGAAACGGCACCCCTCTCCAAGGTCGACGCCCCACCCCTGCCTCAGGCAAGCCAGACGCGGACGTCACCACAGACACGCCCGGAAACAGAAGCGGATGTGCCGACAGGCGTTGCCTCTGCGGATGCCTTTGACCTGGGAACGGTCACGGTGACGGCAGCAAAGCCACGCGGAAGTGTACAGGGCGACATAGCCCCCGACATCGTGCTGGATGCCGAGCAGCTGCGGGCCTACGGTGCGTCCAACATTGCCGAGCTATTGACGGCCATTGAGCCCCTGACACGGTCAAGCCGTGGCCGCGCTGATGCGGGCCCCATCGTTTTGCTGAATGGCCGGCGCACAACCGGTTTTCAGGAGATCCGCGGGATTCCCTTTGAAGCGATCGAGCGAACTGAAATCCTTCCCGAAGAAGTGGCACTGACCTATGGATTCAGCGCCGACCAGAGGGTCGTCAACATAGTCCTGCGCGACACCTTCCGTCAGGGATCAGCTTCTGTCCAGGCGCGCGGTCCCTCTCAGGGTGGCCGCATTGCCGGGGAAATAGACGCCAACTTCTTTCAGATAAGGGGTTCGGATCGCTGGAACCTCGACGTGGAGCATGAGCGCGCTACAGCTCTGTTCGAGAGCGAGCGCGACATCGTCCGCGATCCAGGCAACCAGCCCTTTGATCTTGTCGGGAACCTCAGGGGCCTGACAAATGGGGCCGAAATCGACCCCCGACTATCAGCCCAGGCTGGCTCCAGGGTGACCTCCGTTGCCCTGCCGGCAGGACTTACGAACCCCTCCCTGGCTGATCTGGCCCGCGGCGCGGGTCAAACGAACACGTCCAATCTTTCAGATTTTCGCACCCTTCTGCCGCGCACGACGAGCAACCAGATACGCGGTTCGGTTTCACGCGACTTGAATGAAACGACCCAGGGCACTGTTAGCCTCAGTCTGGAAGACAGCACCAGCCAGAGCCTACTTGGACTTGCGGGCCTGACCCTGAGGATACCTGGATCTAATCCCTTCTCGCCCTTGACCAACGATGCGCGCCTTTACAGGTTCGTCGAGGCCAAGGATGTGATCACCCGTGATAGCGACACCCTTTCCGCCAGTCTCGGGGTGATGCTGAACGGCTTTCTTGGGGACTGGCGCTGGACCTTCAATGGTGCCTATGACCGAAGAGAGAACGATACGACCACGGGGCGCGGCTTCAATGCTGCAGCCTGGCAGGCCGATATCAATGCAGGCGCCAATCCCTTCGGTGACATCCCCCTCAACCGGCTCACGCCGCTTCGCGATACAGCCCGTTCGGTTTCGAACAGTGGATCCGCAGAGGTCGTGTTTAGCGGCAGGGCATGGCAGGGTCCTGCCGGAGGCCTGCAGACCACTCTGAAGGTCGGTGCGGACACGCGCACACTGGAATCGGAAAGCGTCCGTTCAGGGCTCTTCAACACCGGCTCGCTTTCACGAGACCGAGGGTTTGCAAGCGTGAGCCTTTCCCTCCCCGTTGCAAGCCGAAGTCGTGAGGTACTCCAACCCCTTGGCGACCTGTCGTTCAACGTCAATGCTGGATATGACGAACTGTCAGACTTCGGTGGTCTTTCGACGTTTGGAGCCGGTGTGAACTGGACGCCGGTAGAAATGCTGGGGCTGTCTGCAAACTATACCCTCGAACAGGGTGCACCCTCGATCCAGCAGTTGAACGACCCGGTGGTAACCACCCCAAATGTCGCAGTCTATGACTTCGTGACCGGGCAGACCGTCAACATAAGCCGGGTCACCGGGGGCAATCGTAACCTGATCTCGGATGAGCGCGAGGTTGTGAAGTTCGGCTTCAACCTGCGCCCGACCGCCCGCTTCGATCTACAGATAAGCTCCAATTACACCTGGAGCCGAACCGATGGGGACATCGTCTCCTTTCCTACCATAACGCCGGATCTAGAAGCGGCACTCCCGGAACGCTTTACCCGTGATGCCGCGGGCAATCTGGTAGCTATCGACGCCCGTCCGCTCAACTATGAGGCCTCTGAACGCCAGGACGTCCGCACAGGGTTCAACTTCTCAATGCCCTTTGGCACACCAACGGCACCGGCAGCTGGTGGTGGACGTCCGGGCGGACCCATGGGCGCAGGTGGTCCTCCCCCCATGGTCTTTATGGGTGGAGGCGGCCCGCCACAGGGCGGAGGCCAGATGCGCATGGGAGGCGGACGCGGTCCGCAGATGCGGCCCGGCCAGGGCCGCTTTAACGTGTCGCTCTACCACACCTACCGGCTTCAGGATGAGATCGTCATTCGTCAGGGACTTCCTGTCATCGACCAGCTTGATGGTGGATCGACAAGCGCCCGCGGGGTCTCTCGCAATGAAATCCAGCTCCAGGGCGGCGTGTTCCGAAACGGGTTTGGCGGATTTGTAAACGCCAACTGGCGCGACGGTACGCGCATCAACGGTACCACTTCCAATCAGGACTTGAGCTTCGGCAGCCAGGCTACAGTCAACCTGAACATGTTCGCCGACCTGAATGCGCGCACCACATGGGTCGCGAAGTTTCCGATCCTGAAGGGCTCTCGCGTCAGCCTTGGCATCGAGAACCTGTTTGATACGCGCGTGGACGTCAGCAGCTCTGGCCCACTCCCTTTCACCTACCAACCTGACTTCCTGGATCCACAAGGCCGGATCATTCGCATCAACCTGCGCAAGGTCCTTTTCTAGGCCAGGGTTTGCCTTCCTGGAGCTGAGAGGCGGGTCTGGCGGAGTATTGAGGGCCCTTCAGGCCAGTATTATCTTTCCTTCCGCTCACGCGCCCGGGCGGGACCCGACGACGGTTGGCCCTTGGCCTTGCTCATGATCTCCTTGAGCTTGCGTCCCTGCATTACGGAAAGCGCCTTTCCAGGAGCTCCGAGTTCGGGATCCGCAAAGGCGCGCCCGTGGGCCCTAATCCGTTCATCGACCGAATCGAGAAACTCACCCTCCCAATCAGACAAGGAAACGCCCGCCTGCTCAGCTGAGCGGCGGGCGCGTCTCAGGGCGTTAAGCGCGGCTCGCTGTGCTGCCCGCCTCTCGGCCTCGAATGGATTGACAGGGGAAGATTTTAGCCCCCTGCCCGGCCCTATCGGTGTCTTTCGTTTCAGTGTCAGACCTCTCCAAGTGCTGACAGATAGAGATCCAGGATGGCTTCTTCTTCCTGGCGCTTGGCCTTGTCCTGTTTTCTTATCCGTATGACCTTACGAAGGACTTTTACGTCATAGCCTTCGCCCTTGGCCTCGGCAAAAACCTCCTTCATGTCGGTCATCACAGCCTGCTTGTCCTCTTCAAGCCTTTCCAGCCGCTCGATTATTGACCGCAGTCGTCCCTGCGCCGTGGCATTGAGGACGTCAGGTGAGGCGTCGAATGCGGCATCGTCGGCCATGTTTTACTCTCCGGAAATCAAGGCGCGGACGCTAACCATAGGCAGCGCCCAACCTCAACCGTCAACACGAAAAAGGCCACGGACAAAGCCCGTAGCCTGTGGACATCTTGCGGACCTGGCGTGCACCATACAACTGGCACACGCCGGGAAAGGCTCTAGACTAGCCCTGCTTCGCCTTGAAGCGCGGGTCGGTCTTGTTAATTACAAACACAACACCCTTACGGCGTACGACCTTGCAATCGCGATGGCGTGTCTTCAGCGACTTGATCGAGCTACGGACCTTCATGGTCGTCGTCCTGAGGTAAAGCGAAATAAAAGAGCCGCAAGCAAGCCTGCGGCGGAGCGGTGCCTATAGAGAGTCGAGCCCGCAACGTCAACCGGCCTGCAGCCCTGCGCTCGGCATGAAGTCGGGACCTGCTCACAACCCTAACGTCCGCTGTCAAACAGGCCGCTTCAAGCCGCCTGAGCCCACAGGCAGGGAGCCCTTATCCGAAGAGAACCGACCGCATTGCTCCATCGCCCAAGCTCGCGTGTTCGCCCCAGATTCCGAAGCGCAATTCTGTCGCTCTTGTGATTGCCAATGCAGCGCGGACACCCCTAAGACTGGCCCTATGCGCTCGTCCTACCGCCTGTCACTCCTCCTATGTGTCGCCGCCTGTGCCCCTGTGCTTCCAGTGTTGGCACCTGCGACGCCGCAACCCCCGTCTTCCCCACCCACGTCTTCCCCGCCCACGGCCATAGCGCAGCCCGTGGCTAGCGGCATGGCAGGAGGACCCGTCCCCTCGCCAGCCTTGGCTACGGCGCCTCCTGACGCTCCGGGCTTTGAGGGGTGGAAACGCGGCTTCCTGTCGCGCCATGGAGGGGCGCGTCGGGACGCCTACGAACAGTTGCTTGCGGGAGTTCACCCCGATCCGGACGTTGTAAGGCTGGATCGGGCACAACCAGAGTTCAGCCGCCCGGCAGGTGCCTATGTTCAGACCACTGTCAGTGCCGGGCGTGTAGCCGAGGCGCGCCGCCGATCGGACATCGTCCCCTGGAGCGTCGTGCAGCGCTACGGCGTTCCGTCCGAAATCCTGGTGGCGATCTGGGGGCTGGAGTCCAGTTTCGGCCAGATCCAGGGGAATAAGGACGTTATTCGCTCCCTAGCCACGCTTGCTCATGATGGCCGCCGACGAGATTGGGCCGAGGGTCAACTGAAGCATGCCCTCGATATCGTCGTTGACGGACGGCGGTCCCGTGCGGGCCTTGTCGGGAGCTGGGCGGGTGCGATGGGCCAGACCCAGTTCATGCCGGACAACTATCTGCGTCTGGCTGTCGACCACGATGGTGATGGAAGGGTTGATATCTGGAGCTCTGAAGTCGATGCACTGGCTTCGGCGGCCAATCTACTTTCACAGGCGGGTTGGAAGCGGGGACAGCGCTGGGGCTATGAAGTCATACTTCCCCGCGGATTCAACTATGCCGAAGCGGAAAGCTCACGCCAGCCCTGGTCCTATTGGGCAGCCCGGGGTGTCACCATTGCCCGCAACGGCTCTCCCAATCCTGCTGAAGCCGCAGAAGCCTCCACCATCCTTCTGCCCCAGGGCGCTAGGGGTCCCGCATTCCTTGCCCTGCCCAATCACTATGTCATCAGGCGCTACAACAACTCGGTCAGCTATGCGCTGGCCATAGGCCTGACCGCAGATGGCATCGAGGGCCGTCCGGGCCTTGTTGCGACCTGGCCAGCAGATGCGCCGCTTTCGCGCGAGCAGAGACTGGGGGCCCAGGCCGCCCTTACCCGCCTGGGATATGACACAGGCGGCGTCGATGGAGTGGTCGGCACCAATACCCGCAACGCCCTGCGTCGCTGGCAGCAGGCCAATGGCCGCCTGGCCGATGGTTACCTGACCGCGGCCCTGGCTGATGAGCTGATGCGACGCTGACCAAGTCCCCGACAGGCGCCGCTCGAATGGCCTGGCACTGACGCCCCGAGCGGTCCTGTTCTGATAGCTGCCCGGGGCGTCACAGACCTTCGTCCCGTCAGGCAAAGTCTCGACCCAGGGTTTTCATCCACCGCGGGAGGTCCGGCTCGCGGACAGCAGGGCCAGCCAAACCCGAATCCAGTGAACGGCCTGATTTGACCCGTTGGCCTAATCCTTCAGTCGCCAGGTGGCTC
>JBFZCB010000296.1:0-6215 GCA_041308165.1 Caulobacterales bacterium
GAGGGCAGGCCAGCTGACGATGAGCCTGCTGAGGGACAGTCCGAGGTGGGGGACCCTTCGTCCCTGGCGACCTGAATGGTCGCCAGGTTGAAACCGCTTTTCTCCAGTCCACAATCGTAACCCGGACCCGGTTCGTCCGACGCATGCACCTGAGGACAAGGCCTCGGCCGGGCCGAGCCAGTCAGGCAGATGAAAAGGTGCAGTCCAGCGGGGTGATCTTCTGGTGCGACCCTAGTTTGCCACCCGGGGCATCAGCCCTTCTGCAGCGATAACCGAAGCCTCGATTCCCAAGGTTACCGAAGGTTCGGGTGCGACCTTGAACAGGGGTGAGTGGTGGCCTGCGGCCCCGGCCAGCTCCGCTTCAGGCGTGCCCCCGACACTGAAATAGACGCCCCGGACCCCGCTTTCAGGCGTGACGAAATAGGCGAAATCCTCAGCACCCATTCCTGTCCGCGGGGTGTCCTGAAGGATGTCCGGACCGAATGAGGCGCTAAACAGGTCACGCACACGCTGGGCTGTCGGGGTATCATTGATGGTGGCCGGTGTAGTCTGTGTTGCGGACCGTCTGACAATGGGCAGGCGCTCTTCCGGCACGCCAAGGGCTAGGGCCGTATTGCGCGAGATCCGGTCAATGCCGTCGAGCAGCCGTGTTCGTACGGCTGGACCATCTGAGCGGACGGTCAGCTGCAGATCTACCTGTTCTGGGATGATGTTGTGCTTGATGCCGCCATGGATCGATCCGACCGTGACGACAGCGCCTTCCAAAGGATTGACCTCTCGGCTCCTCAGAGCCTGCAGCGAAACGACGATCTGGGAGGCGACCAGCACGGGGTCGACGCCGAGATGGGGATAGGCACCGTGGGTTCCGACCCCTCTTACGGCAATATCAAGACTGTCGGAGCTGGAGGCGACGATATCGAGGGGTGCAGAAATCCTGCCTGCTGCCATGTCTGCGGAAACATGGAAGGCCAGGGCGTAATCGGGCTTGGGGAAGCGCGAATAGAGGCCGTCATTGATCATGGTCCGGGCACCGGAAATGGTTTCCTCGGCCGGTTGGGCGATCAATACCAGGGTGCCGGACCAGTTGGACCGTCTGGCCATCATCTGACGGGCTGTGCCGACGAGCGCAGTGATATGCACATCGTGTCCGCAGGCATGCATGACCGGCTTTTCCACCCCGTCGACATCGACCTGCCGCGCGGTCGAGGCGTTGGTCAGACCTGAACGCTCTTCGAGTGGGAGCCCGTCCATATCCGCCCGGATCAGGACCGTCGGTCCTGCCCCATTCCTGAGCACAGCCACCACGCCGGTCCCCCCGACGCCGGTCGTGACCTCATAGCCGAGCGCTGACAGTTCGCTGGCCATGCGGGCTGCGGTCTGGATTTCTAGGCCAGACAATTCCGGATTGCGGTGGAACCAGTCGAACAGGCTGCCAAGATTGGCATCATAGTCCGCCTTGACTGCGGCCCTCAGTGCCGGATCCGCTATCGGCGAGGAAGACAATGGCCGCTCCAGACCGAGGGCGGTGCGTTCGAGAGCGGGCGCTGGCGCATGCATATGCGCAGGCCCGGCAGCCAGTGTCGGTGTTGCCAAGCCCAGGGCAGCGCAAGCTACCGTCGACAGAATGATCCGCTTCATGAAAACCCCCCAGAAACTGGAGGGACCTTAGCGGTCATGCGCCAGAGGGCAAGTCAGGCGTATTCCTGAATGGCCCTTACATCCAGATCTCCGGCCTTGACCGCGACAATGGCCCGGGCAGCGGCCTCTGCCCCTGCGGCGGTCGTGTAGTAGGGAATCTTCATCATCAGTGCGGTGCGCCGGAGCGAGAAGCTGTCCTGGAGGGACTGCTTGCCTTCTGTGGTGTTGAACACCAGCTGGACTTCGCCATTTTTCATGGCGTCGACGATGTTTGGACGACCCTCGAGGACCTTCTTGACCAGACCCACATCGAGACCCTGGCCAATCAGATAATCACGCGTGCCTCCGGTCGCGATCGCGGTGAAGCCCAGCGACAGAAGTATTCTCACGGCTTCGACGACAAACGGCTTGTCATCCTCCTTTACGGATACAAAGACGGTTCCGGCGATCGGTAACGTGGTGCCGCCTCCGATCTGCGACTTGGCGAAGGCTCGCGCAAAGGCAGGTCCCATGTCGTCTTCGTCGTCGCGCTTCCAGTCCAGCCCCATAACCTCGCCGGTCGAGCGCATCTCTGGACCCAATATGGTGTCAACCCCGGCAAAGCGGGCGAAGGGGAAGACGGCTTCCTTTACAGCGATGTGATCATAGGGGAGGTCAGTCAGCCCAAAGGATTTGAGCGGTACGCCAGCCATGACCTTGGCAGCAATGGCGGCGATGGGCTGTCCGATGGTCTTGGCCACAAAGGGAGCCGTGCGGCTGGCGCGAGGGTTTACCTCCAGCACGAAGATGCGCGGGTTGGCCGAATGGGGTTCCTCAATGGCGAACTGAACATTCATCAGGCCCCGGACCTTGAGCGCACGGGCCATGGCCTCGGTCTGTCGCTTCAGTTCGGCCACGGTCTCTGCCGAAAGAGACCAGGGTGGCATCGAACAGGCACTGTCACCGGAATGTACACCCGCCTCTTCGATGTGTTCGAGAACTCCAGCTACGAAGACGGTCTCGTCATCACAAAGGGCGTCGACGTCGACCTCAGTGGCTCGGTTTAGATAATGATCGATCAGCACGGGATCATTGCCTGACACGCGCATGGCTTCACCAACGAACCGGTCAAGCTGCTCGCGGTCATGGACGATCATCATGCCACGTCCACCCAGAACATAGGAGGGACGAAGCACGACCGGGTAGCCAACTTCCTCGGCCTTGTCGGCTGCCTCCTGGGCAGAACGGGCCAGTCCGTTCGGCGGCTGCATCAGGCCGATTTCATGAAGCATGGCCTGAAAGCGTTCACGATCTTCGGCCAGGTCAATAGAATCGAGAGTTGTGCCCAGGATCGGGATACCGTCCTCGTGCAGGGCATGGGCAAGCTTCAGGGGGGTCTGGCCACCGAACTGCACGACACAACCGATCAGATTGCCGTTTGATCTCTCGACCTCGATCAACTCCAGCACATCTTCGGCCGTCAGGGGCTCGAAATAGAGACGGTCGGAGGTGTCGTAGTCGGTTGAAACGGTCTCGGGGTTGCAGTTCACCATGATCGATTCAATGCCGATGTCGGCAAAGGCGAAGGCTGCGTGGCAGCAGCAATAGTCGAACTCGATACCCTGACCGATGCGATTGGGACCGCCGCCCAGGATGATGGCCTTCTTGCGGTCTGACGGCTTGGCCTCGCACTCGGGGGTCTGGCCAAGGGCACCGGTTTCGTAGGTTGAGTACATATAGGCTGTCGCCGAGGCGAACTCGGCCGCACAGGTATCGATCCGCTTAAACACCGGACGGACCTTGAGATCCCTTCGGGCCGCCCTTACCGAGCGCTCGTCCTTGCCCGTAAGCATGGCCAGCCGCGCATCGGAAAAGCCCTTGGCTTTGAGGCGGCGGAACGCGTTGGGCTCGGTGGGCAGGCCCTTGACCCGCAGGTGACCTTCCTCGCGCACGATGTCGGCAATCTGGCGCAGGAACCAGGGCTCATAGGCGCAGGCCGCGTTGACTTCGTCCACAGTAAGGCCGTGGCGGAAGGCCTGGGCGATGACACGGATCCGGTCCGGGGTGGGCTGGCCCAGGCAACGGATCACAGCCGCACGGACCGCAGCATCGTCTTCGGCACCGATAACGCCCTCGATCTCGATGTCGTCGAAACCGCTGAGCCCGGTCTCTAGGCCCCGCAGAGCTTTCTGCATGGACTCCTGGAAGGTCCGGCCGATGGCCATGACCTCGCCCACGGATTTCATCGAGGTTGAAAGGTGAGGTTCCGCACCGGGATACTTCTCAAATGCGAACCGTGGAATCTTGGTGACGACATAGTCGATCGACGGCTCAAAGCTCGCCGGCGTGACCATTGTGATGTCATTGGTCAGCTCATCGAGCGTGTAGCCTACCGCGAGGCGGGCGGCGACCTTGGCGATGGGAAATCCGGTCGCCTTGGAAGCCAGGGCCGATGAGCGCGACACCCGCGGGTTCATCTCTATGACGACCATCCGGCCGTCAGCGGGATTGATGGCCCATTGCACATTGGAGCCGCCGGTCTCGACACCGATCTCGCGCAGCACATTGATGGAGCCCGTGCGCATGCGCTGGTACTCCTTGTCCGTAAGCGTCAGCGCCGGGGCGACCGTGATACTGTCACCAGTATGGACGCCCATCGGGTCGATGTTCTCGATGGAGCAGATAATGATGCAGTTGTCCGCCTTGTCGCGAACCACCTCCATCTCATATTCCTTCCAGCCCAGGACGCTCTCCTCGACCAGGACCTCGGTGGTTGGGGACAGATCCAGACCGCGCTCGACGATTTCGCGGTATTCCTCGATATTGTAGGCGATGCCGCCACCCGTACCTGCGAGGGTAAAGCTTGGCCTGACGATGGCCGGCAGGCCAACGAAGGCCAGGGCCTCCTCAGCCTCGTCAATGTGATGGATGGCCTTGGAGCGCGGGCTTTCCAGACCGAGCGTGTCCATGGCGTCACGAAACTTCTGACGGTCCTCGGCCTTGTCGATGACCTCGGCCCGGGCACCGATCATCTCGACGCCATATTTTTCCAGCGCTCCCGATGCGTCCAGGGCCAGGGCCGTGTTGAGTGCGGTCTGTCCGCCCATGGTCGGCAGGAGTGCGTCCGGACGTTCCTTGGCAATGATGCGTTCGACGAAGGCTGGCGTGATCGGTTCGATATAGGTGGCGTCGGCCACCTCGGGATCCGTCATGATCGTGGCTGGATTCGAGTTGACCAGAATGACCCTGTAGCCTTCGGCCTTGAGCGCCTTGCAGGCCTGAACGCCCGAATAGTCGAACTCGCAGGCCTGACCAATAACGATCGGACCTGCGCCGATGATCAGGATGGACTTGATGTCTGTGCGTTTGGGCATCTGGGCCGCTTCTTCTTCTTCAGTTTGTCACGACCGCACACTCCCAGCCGTCATAGTCCAGCTGGAAGGCCGCAGCCCAGGATTGCATCATTGCCGAAACCGGGGAGAACGTCTGCTCGTCCACGGCCATAGTAGTCTCAAGCACAGTGCTTTCGCCCGACCCCCGTGTCACGAAACCCGCTCTCCGGGCCACTTCGTTAAGGTCGTCATGATCGCCGTCACCATTGAAGTAGAACAGGGTGTGGCGGGGTGTGATTCCTGTATCGCCTTGCTCAGCCAGAGCCGCACGCACCATGGCGTCGTGTTCTTCGTGGCTGATCTCGGCCTCGTACACCTTGGCATCATCCTCTGCATGCGCGCGAAGGCTCGGCGCGGAGAATCGCGGCCGTTCCGTCGGGTTGTCGGTTAAGCGGCCCGTCTAGAGAAGGGGGGGCAGGGGGGCAAGGCCGAATCCGCAAACCGGTGCGTCTCTTCATGCACTGACAGGTGTTTGGGGCCGCCTAACGGCCCTGCATGGCCTCGATCCAGTCCGGAAGCTCTCCGATCCGGCTTAGCGAGCCATAGCGGGGGTGACCTTCGGGTGCATCTGCAAGCTCATGGGCCCAGGTGACGGCATAGGGAATATGGGCCCCGTAAGCTCCAGCCTGGATGGCGGGAAGGACATCGGACTTCATGGAGTTGCCGGCCATCACCGCGTCCTGGGGCCCGCTTCCGTGTCTTGTAAAAATGCGCTCATAGGTTTGCTGTTCCTTTTCCGAGACAATCTCGACAGCCACGAACAGATCGCCCAGTCCTGAGGCGGCCAGTTTTCTTTCCTGGTCGAGCAGGTCGCCCTTGGTAATCAATACCAGCCGATAGCGTTCTGAAAGCAGGGCAAGGGTCTCATCGACGCCCGGGAGCGTCTCGACCGGATGGGCCAGCATTTCGCGCCCTGCCGCGAGGATCTCACGGACCACTTCGGGCGGCGCGCCTCCATCGCAAAGCTCCATGGCTGTTTCTATCATCGAGAGGGTGAAGCCCTTTACGCCATAGCCATAGAGGCGCAGGTTTCGCCTCTCGGTCTCGGCCAGCCTCGCTTCGATCGTTTCGGGGTCGCCGTGATCGTCCAGAAGGTCAATGAAACGGGCATGGGTCAGCCTGAAGATGGTCTCATTGTGCCAGAGTGTATCGTCAGCATCGAGGCCGACGGTGGTAACGGTCATGTTGGAAAGGCTCCGAAAGGTC
>JBFZCB010000297.1:0-20310 GCA_041308165.1 Caulobacterales bacterium
TGGTGGAGCCGAGGGGAATCGAACCCCTGACCTCGTCATTGCGAACGACGCGCTCTACCAACTGAGCTACGGCCCCAACATTTGATCCGCCCATGCGGCCCTGGTGGAAAGGGAATAGTCAGGCCCGTCCTGAGGTGTCAACGGGGCTTGCCCCTAGACCCGGGTAGCGGCTCATAGCCCAAGGGCCGGGGCTAAAATCAAGCTGCAGACCAATCTGCGCGTTTCGTCCTGTCGCATAGTCAGAGATTTCCATCTAGATATCCCTGATTCAACCGGAGCCCACCCGTGGACCTAGCCGCTGCTGCCATCAATTTTCTGTTCTTCGTCGCCAATGCCATTCTGGGCCTGTTACTGTTGGCGATCATCATCAATGCCATCCTTAGCTGGCTGTTCGCCTTTGATGTCATCAACTACCGCAACCGTTTCGTGGCCCAACTGGCCAGTGTTCTGGACCAGATAACAGGCCCGATCCTGGCACCCTTGCGTCGGTTTATTCCCTCTCTAGGCGGGCTTGATATCACCCCCATCATCGCCTGGATTCTGATCAGTGGTGTTCAATCCTACCTGTTGCCGGCCGCCCGGATGGCTGCCCTCGGCCTGGTTTATTGATTTCCACCGGCTAACATACCGACCTGAAAGCCACAGTTTTACTTCAGATCGGATTCCAGCCTTGCGCCCGCGCCCCAGCTTTCTAAGGTGCGGCACTCAGTAAACGAGGCCGAACGGCATACCGACCGAATGACTACCATTGCGACAGTCGCCATAATCGGCGCAGGCCAGATGGGCGTCGGCATAGCCCACGCCGTAGCCCTTGGTGGCTATCAGGTGCGCCTTTATGACGTGGCACCAGGACGCGTTACGCTTGCTCTTGGCGAAATCGCTGCCAACCTGGCGCGCCAGGTGGCCAAGGGAAGCCTGGATCAAGGCAATGCCGATGCCGCACTTGCCAGGATCACGCCGATCCAGAGCCTTGCCGAGGCTGGCTCTGCAGATCTCGTTATCGAGGTCGCCGTCGAGGATGAGGGCGTAAAGAAGGCCCTCTACGCATCCCTTACGCCGCATCTCGGCCCCAATACCTTGGTTGCTTCCAATACGTCATCGATTTCGATCACACGTCTGGCGGCAACAACTGACCGTCCAGACCGTTTTATTGGCCTGCACTTCATGAAGCCGGCTCCGGTCATGGGTCTGGTCGAAATCATTCGGGGCATTGCGACGTCTGCAGCCACCTATGAAGCTGCCGTCGCTTTTGCGGAAAGCCTTGGCAAGACCACCACCAATGCCGAGGACTTCCCAGCCTTCATCGTTAATCGCATCCTGGTCCCCATGATGAACGAGGCGATCTTCACGCTCTATGAGGGTGTCGGGGACGTAACCTCGATCGACAAGGCGCTGAAACTGGGGGCCAACCATCCCATGGGGCCGCTCGAACTGGCGGATTTCATGGGGCTTGATGTGGTCCTGGCCATAATGAACGTGCTCTATGATGGACTGGCGGATTCAAAATACCGGCCCTGTCCCCTGCTCGTAAAATACGTTGAGGCCGGCTGGCTGGGTCGCAAGAGCGGGCGCGGCTTTTATGATTATTCCGGGCCCGTGCCCCTGCCTACGCGGTGATGGAGTGAAGCTTCCTCGCTTTGATCGTCCCGAGGACATCCCCGGCCAGGTCCAGGTCCAGTGGCGACGCGCGCCCCTGGCAAGACCGCTGGCGGCTGTGGCGGCCATCATGTGGCCCCCTCTCATCATCACCCTGTTGATATGGCCGCCTGCGAACTGGTTGCCAGGTATTGATACCGACTGGCGTCTGGTCCTGCTGGTGATTGGTATTGCCGCCGTGCCCTTGGGTCTTTGGTTCATGGCCCGCGGACATGCGCGAACTGGACGTCCCGCTACGCGCCTGGGCGTAGTCTGGCGCTTCATGCTCTGGGGTGGGCTGCTCGCGGCCCTGCTTCAGGTCGTCATGGCGCTGATCATGGTGATCCTGGGCTGGTTTCAGTCCGGCAGTGCCATGCAGGGACTGGGCGCGACCGAGACCACACTCCTGATCTACGGGGTAGCCGGCCTGCCGGTCGCCACCCTGGTTGGCATAAGCTACGCGCTT
Organism: Caulobacterales bacterium; assembly: GCA_041308165.1. Taxonomy (GTDB): domain Bacteria; phylum Pseudomonadota; class Alphaproteobacteria; order Caulobacterales; family Caulobacteraceae; genus Brevundimonas. Next base: position 2,102 of record JBFZCB010000297.1, read on the forward strand.
TGGTCGGGCCTGTGCGTTGCCTTCATTGCATTTCAGAAGTCGCCGCAAACCGTCAATGACCGACTTGGTGTCCTGAGCGGTCGATAGACTTCAAACCCTTCCGGATGTCGCTGTCGTTGCCGGATCAGGGGACATGGCTTAATCGGCGCGTCATGACAGACGCTCCTTCGCCGACCAGCCCTGCAATCCACCCAGAGGCCAGAAGCCCCAGAGGCTTCGTTGACCGTCGCGGGCGCGACCTGATCGCCGAGCGCAGGATTGTGACCAGCGTATCGGCGGTCTATGAGAAATGGGGGTTTGAGCCTCTTGAAACGGGGGCGTTCGAATACGCTGATGCCCTTGGCAAGTTCCTGCCTGATGCTGACCGGCCAAACGAGGGTGTATTTGCCCTCCAGGACGATGATGAGCAGTGGATGGCTCTGCGCTATGACCTGACGGCTCCGCTTGCTCGGTTTGCGGCCCAGAATTGGGAAACCCTGCCCAAGCCTTTCAGGCGCTATGCGCATGGGCCCGTCTTCCGCAACGAGAAACCTGGCCCGGGCCGTTTCCGCGAATTCGTCCAGTGCGATGCCGATACCGTGGGTTCGGATCGCCCCGAGGCCGATGCCGAGATCATAGCCATGGCCCTTGAAGCCCTTGAGGCACTCGGACTGGGCGAAGGGCGCACGGTCGTGAAAGTCGCAAGCCGTAAACTTGTGAACGGCGTGCTTGAGGCTGCCGGGGTCACAACATCCGGCCAGACCCTGGCCGTGCTCAGGGCTATCGACAAACTGGATCGGCTTGGACCTGAGGGCGTGGCCCTTCTTCTGGGTGAAGGACGTCTGGACGAGTCCGGCGACTATACCAAGGGAGCCGGGCTTGACCGATCTGGAATCGACGCTGTCCTTGCATACCTCGCCATAGAGAGTGGGACCTCGCGCAGCCAGGTACTCAATGCGCTCGATGCTGTCGTCGGCGCTACACCGTCCGGGGCGGTAGGTCTGTCGGATCTGGCTCGCATCGATGCGGCCCTGACCTCCATGGGCGTGGGCGAGGCTGCCCGTATCGACCCGGCGGTTGTTCGAGGCCTCGAATACTATACTGGAGCGGTATTCGAATCCGAACTCCTCCTCGACACGCGAGATGAAAAGGGACGAGCGGTTCGCTTCGGCTCGATCGTCGGTGGTGGACGCTATGATGATCTGGTGGCCCGTTTCACCGGACAGACCATCCCGGCCACAGGATGTTCGTTTGGTGTATCCCGTATGGCTTCCGCCCTTTCGGCGGCCGGCCGGGCCCTGGCCTCCGAAGCCCGTGGGCCCGTCGTCGTGATCGCCTTCTCCGAAGAGGACATGGGCGAGTATTTCCGGGCTGCGGCAGAACTGAGAGGGGCAGGTGTCGCGTGCGAGGTCTATCTCGGCCGTGCCGGCATGAAGGCGCAGATGAAATATGCTGACCGGAGGGGAGCACCTGCGGCCATCATGCTGGGTGGAGACGAGATTTCAGCCGGTCTTGTGACCATCAAAGATCTGGATGCCGGCCGTCAGGCAGCTTCGAACCTGACAGACAATGAAGCCTGGAAGGCCGCCCGTCCCGGCCAGCAGACGGTAGCCCGGAATGAACTCGTCGCCACGGTGAAACGTATTATCGAAGCTCCTTCGATAATATAGGGAAAGAGTCGCCGACTTATCGACGATCATTCAGAAAACTGTCTCAAATTGTCCGGCTTCGGATTGACGAAGCCCCCTGCAAACGCGCATCTGGCCTTACTCGATCGGCGCGGTGCTCAGGCACAGCCGCCGGACGTAGGCGTTTCGGGGAGGAAACGTCCGCTCCACAGAGAGCGTGAAAGCCCGCTGCGATGTATCCCCCGCAGCGGGCTTTTTCGTGCCTGAGAAGCCAGAAGACCGCAGGCACTGAAAATGGAAAGGGCCGGCGCACCGCGCCGGCCCCCATCCATGACTATCCCGGTTCCGGTTACCAGATCCGGACGCGCTCAGAGGAAGGCAGGTAGTAGCGGCTCCCAGGCTGGACATCGAAGGCCTCATACCAGGCGTCCACATTGCGCAGTGGCCCGATGACGCGGAACTCTGCCGGAGAGTGGGGTCCGACTGCAACCTGACGCTTCAGGGCTTCTTCGCGAGACTTCGTGCGCCAGACCTGGGCCCAGCCAAAGAAGAAACGCTGCTCGCCCGTCCAGCCATCGATGACCGGTGCCTCTGCCCCCCCAAGGGAAAGCCGATAGGCTTCCAGGCCCACGGCAACCCCGGAGGCATCACCGATGTTTTCCCCCATTGAAAGTCCGCCCTGGACGTTGAAACCCGGGGCGACCTCATAGGTGTCATACTGAGCCCCCAGACGGGTCGTCAGTGCCGTGAAGTTGGCCGCATCTGCGGGTGTCCACCAGTCGCGAAGCACACCATCACCGTCTGACTTGCGGCCCTGGTCATCAAAGCCATGGCCGATCTCATGACCGATAACCCCGCCGATCGCCCCGTAGTTGATAGCTGGGTCTGCCTGCGGGTCAAAGAACGGGGGCTGCAGAATGGCCGCCGGGAAGACGATCTCGTTATTGGCTGAGTTGTAATAGGCATTCACGGTCTGGGGCGTCATGCCCCATTCCGCCTTGTCTACCGGCTCATTCAGGCGGTTGAGCTGATAGTTCCACTGAAACTGGGCTTCGCGCAGACCATTGCCAAACAGATCGTCCGCACGGATCTCCAGTGCGGAGTAATCCCGCCAGCGGTCCGGATAGCCGATCTTGACGGTGAACTTGGACAGTTTGTCCAGTGCCTCGATCTTGGTCTCCGGGCTCATCCAGGTCAGATTTTCGATCCGTATGCGCTGGGCGCGGATCAGGTTGGCGACCAGCTCTTCCATCTTGGCCTTGGACTCGGCCGGGAAATAGTCTGCCACATACTGTCGGCCCATGGCTTCGCCGAGCCCGCCCTGGGTGAAGCCGATAGCCCGCTTGTCGCGTGGACGCTGCTCTGGCTGACCGGCAAGATCGCGGCTGTAGAAACCCCAGCGGGCTGTCTCGAATCGGTTGGACAACCAGCCCGCGGCCGCATCCACGGTCCGGAACGCCTGCCAGGCTCGCAGGGTCTCGATCGGTGTGTCCGCAAAGATGGCCGCGATTTTCGGCATGGCCGTATTCTGACGAACGACCAGGCGGGGCACATCGCCAAGACCTGACGCTTCGAAATACCCGACCCAGTCAAAGCCCGGGGCCTCGCTGACCAACTGCTGGATGCTGGCCTCATTGTAGGTGCGGTCGCGATTACGACTTTCGATCGGCGTCCAGTGGGCCTGGGCAATCGCCGTTTCCACGGCCACGATCGCCGCTGCATTACCGGCTGGATCATCCCAGCCAATCATCGACAGCATCTCGGCTGTGTAGGCTTCGTACTTGGCCTTCTTGTCGGCATGGATGGGCAGGAGATAGAAATCCCGGTTGGGCATGCCCAGGCCGCTTTGCCCTGTCGTCACGACATAGCGATTGGGGAACTTCTGGTCGATCGAGATACCGGTCCCGAAGAAGGATCCACCGGGTCGGGCACGCACACCCATGTAGGCTGCCATTTCATCATGGGTCGTGATCTGGCGTATGGCGGCCAGATAGGGCTGCAGCGGAGCCGCATCCAGGGCCTCAATGCGCTCGACATCCATGTAGCTGCGATAGGCATCAGCAATCTTCTGCTCGTCAGATCCGGCCACAAGGTCGGTTCGCGCCACCAGACCATCGATCATGGCCTTCATCCGGTTTTCAGACAGATCCGAAAGGATGTTGAATGACCCATAGCTGGTGCGGTCTGCCGGAATGACCATCCGGTCCAGGGCACTGCCATTGGCAAAGCGCATGAAGCTGTCACCCGGCAGGACGGAGCGATCCATACCGTCAACATCAAATCCCCATGTTCCATAGCGAGGCGCCACAATGCCCTGCCAACCGGTAAAGCCAGGATCTGCAGGTGCAGCATCGAACAGCGAAACGATGGTGCAGTCCTCGTTCAGACAGGCATGCTCATGGTCGTGATCCTGCGCGAATGCAGCTGCTGGTAGGAGCAGGGCAGCAACCGCAGCTCCGATGAGAAGTGATTTCATGGTGGGACCCAGATTTTGCGTCAATACGGGGCGTTTCTAGAACGCAGTGAACTGACACTAGGGCCGACCGGCCGACTGTCGCCTTACAAAAAATTCATGAACCCCGGGCCCAGCCTGGTCAGTCGCTTACAGACCAGACCCGTACGACGGCAGGATCGGACCTGATCCGCCTCCAAGTCCGGTCTTTATTGTGATCCTGAGCCTTTAAGGCTGCATATTTTTCCAGCCTGCGGGATGCGGGCAGGCGGGAATATGCTTTAGGCTAGGGGCGAGTGATTTCTGGAGGCGAGATGGCGGGCGCTCACGGCGGCGAATACAAGGATCTCCTGATCTTTCTGGCTGCAGCAGGCGTCGTGGTTCCGCTCCTGAGCCGACTGCGCATCAGCCCGGTCCTGGGCTTTCTGACTGCCGGTGTCCTGCTGGGGCCTGATGGCCTTAACCGACTGGCCCCGGTCGCACCCTGGCTATCCTGGTTCACGATCAGTGACCGGACCCAGTTTGCCCAGATTGCCGAACTCGGCGTTGCCTTCCTCCTTTTCATGATCGGCCTTGAGCTTTCGTGGGAGAGGCTGAAGTCCATGCGCCGGCTGGTCTTCGGTTTCGGCATGTCCCAGATCGCCCTTTGCACGCTCGCCCTGTCCTGCCTCTTCATGCTCATGGGACAGTCACTGGCAGGCGCCGCCGTGCTGGGGCTGGGCCTTGCGCTGTCTTCCACGGCCGTGGTCATGCCGGTCATGGCCGAACAAGGCCGCCTTCGGGGCCTTGTTGGCCGGTCGACCTTTTCGGTGCTCCTGGCTCAGGACCTGGCGGTGGCTCCCATCCTGATCACCGTCACCGTTCTGGCCGCGGCGGCCGTACCCGGTGGGCTTCTAGAGCCAAGGGTCCTGGGCGGAGCTCTTTTGACACTGGCACCTGCCGCACTGGGTCTGGGGTTGATCGTGCTGCTGGGCCGTCTGGTCTTGCGTCCCCTGTTCCGGTCGGTGGCCAAGAGCCGCAAGCGCAGCGGTGCCGGCCAGGAACTTTTTGTCGCCCTGAGCCTGCTGCTGGTCGTCGGAACCGGCATGGCGGCACAGGCGGCCGGGCTTTCCATGAGCATCGGGGCCCTGATTGCGGGTCTCCTGATCGCCGAGACCGAATTCAGAAGGGAGGTCGAGGTCAACATTGAACCCTTCAAGGGGCTGCTCCTTGGCGTGTTCTTCGTGGGCGTTGGCATCAGTCTGGATCTCGATGCCGTTGCGGCCAATCCCTTCCAGGTCTTCGGGATGGCGATCGCCATCACAGGGCTGAAGGCACTGGTCATCTTCGGACTGGCCCGGGCCTGGGGGCTCAGTATTCGAAATGCGATCGAGACGGCGCTCGTCCTGGGGCCTGCAGGCGAGTTCGCCTTTGTGGTTCTGACAACGGGTATGGTCGAGGGCGTAGCTGCACCCGGTTTCACCCAGAGCATTCTGATTTCTGCGACCCTGAGCATGTTCATGATCCCGCTGATGGCCCTGCTGGGACGCAAGATCTCGAAATCGTCAAAAAGGGATCCGGCGGTTTCGAACGCGTTTCCAGCCCCCGTCCCCCGCCAGGATGCGGTGATCATAATCGGCTTTGGTCGTGTGGGACGTCTTGTTGGCGAACTGCTCCATGAACATGGCGTGGCCTTCATCGCCCTGGATACGGACGCCACCGCAGTCGCTGCCGCCCGCAAGGATGGGCTTGATGTCTATTATGGGGATGCCGGCCGGGTCGAAATGTTGCGGCTGTGCGGGATCGAACAGGCACGGGCCGTGGTGGTGACCATGGACGCGCCCTCCAAGGTTGACGAGGTCGTTATCGCAGCGAGAACACTTCGAAGCGACATGCCCGTGATTGCCCGGGCTCGCGATGATCGCCACGCAGCAAGGCTCTATGGCCTGGGCGCGACGGATGCTGTGCCGGAAACAACCGAAGCGAGCCTGCAGCTCGCCGAGAATGTGCTCGTGGATATTGGCATCCCCATGGGGCTGGTTTTGGCGTCCATTCATGAAAAGCGCGATGTCTTCCGGGCTGTATTTCAGGCCGCTGTACCAGAGGATCGTCGACATCGACCGACGCGGGCCCTGCGTGGACCGAACCGGAAGCCACAACCACTGGTTGGAAACTGAGAGAGCAAGCAAAAGGCGTGGTTGTTCAAACAGTAAAGCTAAGCTTGCATATGCAAGCTTAGCCGCATTTACTACGCGGATTGACCGCCTGCTTAACCTTTATGACCCAATTTCGTCATGCTTGCGTGATGAACAACGCGGCTCCAGCGAACGCGGGTCGTGCGCTGGATTTCTTCTCCCCCGGACGGCTCTGACCGTTCGATTTATGATTAGTGTGTCTTCCCATGTCTCAGCCTTCAGCCGGAATCGAACAGCCACGCATCAATCGGCGTCAGGTCGCCAAGATTCGCACGCGCCAGAAGGTTCTGGATGCGGCCCGCCACCTTTTTGCCGAGCGTGGCTATGAGCCCGCGACCATCCGCGATATCGCCCGCGATGCGGGCATGTCCACAGGCGCGGTCTTCGCCAATTTCCAGGACAAGGCCGAGCTCTTCGAAACCGTCCTGAACGAAGACATGGAGCGGCTTTCGAAGACCCTTGAGACCGCCCGGGGCGAGGGCCGGGCTCGCGACCGTCTGATATCCGCCCTGGTTGCCGGCTACCATGAGACACTGGACCAACTGCCCCTGTTCCAGGCCATTGTGGCCCGTTCCTGGTTCCAGCCGCTGGAGGTTGAGCAGAGAGCCCAGGCCTCGATCCGCCCGATCCTGGAGGTGATAGCCAGTATCCTCCGCGAGGGCGTAGCCCATAGTCAGCTTTCCCAGGACATCGATGTGGACCTCCTGACCGATATGGTCTGGGAAGCCTATCTCTCCAACTATCGCCGCGCCGCCTATGAAGGCTGGGGACTGGAACAGCTCAGCGCCCAGATCACGCGCCAGCTTGATGTAATCCTGGCAAGCTCAACCTGCCCCGAATAGGTTACTGGCTCAGATCCAGGTGATGTGAGGTGCACCCCCAGGCCCCAGGCCTGATGCCTCCCATCTGATGGCGGCGTTCTGGCTCTCCAGCAGCGTCAAAGCCCTTGAACCCGGGCCGTGATCGGGTTCGGGATTGCACGGAGGAATTCAGCGCTGGGGCCTCGCATTGCGTTCAGGCGGCATGTCGCAGCTGTGACTGACGGCAGTCTTGGCAGAGACCTGCCGCTTCAGTCTCCCCAGCCGAACCTGACGAACAGACAGGCGCGAACGAGCCTGCTCGGACCCTACGCTGCGATCCAGCCCTTGGCCTGTCCTCGGTCAGGCGGCTTTCGAGGCCCCTTCGAGCTGTCCGGCAATGGCGGCAATCAGATCATCGACCCGGATGGGCTTGCCGACATGGCCACTCATGCCCGCATCGCGACAGGCTTCGACCTGATCCGGTTGCACATTGGCGGTCAGTGCCAGTATCGGCGTCTGTGACAGCGCGCCTTCCGTGGACCTGATGGCCCTGGTCGCTTCCAGTCCATCCATGACCGGCATGTGCACATCCATGAGGATCAGGTCATAGGCCCCGGTCCTTGCCGCTTCAACCGCAGCGGCACCGTCTTCGACCGTGTCCAGAACGACATCCAGCCCGGACAGGATGGCGCCGACCAGGTCCCGGTTGGCCGCGACGTCGTCAGCAAGCAGGATGCGGGTCTGGGCTTTAATATCCATGCCGACCGCCGGGCCTGAAACGGCATCTGGGGACGCCTCCTGAAGGGGAACCTCAAGCCAGAAGGTCGACCCTTCACCGGGCCTGCTCTCCACACCAATCAAGCCGCCCATCAGATCAATCAGCCTGCGGCTGATCGAAAGTCCAAGCCCTGTCCCCCCGTAAATTCTTGTTGTTGAGGTATCGGCCTGCACAAACCGCTCAAAAAGGGCGTCGATCTTGTCAGCGGCAACACCGATCCCTGAATCGTTCACAGCGATGTTCAGCCGCCCGTCTTTCCAACCCATCTTCAACGAGATCCGGCCATGGCGCGTAAACTTCACGGCATTGGACAGAAAGTTCAGCGCAACCTGCCGCAAACGGCCTTCGTCGCCGAGCAGGGCCACAGGAACACCGGGCTCGATCTCAAGATCCAGCTCCAGTCCCTTGGCAAGGCAGTCGGCCTCCACAATCTCCAGTGCGCCCTTGACCATGGCCCCGGGATCGAAGGCCTGGAGATCCAGTTCAACGGCATCCGCCTCGAGTTTGGAATAGTCCAGAATATCGTTGATGACGCTCAGAAGCGCGACAGAGGCTGTCGCAATCTTCTCGACATAGCCGAGCTCCTTGTCTGGCAGATTCTGACTTGCGCTCAACAGTCCGGAAAACCCGACCACACTGGTCAGGGGGGTCCTGAGCTCATGGCTCATATTGGCCAGAAAGGCCGATTTGGTGCGCGAGCCCGCCTCGGCGACATCCCGGGCCTCGACCAGTAGCTGGTTGGTGGCGGCAAGACTGTCCTGCGCCTGCTGAAGATCTGTGATGTCCGTTGCGAGGACGTAGAATCCCTGAGTGCACCCCGACGCATCGATATCTGGGATATAGTCGGCCCAGATATGGCCCACGTCTCCGTTCGGCCTCACCTGGGTTCGGGCAAACGACTGACGCTGGCCTTTCAGGACCCCTTTGATACGGTCTTCGGTACAGGCAAAGAGTTCGGGTCCGAGAAGGTCCTGCAGTGTCATGCCCAGCATGGCCTCAGCCGACTGTCCGAACCAGTCGCCATAGGCTGCATTGGCGAACCGGCAGTGCAGTGTGTGATCCCAGTAGCCCACCATTCCGGGCAGGTTGTCGGTTAGGGAACGGATGAATCGCTCTGAGACGACATGCTCGGTCACGTCCTGGAAGGTTCCCATCAGACCCGTTACAGCGCCTGCGGTATCACGGCGGCAGGACCCGCGTGCCACCACATGGCGTATGCTGCCATCGGGGCGGTAGATGCGGGCCTCAAGGCCATAATCCTTGCCCTCCTTGAGGGCTCGGTAGACGTACTGTTCCAGCAGTTTGGCGTCGTCTGGATGGTATTTCTCGAGAACACCCTGCAGTGGAGGGGGCTCGTCTGCAGGATCATAGCCGTGAATGCGATAAACCTGAGGTGACCAGCGCGTGCGATCCGTGGCGACATCCCAGGACCAGGTGCCAACCCCAGCCATGTCTTCAGCCTGTCTGAGCAGTTCAGCCTTCTGTTCGACTTCGATGGAGATTCGTTCCCGTTCGAGGCTGTCGAGCCGCATGATCACGGCCTGCATGACGCTTCTGGCAATCGCCTGAAGACGCAGTGCATCGCTTTGGGCAAAGGCTCTGGGGACTGTATCGATGATGCAGAGCGTTCCCAGGCGGAAACCCTCACGGGTGATCAGCGGAGCCCCGGCATAGAATCGAATATTCGGCGCACCCACAACGAGCGGGTTATCGCAGAACCGCGCGTCACGAGCCGCATCCTCGACGACGAACACATCATCGGACAGGATCGCGTGCTGGCAAAATGAAATGTCCCGGTGCGTGTGATCGACATCAAGGCCAACGCGGGACTTGAACCACTGGCGTTCACTGTCCACCAGCGAGATGAGTGCAATCGGGACGCTGAACGTCTGGGCGGCAAGGTCGGTCAAACTGTCGAAAAGAGGTTCTGCGGGCGTGTCCAGGATCTCGAACCGGTCGAGTGCCGCCAGCCGCATTGATTCCGACATTCCAGTCTCTCAAACTCACCCAAACCTTCCTTCCCCCCTAGGGTATCCTGGTTAAGATTATGAGGACGCCCCCCGCCTTCCAAACGGCAAGGGTCACTTACTGAGGGTAGCCAAGGCCCCTCACCTCTCCGCTGTTTGCCAGGGCCTGCGTCTGCCGGCAGGCTGGCTCAGCTCTTCCACTTCAGGGTCGTGGGCCTGAGGGGATTGGAGAATGGCCTGGCTTCAGCACGGCTTGCCATCCACTCGCGTTTCAGCTGCTGATACCATTTGGCCTGGCTGTCGGCATCGTCAATCCAGAGCAGGGATGGATCATGCCGAAGTCCGTCATTCTGCAGATCCACCATCCCTCCATCCTGTTTGAGGAAAGCCTTCACCCCAAGGCGCAGCAGGGGTCTGGCGATACGGAATATCCAGTGATCGGACCAGAAAAGCTGGGTGATCTGTGTGGAGGTATCAGTCAGCGGGGTGAGGCAGGTCAGGGCCAGAACCTGTCTATTGCCCACCTGAACATGTTCCCAACGATATCCTGGCAGCCGGAAAGAGATCTCCGTGGCGGGCTCTCCGCCGAGTATCCGGTAGGCGCGGCTGTTGGTTGAGGGGGGGTGGCGCACCATGGCAAAGCCTTCCTGGCGAGGCTCGAAGGCCTTGGCCTTCTCATGGATCGAACGTTTCGAGCGCCACCACCATTGCTGATGCACATAGGGCCCATGGGCGGGATCCATGAGGCCGACCACGGCATGGTCGATGTGGCTTTCAAACACCCTTGTCTCGACCAGGTGGGGCCTGGACCCTATCGCGCCAGGAAACACGGGTGGCTCATGATCAGGCTCGGCCTGACTTCGGCCCTCACCTCGCATCCAGACAAAGACCATGCCCTGACTTTGACTGACGGGATAGGCCTTGACCCTGATCCGGCCAAAATCGACGCCATGGTCATCAGCAAGGGAGGGAATGGCAGCACAGACACCGTCAGTTCGGAAACGCCAGCCATGGTAGCAGCATTCCACCGTCTCGCCTTCGGCCTGCCTGTGTACGAGCCGCCCTGAGGACAGGGGGGCAGCCCGGTGGGGGCAAATGTCTCGAAGGGCGAAGATTTCGTCCGGCTGTTCGCGTGTACGTCCGATCACCACAGGTTCACCCATCACCATGTGACGCGCCAGAGAACCCGGTCGGATATCGTGGGCAAGCGCCACGAAATACCAGGCATCACGCACGAATCCCCTGCCGAATGGCGCAGCCCCCTTGCGGGCTGCGGCTGGCGAAGGCGTTTCGGGCAGGGTTGAATCATCGACGGATTTCATGGTCTTTGTCTTTACCAACTGTGCCTGAACTTGACCAACTTTGCCTGAAACGGCGCCGCTCATTGTATCATTGCAGAGCACTTTACATTACAAAGCATAGGGCGTAGAACGGCCATTACCGCCATAGGAGTTTCCCATGAATCGCACCGCCCTTGCCGCCACCCTGTGCCTGTTGACCCTGCCCGTTTCGGCCTGCGCCCAGGACGGCCACATCGGGCATGCTGCCCACGCCAGCCCGGCACAGGCCAGCAGCAGTCACTCGGGTCACAGCCATGCCGATTTTGTCTCTGAACGCCTGCATGTGAGAGTTGACGGCCCTCAAGGGGCTCCCGATCTCATCCTCATTCCCGGCCTGTCTTCCTCTCCCAGGATCTGGGACTCCACCGTCGCCCACCTTGACGGCCGATACCGCATCCACCGCATTCATGTTCAGGGCTTCGCTGGCGCTCCGGCCAAGGCCAATGCCACCGGTCCAGTCGCTGCCCCCGTGGCTGCCGAGATCGCTCGCTACATCTCTGAAATGGGCCTGAACAGGCCTGCCGTTATCGGCCACTCCATGGGGGGGACTATGGGGATGATGCTTGCGGCCCGTTACCCCGACCAGGTGGGCAGGCTCATGGTGGTCGACATGATACCCTTCATGGGGGCGATGTTTGGTGCACCCGGGGTAACGGCCGAACAGGTCGCCCCTATTGCCGATCAGATCTATGCCGGGATGCTGAACGCCCCGGAAGCCGCCTATCGCGCCCAGGCAACAGCCTCCATCGTGGGCATGATCAATACCGAAAGCCTCAGGGCAGGGCCAATCAGTGACGCAGAAGCCAGCGACCGGGCCGTCTCGTCTTCGGCCTATCGCGAACTCATCGTAACCGACCTGCGACCTGAGCTGGCCAATATCAAGGCCCCCGTCGAGGTCCTCTATGTCAAGTTCAATGATCCCAGGATGACCACGCAGATTACAGACATGATGTACAGTGCAGCCTTTGCGAACCTGACGGGCGCAAGCCTGAGGCGGATCGATGAGAGCGCCCACTTCATCATGTTTGATCAGCCGGGCCTCTTCTTCGAACGCGTGGACGCCTTCCTGGGACAGTAGGTCCTGTCGAGGCTTCCTGCGCCTTTGAACTGAACGCCCGGTAGGGTCTGGAGCCGGCTCATGGGTTCCAGGACGGACCGCATCAAAACCGGCGATTTGTCCTCACGCCGTTTTTTGGGCGAATTGAACCCTCACGCTCTCTCGTGGTCTTCATCATACATTCACCAACATTGGCGTTTCGATGAGACCGATTGCCAGATAGACAACCCCTGGCAGGCAAGAGGACAACCATGGCGGCTCCGGGGAATGGCAGATCAGGTGGCGGGGCCCGCGCTACAGGCGGGGCAGCGCGAACCCCGCTTCAGCGACTGTTCTACTGGGGCTCGGTGCTTGCGGTCTGGGGACTGATCTTTGCCGTTGTCTTCCTGGCCGTGTTCGCCCGCGACCTGCCGGATACGTCCAGTCTCTATAATGTCGATCGCCAGCCCTCGATCACCTACCTGGACCGCAACGGGGCCCTGATTGCGACACGGGGCACACAGATGGCTCCGCCCGCGGACCTGGATACGCTTCCCGACTATGTGCCGGCGGCCTTTATTGCCATCGAGGATCGCCGTTTCTGGTGGCACCCCGGCTTTGATCCGATCGGCATGAGCCGAGCCATGGTCACCAATGTGCGGGCCGGTCGTGTGGTCCAGGGCGGCTCGACCATCACCCAGCAACTCGCCAAGAACCTGTTTCTGACCCCCGATCAGACCCTGCGCCGCAAGGCCCAGGAACTTATCCTCGCGGTCTGGCTTGAGCTGAAATTCACCAAGAAGGAAATCCTCGCCCTCTATCTGAACCGGGTCTACTTCGGAGCCGGAGCCTATGGGATCGAGGCGGCATCCCAACGCTATTTCGACAAATCTGCCAGCAATCTGACGGTAGGCGAGGCCGCGCTTCTGGCCGGGCTCCTCAAGGCACCGTCCCGCTATTCTCCCGTTTCGGAAAGCGACCGTGCGGCCGGCCGGGCCACGGTTGTGCTGGATCAGATGGTGGAGACCGGGGTCATCACATCCGAGCAGCGCGCCCAGATCGTAACCGAGCCCGTTCGGGTTTCGCGAACACTGGCCAGTCAACACGCCCAGTATTTCATCGACTGGCTCGACAAGCAGATCAGAGGCCTGGTTGGAGAGCCAACCGAGGACCTGATTGTCGAGACGACACTGGATCTGACCCTGCAAACTGCCGCTGAACGCTCCGTCAACCGTATCCTGAGCCGAGATCAGAGCAAGGGCGTTGAGCAGGCGGCCCTTGTGGCGCTTGACGGCGACGGACGGGTCCGGGCCATGATCGGCGGGGCCTCCTATGCAGACAGCCAGTTCAATAGGGCCGTCGACGCCAGACGTCAGGCCGGCTCGGCTTTCAAGCCCTTCGTATACCTGGCTGCGGTAGAGGCCGGCTATACGCCACAGACACCGGTTGTCGACCAGCCGGTCCAGATCGGAAACTGGTCTCCACGCAACTATTCTGGAACCTTTGCGGGACCGATGACCCTGTCGACGGCCGTGTCCCAGTCAACCAATACAGTGGCCGCTTCGCTTGCTGATCAGATCGGGCGCGACAACGTCTCACGCGCTGCCCGGCGCCTGGGGATCTCAAGTCGCATCGGCCTCGAACCGGCCATGGCCCTGGGGGCTGTCGAGGTATCGCCCCTGGATATGGCCACGGCCTACGACGCCTTTGCCAATGGAGGGCGCCGTGTCGATCCTGCCGGGATCGAACGCATCCGCACGCCGCAGGGCCGAATTATCTACCAGAGGGCAGGTCGAGACCCTGCGGCCGGACAGGCGATCAACAACCCCTCGCTCTACTATATGAACGAGATGCTGCGCGGCGTAGTGACGTCGGGCACGGGTCGTGCCGCGGCGATTGCAGGGCGGGACCTGGCGGGCAAGACGGGCACAACCTCGGACTATAAGGATGCCTGGTTTGTTGGCTATACGGGCGGCTTCGTCACAGCCGTATGGGTCGGCAAGGATGACAATACCGCCATGCGCGGCGTCACTGGAGGGGGAGCTCCAGCCGCCATCTGGAAAGGGTTCATGGAGGCGGCCCTGCCTCGTCTGGCCGTACAGTCCATTCCCAATGGCCCCCCCATGCCTGAAGGGTGGGTCCCACCCGTCCTCCCCGGTAACGACCCCGTTGGAGAGCTGTTGGGCAGCTTTGATGATCCCTATGACAGTCAGCCGCAACAGCCCGTGGCCCCGGATCCGGCACGCCCAGCGGTAACGCCACAGGCTCAACAGCAGCCCCGGCCCACCACGCCCCGAACCACGCCGCCAGCCCGAACCACGCCGCCAGCCCGAACCACGCCACCGGCCCGACCCCGGCCCAGCGACACTGACGGGCCGCGAATCGAGCCCGACCTGCCGCCCGAAAAGAAACCGGACGCATTGTTCTTCTGAAGCCGGGCCGGAGGCCAAACGCTCACCGTGCGGTCACGACCTTACAGGCCAGCGTGACAGGCGGTAGACCAGGGCCTCGGCGTATTTAAGTGTGAATGCCAGAGCCGCCGGCGAACCATGCCTTGGCCCCACATTATCGGCTACGAGTGCGCCTCGTCTGCCCAGGGGCTGCTCGGGGCCGGTCGTGGTATCGATCGCCGTCTGGTGCTCGATCTCGGCATTAAGCTCAGCCCCCATCAGGATCATCTGGACCGAAAGCCAGACCCAAAGGAAAAAGCCCATGAATGCGGCCAGTGGGCCATAGCTGTCGGTCCGCATGAAGTTGGCTAGGTACCCGCTGAACAGGAAGGATACTGCAACACTGAGGGAGGCGGCGGCGATCGCACCGGGGGTCAACCAGCGCCAGCTGGCCCTGGCCCGACAGGGACCGAACCGATAGACAACCGTAAGGGCCAGGACATAGCCCATGAAAAGGACGGGCCATCTGAGCCAGTCCAGTAACCTGTAGGTCTCGCCAAGGCCAAGCCGGCCCAGGCCAACGGGGACCCCGACTACAAGGCCTGCCGTGATCAGGACGGCAGCCAGCCCTGAAATCGTAAACGCCAGGCAGACGAGGTTGTAATGGACGATATTGCGTCGCTCGACCTCGTGATAGGCGACATTGAGACCATAAAAGAGCGTCTTGATCCCGGTGTTGGCGACCCAGAGTGACAAGACTGCGGTCCAGACGAGTGTGAGCGTCATCTCCTCGGCGGAGTTCTGTGCCAGTCGCTGCATCTGGTCACCGAGAAAGATGGCCACATCTGATGGCAGGACGGCGTGCAAAAACTGCAGCTGGTCCCAGGCATCTTTAGGGTCCGAGAACAGACCGTAAAGCGTGACAAAGACCGCCAGCGTCGGAAACATCGCAAGGACAACAAAGAAGGTAACGCCGCCAGAGAAGAACCCGACCCGATCACCGAAATAGGCACCTCCCGTCCGCCACAGGATGTCGATCCAACCCTTTCGCGGGATATGCTCAGGCCGTCGGGCTAGCCGCCCGCGACCGGGATCGCGGGCCTCATGATCTTCTGGACTCAGCCCGGCCTGAGCGCGCCCTTCTGGTCTGTGGCGGCAAAGGCCCAGCTCCGTCCGGCGACCCAGAACTTGGATGAGACTGATGGCTGCCAGTCCGACAGCCAGACCGCCAAAGACGGCACTGACGTGGCGGGCTCCGCCCGGCCGGGAAACCTTGCAAACCGGCTTTCCGGTCAAGGCGCGGCCCCTGTCATGGCTGAGAAAATCGAACTCACTTCGCTCAAACGGTCCGGGTTGCACCTCCGTTCCCGAACAGAAAACTCTATCCCCACTCCAGGCCCGCAGACCGGTATGGACAGAGGTCGCTTCTGGCGCTGTGATTTGATAACCACCGTCTGATGGATACCAAAGCCCCCACCCTTCTGACCGCATGGAAGGCTGCCCAGAGCCGCCTGAAATCCGGAGCTATAGACAGTCCTTCGATTGATGCCCGTCTTCTCGTCGAGGCGGCAACGGGCGCAACCCGCGTTGACATCCTCACCGACCCTTATCGCCTGGTCAGTCCGCAACAACAGGCCCAGCTGGAAGCCTGGGTCGAACGCAGGCTGAGGCGCGAACCGGTCTCGCGCATTCTCGGCCGCAAGGGCTTCTGGAAGATCATGCTGAATGTCACGCCTGACGTCCTCAGCCCCCGCCCCGATACAGAGACCCTGATTGATGTGGCTGTTCTGGCCCACGCCAAGACCGAAGCCTTCACAGTGGCTGACCTGGGGACGGGATCGGGAGCCATCCTCCTGGCCATCCTGTCCGAACGGCCTGGAGCGACAGGTGTTGGAACCGATATCTCAAGCGAGGCTCTAGCGGTTGCGCGCGAAAATGGCGCCAACCTGGGCCTCGATGGACGTGCGGCCTTCCTGCGTACGGAATGGGCAACAGGGTTTGGCGACAACAGTTTTGATCTCGTTGTCTCAAACCCGCCCTATATTCCGTCTGACGACATCGACGGTCTTGATCCTGAAGTGCGCGATCATGATCCGCGATTGGCTCTCGACGGAGGTCCTGACGGGCTTCAGGCCTATCGCGAGCTTGCTCCGGAGATCATGCGCATTCTCCGGCCTGGCGGAGTCTTCGCAGTCGAGATCGGCTGGGATCAGGGGCCTCAGGTCAAGGCTCTGTTTGATGCGCAGGGCTTTTCTGACGTAAAAATTGTCAAGGATCTCGCCGATCGGGATCGCGTGGTCACCAATGGACCCGACCCTCGCCTCAACCCGATACCAAAGGACTGACCCGATCCCGTACTGGCGGTAATGGGGCCCGAAATCCACCCTTTGGGGCTCTGTATCAAAGCCTTGTGTGCACCTCAGTAGACCGACTGTGCAATTTGACCTTGGAAACCGCACCGAGCCGCGCTAAGGCAAAGATGTCTCCCATCCATACGCAAACGGTTCAGGCTTCCCGGCCAGAAACATGGCGGCTGGAACAGTGACGGTCTGGGCCTGTGGGGCCTTGGCGGACCACAGGGTGGCACAAGGTTCCGATTAAATCGCACCGGGGATAGGCCCCGAACGACCGGAATGACGAACTCGGCCTTGCCCGTCCTCATCCGACGGCGGCCCTCACCAGCACGGTAAGCTCAAATGAGAGATTTCAAGGGCATGAAGCGGCAGCGCGGACGCAACCGGAAACCCGGTGGCGGCGCCAACGCAAACAGTGCCAATCCCAACAGGTCCTGGGATTCGCAAGGCCCCGAGAACATCAAGGTCCGTGGCAATGCCCAGACTGTCTATGAGCGATATCTCCAGCTGGGTCGTGACGCCGGGGCATCGGGTGACCGGGTGCTCGCAGAGAACTACCTCCAGCATGCCGAACACTATTTCCGTGTACTTCGCGCCCTGCAGCCGGCGCGACCCGTGTCCGAGATCGCGGCCCGGGAGCTATCCAACCAGGGCTTCGATATCGACTTCGAAGATGAATCCGGGGCCCAGGCTGCGGCCTTCCTTGCCGCCCAGAAGGCGGCCGACCAGGCCGCTGAGCGCAGCCAGAATGGGGGTCACCAGAATGGTGAGCCACGCGACGAGCAGCCCCGTGAAGGCGGCCAGAGAGAATGGCGTGACCGGGACCAGGGCCGCGACAGGGATCGCGACACTGGTGGCCGCGAAGGCCAGCCCAGAGACAGTCAGCCTAGAGACGGGCAGGCCAGAGAGGGGCAGGATCGCGAGCCCCGCGCCGACGGCGAAGACGGACAGGGCTTCCGCCGCGAGACCCGTCGCGAGCGCTGGGAGCGTCGTCGCGAGGAGCGCAATCGTCGCTTTGAAGCTGAAGGTGGCATAGGCGAAGCCCCCTCCAACGAGAGGTTTGAAGACTCCGCTGAAGAGACGGCGACAACGGCGATCACTGAAGACCAATCTGGCGTTGAGATCGCATCACCCGAAAAGTCCCCCTCCCGTACAGAGCGGCCGCGTCGCACGCGGATGCCTCGGGAGAACGACCATGAGGATGGTCCCTCGGCTCTGCCCGGCTTCCTGACCCGCGCCCCAGCCTCGGCATCCGAGCCGGCTCCGGAACCAACCAGTGAAGGCCAGGATGCCCAGGCACCTGAGCCCAAG